>NZ_VMNX01000100.1 GCF_009377235.1 Streptomyces acidicola
GGCGGGCTTGTCCGCGGGGCGACTGGCGGGCTCCTGCGCGGCGGTACGCGTGCGCGTGCCGCCGGAGAGGCCTCCAGGGAGGGCGGTGAGCCGGGTACGGGAGGCCGGGACGGTGGGGGCGGCCGCCGTAGTGGCCGTCTCCGGTTCCGTATGGACGCGGGACTCGGCGTCCTGCTGTGCCGGGACGCCGCATTGGTCCAGGCAGCGGTCCAGGAGATCGGCCGCGGTGGGGTTGCCGCGCAGGGCGCGCAGGGCGGCGAGGTCGTCCGCGGTGGGCCGGTGGCCGGCACCCAGGGCGTCGTTCAGGAGCGCGAGATAGCCCGTGGCGGTGCCGGGGAGCGCGGCCCGGTACCGGGCGAGGTCGGCCAGCAGAAAGGCCCTCAGCCGGGCGCCCTCGCGGGCGGCCTCATCGACGGACCGGGCGAGCCGAAGGCAGTCCTGGACGTCCTCCGCGGTGGCGGAGCTGGGCTTGAGGGCGAGGGCGAGAGCGCGGCGGAGCACACGCAGCTCCTCCGTGCCGAACGCCATGGCGCCGCGGGATC
Source organism: Streptomyces acidicola (assembly GCF_009377235.1). Classification (GTDB taxonomy): domain Bacteria; phylum Actinomycetota; class Actinomycetes; order Streptomycetales; family Streptomycetaceae; genus Streptomyces; species Streptomyces acidicola. The sequence goes on from NZ_VMNX01000100.1 coordinate 543, forward strand.
CGTAGGGCGTGGGCATACTTCGACGATACGCGCTAATCAGACAAAAACGGCGGCGTGGGGAGTGCGTGGCGTGGGGGAGCCACTCGGGTGGGTGCGGCGCGCCCGTGGCACAGGGCGGGGCTTTTCGCCCTGTGCCGCTACCCGTCCCATCCCCAGGGGCTTCGCCCCTTCGACCCCGGCCAAGGGGGCTCCGCCCCCTGGACCCCCGGGCTTCGGGGCTCCGCCCCGGACCCCGTTTCGGGGGCCAGCCCCGGACCCCCGCTCCTCAAACGCCGGAGGGGCTGGATTTCGCCGACCAGGGCTGGATCTTCCAGCCCCTCCGGCGTTTGGGGTCTGAGGGCCATTTGGGGTCTGCGGGCGACCCGCGCGGCCCAGCTGCTGCGCAGCGGAGCCCTCAGGGAAGTCGTCACATACGCGACACGTTTCGCTCGTACACCAGCCGCAGCCCGATCAGCGTCAGCCACGGCTCGTGTTCGTCGATCACGGAGGACTCGCCCAGGACCATGGGCGCCAGCCCGCCCGTGGCGATGACCGTGACGTCGTCCGGATCGTCCGCGAGCTCACGGGCCATACGGTTCACCACGCCGTCGATCTGGCCGGCGAAGCCGTAGATGATGCCCGACTGCATCGCCTCGACCGTGTTCTTGCCGATCACGCTCCGCGGCCGGGCCACCTCGATCTTGCGCAGCTGGGCCCCCTTGACGCCGAGGGCCTCGACGGAGATCTCGATGCCGGGGGCGATGACCCCGCCGACGTACTCCCCGCGCGCACTGACCGCGTCGAACGTCGTCGCCGTGCCGAAGTCGACGACGATCGCCGGGCCGCCGTAGATCTCGGCCGCCGCCACCGCGTTGATGATGCGGTCGGCTCCGACCTCCTTGGGGTTGTCCGTGAGGATCGGCACCCCCGTCTTCACGCCCGGTTCGACCAGCACCGCCGGCACGTCGCCGTAGTACCGGCGCGTTACTTCGCGCAGCTCGTGCAGCACGGACGGCACCGTCGAGCAGATCGCGATCCCGTCGATGCCGTCGCCCAGTTCCTCTCCGAGGAGGGGGTGCATCCCCATGAGTCCGTGCAGGAGGACCGCCAGTTCGTCGGCGGTGCGGCGCGCGTCCGTGGAGATGCGCCAGTGTTCGACGATGTCCTCGCCGTCGAACAGGCCGAGAACGGTGTGCGTGTTGCCTACGTCGATCGTCAGCAGCATGGCCCGTACCCGCCCTACTCCGCCGCTCGCAGGTCCAGGCCGATGTCCAGGATGGGCGAGGAGTGCGTGAGGGCGCCCACCGCCAGGTAGTCGACACCCGTGTCCGCGTACGCCTTCGCGTTCTCCAGCGTGAGGCGGCCCGACGCCTCCAGCAGCGCGCGGCCGGCGACGAGGGCCACGGCCTCCTCGCACTCGCCGGGCGTGAAGTTGTCCAGAAGGATCAGGTCGGCGCCCGCGTCCACGACCTCGCGCAGCTGGTGCAGGGTGTCGACCTCGACCTCGATCGGCACGTCCGGGAACTCCTCCCGGACCGCCTTGAAGGCCTGCGCGACGCCGCCGGCGGCGACCACGTGGTTGTCCTTGACGAGGGCCGCGTCCGACAGCGACATGCGGTGGTTGACTCCCCCGCCGCAGCGCACCGCGAACTTCTCCAGGGAGCGCAGGCCGGGCGTCGTCTTCCTCGTGTCCCGGACCTTCGCCTTCGTGCCCTGGAGGGCGTCCGCCCACGCGCGCGTGGCGGTCGCGATGCCGGACAGGCGGCACAGCAGGTTCAGCGCGCTGCGCTCCGCCGTGAGGAGGTCGCGGGTGAGGGTCGTGACCGACAGGAGCTTCTGTCCCGCCTCCACCAGGTCGCCGTCGTCCACATGGCGCTCGACCTCGAACTCGTCCGTGCACACCACGGAGAGGACCGCCTCGGCGACCCTCAGGCCCGCCACGACGCCGGCCTCGCGGGCGGTGAAGTCGGCGGTGGCGCGGGCGTCCTCGGGGATGGTGGCGACGGTGGTGACGTCGACGCCGTGGTCGAGGTCCTCCTGGATCGCCACGTTGGCGATGTCCTCGACCTCCACCGGGTCGAGCCCGGCGTCGGCGAGGAGCTCGGCGAGGGCGGGGTCGAGGCCGCACTCCATGTACGACTCCAGCGCGTCCGCGTCGGGGTCCGTGCCGCAGGCGCAGCCGTCACCGCAGCCGCCGCTCTGGGCGAGGGGAAGGTCGGGGGTACTCACTTGAACGTCACTGCTCCTGGGGAAGGCGCTCGGGCCGGTGCGTGGAGGTGCCCCCGCTTCGAGCCGGGTCGGGGGTCCGGGGGACGGTAGGGGGGAAGTCTGGGGTGTCCGTGGTCCGTACGGCCAGTGCGCGGTCGGGATTCAGCCGTACGACGATATGGCGGCGCCAGCGGGTGTCGTCGCGGTCGGCGTGGTCCTCGCGCCAGTGGCAGCCGCGCGTCTCCTCGCGCAGCCGGGCGGCGGCGACCAGGACACGGGCCACGCACAGCAGGTTGGTGGTCTCCCAGGTGTCGACGCCGGGCTCGGCCGTCTTGCCGTTCTCGTCGAGGGCGTCGCGTGCGTCGGTGTGCAGCTGGTCGAGGGCTGCGGCCGCGGCCGCCAGGGACTCCGCCGAGCGCAGGACGCCCGCGCCCTGGGACATGATCCGCTGGATCGCGAACCGTGCCTCCGGCTCCAGCAGCGGGTGCTCGGGCCTCCTGGGGTACGGGACGGGCGTCGGCACACGCGCGTGAAGGCCGTTCTCCGCCTGGCTCGCGGCGATGTCCGCGGCGATGCGCTCGGCGTAGACGAGGCCCTCCAGGAGGGAGTTGGAGGCCAGCCGGTTGGCGCCGTGGACGCCCGTGCAGGCGACCTCTCCGCACGCGTACAGGCCCGGGACGGTCGTCCGGCCCCGGGAGTCCGTGCGGACGCCCCCGGAGGCGTAGTGGGCCGCAGGGGCGACCGGGACGGGTTCGGTGACCGGGTCGATGCCGTGCGCGCGGCAGGCGGCGAGGATCGTCGGGAAGCGGTGCTCCCACATCTCGGCGCCGAAGTGCCGGGCGTCCAGGTACATGTGCTCGACGCCCTGCTCCTGCATACGGCGCATGATGCCCTTGGCGACGATGTCCCGGGGGGCGAGTTCGGCCAGCTCGTGCTGCCCCACCATGAAGCGTGTGCCGTCCGCGTCGACCAGGTGGGCGCCTTCTCCGCGGACCGCCTCGGAAACCAGCGGCTGCTGGCCCTCCGCTTCGGGTCCGAGGAAGAGCACCGTGGGGTGGAACTGCACGAACTCCAGGTCGCTGACCTCGGCACCCGCGCGCAGGGCGAGCGCCACGCCGTCGCCCGTGGACACGGACGGGTTGGTGGTCGCCGAGAAGACCTGGCCCATGCCGCCGGTCGCGAGGACCACGGCGGGCGCGTGCACGGCGCCGACGCCGTCGTGCTGGCCCTCGCCCATGACGTGCAGGGTCACGCCCGCGGTGCGGCCGTCGGCGTCGGTGAGGAGGTCCAGGACGAGCGCGTTCTCGATGGCGCGCAGTCCACGCGTGCGCGTGCCTGACGTCCTTGCGTCGTTGACGGCCTCGATCGTCCTTGCTTCGTTGACGGCCTCGATTACTTCGTTGACCGCCTCGACGAGCGCCCGGGAGATCTCCGCGCCGGTCGCGTCGCCTCCCGCGTGCGCGATGCGGCGGCGGTGGTGGCCGCCCTCACGGGCCAGCTCCAGTCGTCCTTCGGAGGACTCGTCGAACTGCGCTCCCGTGTCGATCAGCCGGCGTACGGCGCCCGGGCCCTCGGTGACGAGGAGGCGGACGGCGTCCTCGTCGCACAGGCCCACGCCCGCGACCAGGGTGTCGTCCAGGTGCTGCTCGGGGGTGTCGCCCTCGCCCAGGGCCGCCGCTATGCCGCCCTGCGCCCAGCGGGTGGAGCCGTCGTCGAGGCGGGCCTTGGTGACGACGACGGTGTTCAGGCCGGCGGCCTGGCAGCGCAGGGCTGTGGTCAGGCCGGCGATCCCGGAGCCGACGACCACGACGTCCGCGGTGATGGCCCATCCTGGGGCGGGGGCGTGCAGCCGTATACCCGTGCTGATCGTGTCTGTGCTGATCGTGCCTGTGCTGGTCGTGCCTGTGCTGGTCACGAGGCGGCTCCGAAAGTGAGGGGCAGGTTGTCGATCAGCCGGGTGGTCCCGACCCGGGCGGCGACGAGGAGAACGGCCTCACCGGTGAAGCCGTCGGAGATCTCGGTGAAGTCGGACGGGTCGACCAGAGCCAGGTAGTCGAGGTCCAGCGGCGGCTTCAGGCGTGCGGCGTCCTCAAGGACGAGGCGGGCGGCCACGACGACGTCGGCGGGGCCCGACGTGGTGGCCGGGACGGCCTTCGCGACGGCGTGCGCGTCGGCGGCGGCGCGGGACTCGCCGATGGCGCTGAGGGCCTCCGCACGCGCGCGCGTGGCGGGCACCTCCCGGGCCCGCGCGCGCAGCGCCTCCTGGGCGGCATGCCGGTCGCGCCCCGCGAACAGGGCCTGCGAGAGCGCCAGGGCCGTACGGCGCTCGGCGGCGGACAGGTAGCGGTTGCGGCTGGACAGGGCCAGGCCGTCCTCCTCGCGGACGGTCGGTACGCCGACGATCTCCACGCCGAAGTTCAGGTCGCGCACCATGCGGCGGATCAGGGCGAGCTGCTGGGCGTCCTTCTGCCCGTAGAGGGCCACGTCGGGCCGGGTGAGGTGCAGCAGCTTCGCGACGACGGTGAGCACGCCGTCGAAGTGTCCGGGCCGCGAGGCACCCTCCAGGCGCTCCCCCATGGGGCCGGCGGAGATCCGCACCTGGGGCTCGCCGCCGGGGTAGACCTCGTCCGCGAAGGGCGCGAACACGACGTCGGCGCCCGCCTGTTCGGCGATCTTGAGGTCGGCGTCGAGGGTGCGCGGGTAGCGGTCGAGGTCCTCGCCCGCGCCGAACTGCAGGGGGTTCACGAAGACGGTGACGACCACCTCGCCGTCGCGGCCCGCGATCTCGCGCGCGGTACGGATCAGCGTGGCGTGACCCTCGTGCAGAGCGCCCATGGTCATCACGACGGCACGGCGGCCCACGCGCGCGCGTGCGTGCAGTGCTTCGGCGGTGCGCAGCAGGGCAGCGGTCATCGGGCGTCGTTCGTTCCCGGGCGCGGGCGTCATCGGGCGTCCCCTTCCGTGCCGTTGGCGAGTACCCCGAGGAGGTCCTCGGCGAGTTCCGGCTTGAGCAGGCCGTGGGCGAGCGCGCGGTCGGCGGTCGCGCGGGCCATCGCCAGGTAGCCGGCGACGGCCCCCGGGGCGTGCTCGCGCAGCTCGGCGACGTGCGCGGCGACCGTGCCCGCGTCCCCGCGCGCGACGGGGCCGGTGAGGGCGGCGTCACCGGAGCGCAGGGCGTTGTCGAGGGCGGCGCCCAGCAGCGGCCCGAGCATGCGGTCGGGGGCCTCGACGCCCGCCGTGCGCAGCAGCTCCATGGACTGGGCGACCAGGGTCACCAGGTGGTTGGCCCCCAGGGCGAGCGCCGCGTGGTACAGCGGCCGGGCGGACTCGGCGATCCACTCGGGCTCGCCGCCCATCTCGATCACCAGCGCCTCGGCGGCCAGCCGCAGCTCCTCGGGCGCGGTGACCCCGAAGGAGCACCCGGCGAGCCGCTGCACGTCCACGGGGGTGCCGGTGAACGTCATCGCCGGGTGCAGGGCCAGCGGCAGCGCCCCGGCCCGCAGCGCGGGGTCCAGCACCTTCGCGCCGTACCGCCCGGAGGTGTGCACGAGCAGCTGCCCCGGGCGCACGGCCCCGGTCTCGGCGAGCCCCTCGACGAGCCCGGGCAGGGCGTCGTCCGGCACGGTCAGCAGCACCAGCTCGGCGTGGCCCATGACCTCGGCCGGGGTCACCAGCGGCACGTCGGGCAGCAGCGCCGCGGCCCGCCGTTTCGAGGCGTCGGAGACCCCGGAGACGGCCACGGGGTGATGCCCCGCGAGCTGGAGCGACGCCGCCAGCGCGGGCCCGACGCGGCCCGCTCCGACAACGCCCACGGCCAGCCGCGCGGGGCGGTCCTTGGGGTCGGGTTGCTGGAATGTACTCACTCGACGGTGGCCTTCCCGTTCCAGTCCGCTCTGGGTACCGGACGATTTCTCGTCATGTTAACGCGATTGGTTCGAGGGTCGATCGGTTGTCCACAGGCTGTGGGTCACCCCACGTCGCGTCCCGTCGCGCGGGCACGGAAATGGGGATGCCACGCGCGTGGGGCGCATGCATCATCCGGGGGTGACCGAGAGGGCGGAGAAGTCGATGGGAACCGTGGAGCGGGCGGACGCTCGGGGCGACGGGCGAAACGTGGAGCCGGACGGCGAGGAGGACGCGACGGCGCAGGCCCCTGACTCACCGGCGGCGCGGCGCCGGCGGCGACGGATCGCCGCGTTCCGGGCGGCGGAACGGGTGCTGGACCGCCCGGCGTTCCTGGCGACGATCCGGGAGCGGCTGGCGCTGCTGCAGGAGGCGGCGCCGGGGCTGTACGACCTGAACGAGTCGGCGGACATGTACGGCGACGGGATCGTCGAGGCCCTGGAGGAGCGGGTCGCGGGGCTGCTCGGCAAGGAGGCCGCCGTCTTCTTCCCGACGGGCACGATGGCCCAGCAGGTGGCACTGCGCGTCTGGGCGGCCCGCACCGGCAACCCGGCCGTGGCCCTGCACGCGCTGGCCCACCCCGAGGTGCACGAACGGAAGGCGTTCAGCGAGGTCAGCGGATTGCGTCCGGTGCGGGTGACGAGCGAGCCGCGGCTGCCGACCGCCGACGAGGTGCGTGACTTCACCGAACCCTTCGGCTCGCTGATGCTCGAACTGCCCCTCAGGGACGCCGGTTTCGTGCTGCCCACCTGGGAGGAGCTCTCCGAGGTCGTCGCGGCCGCCCACGAGCGCGACGCGGTGGTGCACTTCGACGGGGCCCGGCTGTGGGAGACCACCGTCCACTTCGGCCGGCCCCTGGAGGAGATCGCGGGCCTCGCGGACAGCGTCTACGTGTCGCTCTACAAGTCGCTCGCCGGCTTCGGCGGCGCGGCGCTCGCGGGCCCGCGATGGCTCGTCGACGAGGCGAAGGCGTGGCGGCACCGGTACGGCGGCCAGGTCTTCCAGCAGTTCCCCACGGCGCTGTCGGCGCTGGCCGGACTGGAGCGGGAGCTGCCCCGGCTGCCGGAGTACGTGGCCCACGCGCGCGTGGTGGCCGCCGCGCTCCGCGAGGGCTTCGCGGCGGCCGGGCTGCCCTGGGCGCGCGTCCATCCGGAGGAGCCGCACACCCACGAGTTCCAGGTCTGGCTGCCGTACGAGGCCGACGTCCTCTTCGAGGCCGCGCTCCGGCAGGGCGAGGAGACGGGGACCCTCCTGTTCGCGGGCGCCTGGGACGCGGGCGGCCCGGGACTGTCGTACACCGAGGTCGTCGTGAAGGCGGCCGGGCTGGAGTGGACGGCCGGCGACGTGAAGGAGGCGGTGGCGGAGTTCGTGGCCCGGTTGCGGGAGGTCACCGGGGGCGCAGGCGTCGGCTAGGGCCTGTTCCGAGTTCCCCGTCGTCCGCGCGAAGTGCGGGCGCAGCGGCGGAGTGGGGGGTACCTCCCGCCCGAGCCGTGCGAAGCGCGGTTCGAGGGTGGGGGAGCGTGCGATCGGCGTGCGGTGTCGCAGGTCATGTGGCGGAGCCACCTGTCCTGCGGCGCCGTGCGGCCTGGGTGTCCCCCCGCTCATGGGGTCCCCCCGCTCGAGCGAAGCCGAGAATGGGGGAGAAGCCGAGAGGGGGGAGTGCGTGCCGGGCGTCGGGGCGCAGGCGGGGAACTCGGAACAGGCCCTAGGGGCGCGTCCGCAGGAGCCGGACCGCCGCGGACCGTATGCGTCCGCGGGCCGGGCGGCCCGCCACGGCCGCGCGGAACCGCCGGTGGTCGCGCAGTTCGCGCACGACCTCCCAGTCGTGGGCGCCGGGCGCGGGCGGGGCGGGCTCGCCGAGGCGCTGGGCGCGGTAGGTGTCGAGGATGTACTGCTCGGTGACGCTCACGGCGTACCGCCTCTCGGGACAGGGCGACGAGCGTGCATCCCGCTCGTCTCGGGCAGGGTCGGGGTCCGGGTCCGGGACAGGCGCCGCAGAACGTGCGCCGGGGTGAGGTTCGTGGCCCGGTCCACCGCGGTCGGGCAGGTGACCCGGTCCGCCCAGGCTGCGCCCCGTCCGCCGTGCGCGTCGCGCCGATTGACGGGCGTCGTCAATCGGCAGGGCGTTGTCAGTGGCGGGGTGCACCATGGCTGCATGAGCGTGAGCATCGACATCACAGGGCTGTCGGCCGAGCGTGTCGTCTTCGGGACGTCGCCGCTGGCCGAGCTGGCCGTCGCGCTGCACGCGCTCGCCGAGCCGGGCCACCATCCCGGCATGCAGGGCTGGGTGACAGCCACCACGGCCGCGCTCAAGCCGGACCTGGCCGACCGCCTGACCCAGGCGGAGTTCCTGTGGCGGAACACGTTCTCGGACATCTTCATGCCGTTCGCCGCCCTGCCGGAGTGCGAGGGCCACCCGGGGGCGACGCTCTCCGAGGACCTGGACCTCCTGGACCGGCTGAGCGACGAGCGGTTCGTCGCGGCGGCCCTGGAGTTCACCTGCGGCTCCCAGTACGCGGCGGGGCTGCCCTCACCCCTGGTCGACAAGGCACAGCACGACCTCGCGCTGGACCTGGCGGCGAGCCGCGGCCCGGAGCAGCTCGGCTTCACCCGACGCCTGCTGGCCGACCCCCCGACCGTACGGGCGTGGGTGCGGCGCCTGCTGGAGGACTGCGACGAGGCGTTCTTCGCGGACACCTGGCGCCGGGTCCACGTCCATCTGGCCGCCGACGCCCGGCACAAGACCGAGATCCTGCGCCACAAGGGCCTGGAGGAGGCGCTGACGGCGGTCTCGGCCGCGCTCTCCCTGACCACGAGCGGAGGCGGTACGCGCATCGAGGCCGACAAGCTCTCGCACGGCACCACGACCGCTGTGGACCCCGAGGTCGGCCCGGGCGTCACCTTCGTGCCGTCGTACCACGGCTGGCCGCACCTGCTGGTGCTGCACGCCGTCGGCTGGCGCCCCGTCCTGCACTACCCGGTCGGAGGACCCGAGCCGGCGAAGTCCGCCTCGGTGGAGGTGCTCAAGCTGCGCCTCGAAGCCCTCGCCCACCCCATACGCCTGCGCCTGTGCCGGAACATAGCCAGGGCGCCGTACACGACGGGCGAGCTGGCGCACGCCAACGACCTGAGCGCGCCCGAGGTGTCCCGGCATCTCGCCGTCCTGAAGAAGGCGGGTCTGATCACGACACGCCGCCGCGGCCGCTATGTGCTGCACCAACTGGACGTCACGGTCGTGGCGCGGCTGGGGAGCGACTTCCTGGAGGGCATCCTCAGGTAGGGGCTGAACAGGTCCCCGGGGCGGCCGGTCGGTCGAGTACCGGAAGCGGGGCCGGTAACGCGAGAACCAGGGGCGGCCGGTCAGTCGAAGCGGATGTGTTTCAGCCCGACCTTCGCCTGCCGCAGTCGCGTCCGCAGCGCGCCCTCCCTGTTCGGCCGCAGAGTCAGCCCGGCCAGGACGGCGATGCGGTCGGCCGTCTTCGGCACCGTCGACTGGTCCGTCCACAGGTGTTCGGCGAACTCCGGCTCACGCAGGGCCTCCAGACAGTGGTCGAGCTGCTCCACCGCCCAGCTCTCCCGGCGCAGTGAGCCGCGCTTTCCGGCGACGTACGGCAGGAGATGACCAAGACCGCGTTCGCGCAGCCGCCGCAGGACGGTCTCGCGCTCGGCGAGGAGCGTGAAGTGGCGCACGTCGTGCCCGAGTTCGCGCAGCCGGTCGACGGTCTCCGCGAAGTAGGCGGGACTGGTCACCGTCATGGGGGCGATCACGACGCCGTCGTGCTTGGTGAGGGCCAGATCGAGGACCTCGACGACGCCCTGCCGCCAGGACTCCAGATCCTGGAAGTTCCCGCGCAGTTCGGGCGGCAGCATGCGGCGCAGTCCGAAGCCGGCGTGCTCGGGATCGCAGATGACGCTGTCGGGCAGCCGTCGCTGGATCTCGTGTGCGGTCTGTGTCTTGCCGCCGCCGAAGGGGCCGTTGATCCACAGGAGCATGCGCGCACACTAGTGGGCGGTGGTCACGCGCGGGTCACGTCCCCGCTTTCGCTCCCGCCTCCGTCCGCGTCCCGTACGGGCACTCAGCCCTGCCCTCCGGCCCGCACCAGCCCCGTCTCGTACGCCAGGACCACCACCTGTACCCGGTCGCGCAGTTCCAGCTTGGTGAGGATGCGGCCGACGTGTGTCTTCACCGTGGCCTCGGACAGGACCAGGCGGGCCGCGATCTCCCCGTTCGACAGGCCCTGGGCCACAAGCACCATGACCTCGCGCTCGCGGTCGGTGAGCCGCTGCAGCTCCTTGCGCTGGGGTCCCTTTCCGGAGCTCGGCAGCATCGGGGCGAACCGGTCGAGCAGACGCCTGGTCGTGGACGGAGCGACCACGGCGTCACCGCTGTGCACCGAGCGGATCGCGGCCAGCAGCTCGCCGGGGGGCACGTCCTTCAGCATGAAACCGGAGGCGCCCGCCTTCAGCCCGGAGAAGGCGTACTCGTCGAGGTCGAAGGTGGTCAGGATCAGCACCTTCGGCGGGTTGGGGTCCGAGCAGATGCGGCGGGTCGCCTCCACGCCGTCCAGCTTCGGCATACGGACGTCCATGAGGACCACGTCCACCTCGGTGGACCGCAGCACCTGGAGGGCCTCCACGCCGTCGCCCGCCTCGGCCACGACCTCCATGTCCGGCTGGGCGGCGAGCACCATCCGGAACCCGGTGCGCAGCAGCACCTGGTCGTCGACGAGCATCACGCGGATCGCCATTGGGATTCTCTTCCTTTCTGTCTTCCCTCACAGGTCGTCAGGGGTCTTGCCAAGAGTCCAACAATCCAGCAGTCCGACGGTCCAGCAGTCCAACAATTACGGGGTCATGCGAACAAGCGACCACAAGGGTCTTACAAAGGTGCTCTTACAGGTGTCAACGAGCGCCATGAACAGTCGTCAAGCGGGTTTGAGCGGCAGCAGCGCGCTGATGCGGAAGCCGCCGCCGGGGCGCGGTCCCGCGTCCAGGGTGCCGCCGACCATGCCCACGCGCTCACGCATGCCGATCAGGCCGTGTCCCTGGCCGTCGAAGCCGCCGTCCTCGTACAGCTCGTGCGGGGCGCCCTTGCCGTCGTCCTCGACGAGCAGACCGAGGCCGTCGTCGAAGTAGACCAGGCGCACGCTCGCGCCCGCGTTCGGGCCGCCGTGCTTGCGCGTGTTGGTGAGGGCCTCCTGGACGATGCGGTACGCCGTGAGCTCCACGCCGCTGGGCAGCGGCCGCGGGGTGCCCTCGACCTTGAAGTCGACGGGAAGGCCGGAGCTGCGGCACTGCTCGATGAGGTCGTCGAGCTGTTCGACGTCGGGCTGCGGGACGTACTCGCCGCTCTCCTGATGCTCGCCGGTGCGCAGCACGCCCAGCAGGCGGCGCATCTCCGCGAGGGCCTGGCGTCCGGTGGAGGAGATCGTCTCCAGGGCCTTCTTCGCCTGGTCGGGGGCGGCGTCGAGGACGTACGCGGCGCCGTCCGCCTGGACCACCATCACGGACACGTTGTGGGCGACCACGTCGTGCAGCTCGCGGGCGATGCGGGCACGCTCGGCGGCCACGGCGACCTTGGACTGTGCCTCGCGCTCCTTCTCCAGGCGGGCGGCGCGCTCCTCCAGCTGCGCGAAGTAGGCGCGGCGGGTGCGCAGGGAGTCGCCGAGCACCCAGGCGAGGGCGAACGGGACGGTCTGGAAGATCGCTATCGCTATGTCGCCCAGGGGGCCCGTCTGTTCGGTGGGCCAGCGCAGCTGCGCCAGCGCGCCCGCGCTCAGACCGCCGACCAGGGCGAATCGGGAGGCCCAGCGGGCACCGGTCGCCGCCACCGTGTAGATGATCACGAGCATGGCGAAGTCGGCCGGTCCCGACGGCACGTCGGCGATCAGCTGCGCCACACCCATCGCGGCGGCCAGCAGCAGCATCTGCTCGGGCATGCGGCGGCGCAGGGCCACCACCAGGCAGAGCAGGAGCGTGATCGGTATCCAGACGACCGGGAGGTCGCTGCGCTGTGCCCCCTTACCGACGGTTCCGCCCACCACGGAGATCCCGAGCAGGACGACGGCCCAGAAGCCGTCGAACCATGTCGGGTGCCTGCGGAGGAAGTCATAGAGGCGCTGCACGTAACCCAGCGTAGGGAAACGTGCGGTGTGCAGGAGTCAACCGGAGGGCCGATCCGCGACCGGCGCACGTACTCCCCAAGGTGGAGGCTCCGTGATGCGCGGCGCTTAACCTGGCGCGGTGACAGGTGCGGCGGGCGGCGGGTGGCGCGGGTGGCGCGAGGCGTCGGAAGAGGCGCTGTACGGGCCCTTGGGGTTCTATCGCCGGCCGGAGGGCCCCGCCGGGCATTTCCGCACGTCAGTGCATGCTTCCTCGCTGTTCGCCGAGGCGGTGGCCCGGCTGCTGTGCCGGGTGGACGAGACAGTCGGACACCCTTCCGAGTTGGCCTTCGTGGACATGGCGGCGGGCCGGGGCGAGCTGGTGACGGGCGTCCTGAAGGCCCTCCCTCCGGACGTGGCTACCCGCGCGCGCGGGTGCGCGGTCGAGCGCGCCGACCGGCCACGTGATCTTGATCACCGGATCGAGTGGCTCCAGGAGCCCCCGGAGGGCGTCACCGGACTGCTGTTCGCCAACGAGTGGCTCGACAACGTGCCCCTGGACATCGCCCAGGTGGACCCCGACGGCGTACGACGCCTCGTTCTCGTAGGGCGGGACGGAACCGAACGGCTCGGGGACCCGGTGGAGGGTGCGGACGCCGAGTGGCTCGACCGGTGGTGGCCGCTGCCCGCCGGGGAGCCCTCCGAGGGACTGCGGGCCGAGATCGGGCGCCCCCGGGACGCCGCCTGGACCTCGGCCGTGGCGAGCGTCGGCCGGGGGCTCGCCGTCGCCGTCGACTACGCCCACACCGCCGGGGCCCGGCCGCCGTTCGGGACGCTCACCGGGTTCAGGGAAGGGCGGGAGACCGCCCCGGTTCCGGACGGCTCGTGCGACATCACCGCCCATGTGGCGCTGGACGCGTGCGCCCTGCCCGGGGCCCGGCTGCTGACCCAGCGGGACGCCCTGCGCGCCCTCGGGGTCAGCGGAGGCCGCCCGCCGCTGTCCCTGGCGACCACCGACCCGGCAGCGTACGTACGAGCCCTCGCGCGCGCGGGTGAGTCCGCCGAGCTCACGGCAGCCGGCGGGCTGGGCGACTTCGGCTGGCTGCTGCAGCCAGTTGGTTTTCCGGACGTGCAACTGCCCTAGCGGTTGGAATCCCGAACGCACAACCAGCTGGTGAGTTTGAACTTCAAACTCACCATCTTTGCCCTACTTGTCGATGTCCCCGACCACGAAGAACAGGGACCCCAGGATCGCCACCATGTCCGCGACCAGCGTCCCCGGTAGCAGCTCCACCAGCGCCTGGATGTTGTTGTACGAGGCCGAGCGCAGCTTCAGCCGGTACGGGGTCTTCTCGCCCTTGCTGACGAGGTAGTAGCCGTTGATGCCGAGCGGGTTCTCGGTCCAGGCGTAGGTGTGGCCCTCGGGGGCCTTCAGGACCTTCGGGAGACGCTGGTTGACCGGGCCGGGCGGCAGCTCGGCGAGGCGGTCCAGGCAGGCGTCCGCGAGGTCCAGCGAGTTGTGCGCCTGCCCGAGGAGGCACTCGAAGCGGGCCAGGCAGTCGCCCTCCTCGCGCGTGACGACCCGGAGCGTGTCCTGGAGTTCCCCGTACGCCAGGTACGGCTCGTCCCGCCGCAGGTCGAAGTCCACCCCGGAGGCGCGGGCGATCGGCCCGCTCACCCCGTACGCGTGCACCGTCTGAGGCGTCAGGACGCCCACATCCCGGGTACGGCCCCGGAAGATCTCGTTGCCGAGCACCAGGTCGTCGAAGACGTCCATGCGGGAGCGCACGTCGGCGATCACCTCGCGCGCGCGGGAGGTCCAGCCGGCCGGGAGGTCCTCTTTGAGGCCTCCGACGCGGTTGAACATGTAGTGCATGCGGCCGCCGGAGATCTCCTCCATGACGTTCTGGAGTTCCTCGCGCTCCCGGAACGCGTAGAAGACCGGGGTGATGCCACCGAGCTCCAGCGGGTACGAACCGAGGAACATCAGGTGGTTCAGGACCCGGTTCAGTTCCGCGAGCAGGGTGCGCATCCACACCGCGCGCTCCGGTACCTCCATGCCGAGCATGCGCTCCACGGCGAGGACCACGCCCAGCTCGTTCGAGAAGGCGGAGAGCCAGTCGTGGCGGTTGGCGAGCATGATGATCTGGCGGTAGTCCCGCGCCTCGAAGAGCTTCTCCGCGCCTCGGTGCATATAGCCGATCACCGGCTCGGCGTGCATGATGCGTTCGCCGTCGAGCACGAGACGGAGGCGCAGCACGCCGTGCGTGGACGGGTGCTGCGGTCCGATGTTGAGCACCATGTCGGTGCTCTCGGCGGCACCGCCGATGCCGACCGTGGTCTCCGTCGTAGGACTCATGGGAACAGTCTCTCGTACGTACGCTGACGGGATGGAGACGGGGACGTTGGACGAGGCAGGACAGGGCGGGGAGCACGAGCCGCGCGGCGGCGCCCGGGCGGTGGCGCCGGAGGCCGAGCCGGTGTGGACCGGGCTGCCGCGCGGTCTGCTGCGGATGCGACGGCTGTTGCTGGTGGTGTGGCTGGGCCCGTTGACCATCGGTCTGGCCCTGCTGCCGGCCCTGCTCGCCGCGCCGGTCTGGGCGGCTTTCGCGCTGCTGCCGCTGGCCCTGCTGCTGTGGGGCTGGCCCATGCTGGGCCGCAACTGGCGCTCATGGCGGTACGCCGAGCGCGCCGACGACCTGCTGATCAGCCGGGGCGTGCTGTGGCGTGAGGAGACCGTCGTGCCGTACGGGCGCATGCAGCTGGTCGAGGTCACGTCCGGGCCGGTCGAGCGGCACTTCGGGCTGGCGAGCGTGCAGCTCCACACGGCCGCGGCCGCGACAGACGCGCGTATCCCCGGGCTCGACCCGGCGGAGGCCGAGCGACTGCGCGACCGGCTGACGGAGCTCGGCGAGGCACGATCGGCGGGACTGTGAGTACGCCCGGCACCGAGCACGAGGTGCGCGAGGAGAACCCGGAGAACCCCGAGAACCCGGTGACCGAGCACCGGCTGCACCCCGTGACCCCGCTGCGGCGGGCCTGGGCGCCGGTCGCCGTGATCTTCGGGTGGGCCATGCACGACCCGGACGGGGCGCAGCGGCAGCTCTCGCGGCTGACCACGACCACGCTGCTGATCGGGCTCGCGGTGTTCGTCCCGGCCGCCGCCCTGTACGGGTTCCTCACCTGGTGGTTCACCCATTTCGCGGTGACCGGCGCGGAACTGCGCATCCGTACGGGCCTGGTGTTCCGCCGCACCGCGCACATCCGGCTGGAACGCATCCAGGCCGTCGACGT
Source organism: Streptomyces acidicola (assembly GCF_009377235.1). GTDB lineage: Bacteria > Actinomycetota > Actinomycetes > Streptomycetales > Streptomycetaceae > Streptomyces > Streptomyces acidicola. The sequence goes on from NZ_VMNX01000100.1 coordinate 16,028, forward strand.
CACCCAGCCGCTGCTGGCCCGGGTCGCGGGCGTCGCCAAGCTCAGACTCGACGTCATCGGCACGGACAAGAAGGACGAACTGGCCTATCTGGGCGAGGCCCACGCCCGCGCCCTGCGGGCCGAACTCCTCGCCCGTGCGGCCGGATTCGAGCCCGAGAGGGCGCGCGAGGTCGGCGAGGCCCCGGTACGGCAGTTGCTGCACGTCCCGGCGGGCGTGCTCGCGGTGTCGGTCGTCCTCAGCGGCGCCACCTGGGGAACCCTTCTCGCCGCGGTCGTCGTTCCGCCGGTGCTGTGGTTCGCCACGCACAGCGTGTGGACGGTCGTCGCGACCGCGCTGCCGCTCCTCGGCGCGGCGGGCGCGAGCAGTGTGGGGCGTTTCGTCGGGGAGTACGACTGGACGGTGGGCGAGTCGCCGGACGGGCTGCGCATCGACCACGGCCTCCTGGACCGCGCTCACGAGACCGTGCCGCCCGGCCGGGTGCAGACCGTACGGATCGTGGAACCGTTGCTGTGGCGGGGGCGCGGCTGGGTGCGGGTGGAACTGGACGTGGCGGGCTCGTCGAACTCGCTCCTGGTGCCGGTCGCTCCGCGCGCCGTGGCCGAGGGCGTGATCGAGCGGGTACTGCCGGGGGTGACCGTGCCGCGGTCGCCGGCCCGTCCGCCGCGGCGCGCCGGGTGGTGCGTGCCGTTCTGGTGGCGCGGATACGGGCTCGCCGTCACCGACAGCGTGTTCGTGGCCCGGCACGGCCTGCTGCGGCGCAGCCTGGCGCTCGTCCCGCACGCGAAGGTGCAGAGCGTACGGCTGGCGCAGGGGCCGTGGGAGCGTCACAAGGGCCTGGCGAACGTGCATGTGGACACGGGGGCCAACAAGACGGTGACCGCCCGGCTCAGGGACGCGGACGAGGCGTCCCGCCTGCTGGCGGACCAGGCGGACCGGTCCCGCACGGGGCGCAGGGAGGCGCTGCCGGACCGGTGGATGGCGTGATGCGGTCTTGATGCGGTCTTGATCCAGGCGGATCCGGGTGGTGCTGGGGTGCCGCGGGGGCGGTCGTACTTGGCTTGATTTCGACGGCTCGGAAGGCGTTCGGGGCCGTCCAGAACGTGCGAAAGGCGGCCGCACGGTCCGGTGCGGCCGCCCCTCCATCGGGCGAAGGCCCTCGACGGATATCTGTCAGGGCTTCAGGACACGGCGGTCCGCAGCCCCTCCACGTCGATGTGCTCCGTCTCGTCGTGGGCCGTCAGGTCGATGACCTGGCCGATGCCGCGCGCGTCCTCGTCCGCGGGCTTGAACTGGGCCTCGGACTCGGCCTTGTGCAGCGCGAGCGCCTCCTGGCCGACCACGTCCGCGAGGTCCTCGTTCTGTACGTCGTCGATGCCCTCCCCGTCCTTCTGCGTACCGAAGAAGTCGAAGCCGCCCTCGCCCGCCGGGCTCCGACGAGGGGTCGCCGCCGGTACGACGGCCACGGCGGTCGGGACCGTGAAGTGACCGGAGGGTTGGGCGGGCAGCGTGGAGTCGCCGGCCGAGGGGGCGGGCGCCGCAGCCGCGTCGGCGGACTCTGCGGGCTCGGCTGCAGCCGACTTGGCGGCGTCGGACTCAGTGGCCTCACGCTCGGTGGCCTCACGCTCGGTGGCCACGCGCGCGTGGCCCTCGGCAGGCTCGGGCTGCGTCTCGGGCTGCGTCTCGGAGTGTGTCTCGGAGTGTGTCTCCGGGTGGTCGTCCTCCTCGGCGGCATCGGCGGCCGGAGCCGCTTCGGCCGCCGCGGAACCGGCCTGGCGCGAACCGCCGTCCGGAGAGCCACCGTTCTCCGGGGCAGCCTTGCCGGAGCCACCCTTGCCGGGACCGCCCTTGCCGGAGCCGCTCTTCGCGGAGTCGTTCTTGCGGGGCTCGCCCTTGGGCCCACCGTCGCCCGCGAGCTGGGCCTTCTCGGCGGTCGCCGTCTTCGCGGAACCGTTCTGGACGATCCGGTCCAGCGCCGAGTTGGCACGCAGGAAGAGCGAGGAACCGGCCGGGGTGAAGACCCCGGAAGCCGACGGCTCCGACGGCTTCGTCTCCGCGGCCTTCTCGTCGGCAGCGCTCGCGGCACCGTCGGTACCCTCGCTCGCCTCGTCGGACGCGGCGGACTCGTCGGACGCGGCGGACTCGTCGGACGCGGCGGTCTCAGCAGCACCCTCGCCCCCCGCCGGCAGTGCCTTCGCCGGGGCCGATGACGTCTCTATGGCGAGCCTGCGACGGCCTTCCAGGGCGGTGGCCCGCTCGGTCTCCGCGGTGGCGTACCGCCGCAGCAGCGCCGCGTGCTCGTTGCGCAGGCCGGCCAGCTCCGACCGCTTGGCGCGAAGCTTCTGCTCCAGCTTCTGGCGCAGCTCGCGCGACTCCTCAAGGTCGGCCTCCAGCTCGGCGACCTGCTCCTCGTGCCGCCACTCGTCGCCCGCCCGCGCGCGCGTGAGGTCCGCGACGCGTTTGCCCGCCTCCACGTCCCAGCGGCGCATGACGGCCGCGCCCACGGCGGCGGTCGCCGCGGCGAACGCGGCCGACACCCGGAGCACGGCGGCGTCCGTGAACACCCAGGGCCCGAGGGCGCAGACGAGCGAGACGCCTGCGATCGCCGACGGAGGCAGCAGCCTGTGCAGGGGCGGTGAATGGCGGTGACGTCCACGTGGCATGGCCAGAAACTTACCGCGCGTAGGGGGAGCATGGTGCCCCCGGAGGTAAAAACACAGCCACCCCGAATCCTTCACCAACCACAACAGGTGCCGATCGCATAAGGCTGTTCGCTCGCCGGGGAGGGTTCACCACGCCTCGGGCACCGGCCCACGAGTGGTTGCGTTCCGGAATTCCCTCGGCTCGCCTGTCACTGAGCCTCGGCTCACCAGCCACTGAGCTCGGCTCACCTGTCGCCGAGCCGCCCGCTGAGCCACTGCAACGCCGCCGGGATCTCCCGCCGCCACGTGTTGAAGTTGTGCCCGCCGCTGTCGAGGATGATCGACGCGATCCGCGTCGGCCGCTTCGACTTCACGAGGTCGATGAAGTCGAGCGTGGCCTGGTAGTTCGCCTCGCCGTGCCGACTGCTGCTGACGAGCAGTGAGGTGTCCGGGGCGGGCCGGTGCTTCAGGTACCACATCAGGTCGGCCTCGTTCCGCAGCCGCTTGTTCCCCTGGAAGAGGTCGCCCGTCGTCGGGTCGAGCGGGGCCTTGTAGGACGGCGACAGGCCCGCGCCGGCGGCGTACACGTTCGGGTGGTGGACGGCGAGCTTCAGCGCGCAGTACCCGCCGGTGGAGTCGCCGACGACGCCCCAACTGCCGGGTTTCCGGCCCACCCGGTAGTGGTGCCCCACCGCCTCCGGCAGGTCCTTGGCGAAGAACGACTCGGTCTGCGGGCCGCCCGGTACGTTCACGCACTCGGTGTCACGCGGCGGCGCCACGGTCGGCCGCATCATGATCAGGATCATCGGCTGGGCCTCGCCGGTCTTGGCCAGCCGGTGGGCCGTCTGCGGATACTGCAGGCCCTCGATGAGCGCCTCGGCGGTGCCCGGATAGCCGGTGAGGACGACGACCGCGGGGAACGTGCGTGTGCGGTACTGCGGTTGGAAGTACTCCGGGGGCAGATACACGTACGCCGGGGACGCGATCTGTGTCGTACGGCCCACGATCCCGATCTTCTGGATCTGGCCGGCGATCCGGGGACGGCCGCTCCCCGGCACGTCCACCTGCAGGGTGTCGAGCACTTGGAGGGGCCCGCCCGGGCCGGCGCCGCCGTGATCGACGACCACACCCTGTCCGTTCTCCTGGCCGAACAGGTCCGCCCAACTGGAGTAGAACCCGAAAGTCTGGTTCGCGGCGAGCCCGAAGGAGGTGAAGACCGCCACCTGGGTGGCCACCAGGATGGCGACGCGCCCGCTGACGGGACGCCAGCCGCGGCGCGCCAGCCGCGGCCACCACAACACCGTGCCGACGAAGAGCAGCACGGCGGACAGCACCGCCAAAGCCAGCACCTTGTTGCTCGTCAGACCCATGGATTCATCCTGCCCGCGCTTTCCTCTGGAGGGTCGGCCACCGCGTCCGTACGGCGGATCGCGTACGGGGCCGGGCCTGCCCGCCTCTGCTCCCTTCATGGCGCTGTACCGCGGCCTTTTCCCGGCCTTTGCACCGTTTTACTGAAGGGGGGTGAACCTCTCCTGTCGAGACACCGTCCTAGAAGGCGTAATGTCGCCGGATGCCGGAATAGCACCGGTTTCAAGACCTTCTCGCAGAACTTCAGGATGCGATGTCTGTCAGGATAGAGGGGGAAATGTCGGGCGAGGTTCCCAGTCGATCAACCCGGTTGCAGCGTGTACTGAGCGGGCCGCGCCCCGAGGCCGTCCCCGCTCTGGTGGCCAGAGCCTGCACTCTCGTCGGGCTCCTGGACATGGCGGCGGGCGTGTTCCCACGCTTCCGGCACAGCCGTATGCACGCGCTCGCCGAGGTGTTGCCCGGCGCGCTCGGCCCGTTCGCGGCCGCGCTGTCGCTCAGCGCGGGCGTCCTGCTGCTGCTCCTCGCGCACGGGCTGCGACGCCGTAAACGCCGGGCGTGGCGGGCGGCCGTGGTGCTCCTGCCGGCGGGCGCGATCGCCCAGTTCACCTACCGCCACTCGCTCGTCGGCGTCCTCATCTCACTGCTCCTGCTCGCTCCGTTGGTGCGCCACCGCGCCGAGTTCTCGGCCCTGCCGGACCCGCGCAGCCGCTGGTACGCGCTCGGCAACTTCGTCCTGATGGGCGCCGGTTCCCTCCTCCTGGGCGTGGTCATCGTCAGCGTCCACACCAGGCACATCGTGGGCGACCCGAGCCTGTCCGACCGTCTGGAGCACGTGCTGTACGGCCTGTTCGGCTTCGAGGGGCCGGTCGACTACACGGGCACCACGTCGTGGACGGTGGGCTTCTCCCTCGGCGCGCTGGGCCTGTTGACGGCCATCACCACCATCTACCTGGCCCTCCGCCCGGAGCACCCGGCGGCACGCCTGACGGAGGACGACGAGGCACAACTACGCGCCCTGCTGGACCGGCACGGGGGGCGCGACTCCCTCGGCCACTTCGCGCTCCGCCGCGACAAGGCGGTCGTCTTCTCCCCCAGCGGCAAGGCGGCGGTGACGTACCGGGTCGTGCACGGCGTGATGCTCGCCAGCGGTGACCCGATCGGCGACGTGGAGGCCTGGCCGGGCGCGATCGAGCGCTTCATGGACGAGGCGAGGGCCCACTCCTGGACACCCGCCGTCATGGGCTGCTCCGAGACCGGCGCCGAGGTGTGGACCCGCGAGACCGGACTCGACGCCCTCGAACTGGGCGACGAAGCGGTGGTGGACGTCGCGGATTTCTCCCTCGCCGGACGCGCGATGCGCAACGTACGCCAGATGGTGAAGCGCATCGAGCGGGCCGGCTACGAGACCCGGGTACGACGCGTCCATGACCTCGGCGAGGGCGAACTGGAGCGGGTACGCCGCGCCGCCGAGGACTGGCGCGGCACCGACACCGAACGCGGCTTCTCCATGGCCCTGGGCCGCATCGGGGACGCGGCCGACGGCGACTGCCTGATTGCCACCGCGCACAGAATTGAAGGAGCGGCGCGAAGCGCCTCGGGCAGGGCGGTGGTGGGAGACGGGTGGGACGGCCAGGAACCCGGCCCGTACGGCGACCTCAAGGCCGTGCTCCACTTCGTGCCCTGGGGCCCTGACGGCGCGTCACTGGACCTGATGCGCCGCGACCGCTCGGCCGACCCCGGTATGAACGAGCTGCTGATCGTGGCGGCCCTTCAGGCGGCCCCCCGCTTCGGCATCCAGCGCATCTCCCTGAACTTCGCGATGTTCCGCTCGGCTCTGGCCCGCGGCGAGAAGATCGGCGCGGGCCCGGTGCTGCGCGCCTGGCGCGGCCTGCTGGTCTTCCTCTCGCGCTGGTTCCAGATCGAGTCGCTGTACAAGTTCAACGCCAAGTTCCGCCCGCGCTGGGAGCCCCGGTTCGTCGTCTACGCCGCCTCGCGCGACCTGCCCCGTATCGGTCTGGCAGCTCTGCAGGCCGAGGGCTTCGTCAACCTGGCCCTGCCCCTGCCCCGGTTCCTGCGCCGCACATCGAGGGCGGCGCGCCCGTGCGCCCACGACATGGCGGAGAGACGGGGAGTACGGGCGGCCTGAGCAACTGGGACAGGCCCTCGGTCCCCGAAGGCCATGAAGGGCCGGAGAGCCGGGGCCGGGTGGCCGGAGAGCCGGGGGCCGGAGGCCGGGTGGCAGGTCCCTAAGCCGCCCGGGCGACGCCGCCGCCCCCATGGTTGTCGTCGTCCTCCGGGAGTTTGCACACGCGCTCCAGGAAGAAGGCGGCCGCTATCACCGCGATGCCCGCGAGGACGGAGAAGCCCGCGTAGATGGCCTGATCACGGCGGGCGGGGATCTCCAGGGACTCCAGGAGGAACACGCCCGTGCCGCCGTACATACCGGCGACCAGGGCCGCGACCAGGGCGCTCGCATGGCCGAAGACGACCGCTCGGGCCGCGACCAGCGGGTCGACGCCCCGAGCGCCCGGACGGCGCTCGCGCTGGGCCTTGAGCCGGGCGCGCAGCGACAGAGCCGTAGCGAGAAGGACGGCGGCGATCAGGGCGAGCACGATGGGCGCGGCCAGCGGGACGCTGGGCAGCGAGCCCACCGCGTTCCACAGGCGGGCCCCCGCCCAGGACAGCACTCCGGCCACCACGAACACCGCGGCCAGCGTCCTGATGCGCAGCTCTTTCACGATGCCCCTTCGACGAGCCAGACGGTCCCTGCGGGCCGGGGGACGATCCCGACCCGGTAGACCTTAACGACTACTCGGGCAGCTGGAGTTCCAGGTCCGCTCGAGGGGCGACGCCCTCCCGGGTGACGTCCGCGAGGAGCTGGGCGACCGGGCCCCGGCCCGGCAGCTGGGCCTCGGGCTCCACGTCGTGCCAGGGCGCCAGGACGAACGCCCGCTCGTGCGCGCGCGGGTGGGGCAGCGTCAGCACCGGGTCGTCGGAGACCTCCTCGGCGTACGAGACGATGTCCACGTCGATCGTGCGCGGGCCCCACCGCTCGTCGCGGACGCGGTGGAAGGCCTCCTCGACCGCGTGCGCCCGCTCCAGCAGCGAGGACGGGGGCAGCGTCGTCTTCAGCACCACGACCGCGTTGAAGTACGTGGGCTGGCTGCCCGGCGCGACGCCCCACGGCTCCGTCTCGTACACCGGGGAGACCGCCTTGATCCGTACGCCCGGGGTGTCCTCCAGGGCGTCGATGGCGCCCTGGAGGGTCTCCAGGCGGTTGCCCAGGTTCGAGCCGAGGGAGAGCACGGCGCGCCTGGGGTTCTGCAGGGTCGTGTCGGCGGCGTCCACCTTCTCGACGACCGAGGCGGGCACCGGCTGGACGGTCGGGTCGCTCTGACCCTCGGTGAAGAAGGCGGTCATACTCGGCTCCGGGTGATGGTGACGGTCACGTCGTCGAAGGGAACCGTGATCGGCGCCTGTGGTTTGTGGACACAGACCTCGACCTCCTGGACTCCCTCGTGCTTCAGACACACCTGGGCGATGCGCTCGGCCAGCGTCTCGATGAGGTCGACGGGCTCGCCCTCGACGACCGCCACGACCTCCTCGGCCACGATGCCGTAGTGCACGGTCTTCGCCAGGTCGTCGTCGGCCGCCGCCGGTCGGGTGTCCAGGCCCAGCGTCAGGTCCACGACGAAGGTCTGGCCCTCCTCGCGCTCCTTCTGGAACACACCGTGGTGCCCGCGGGCCCTCAGGCCGCGCAGCGCGACACGATCCACGCGAATCACTCCTGCAGTCGTCGGTCACGGCGGTGCGTACCGCACGCGGTCGGCACACCAGCCACCCTCGAATCTACCTGCGGGCACTGACAGCGTTCGGCCGCGGTCAGCCCGGGCCCGCACCCGACGGGCACAGTTCACCGGGCGTTTTCCTGGGAGGACACGGCGGCCCGCAGGCCGGAAGCCCCGCATACCCCGCATCCTGTCACTCGAATCCTCAGCGGCCCTCGACAGGCGCCTACCCACTCAAGGGGGCGTGTCCTCGCCCTCGTCGCTGTCGGATTCGGTCAGTACGGGGGAGGCGTGGTGCGACCACAGCTTCCAGCCCTCCCCTGTGCGCCGGAACACGTTCGTGGCGACGACCAGCTGACCCACGAGCGGGCCCAGCTCACCGCCTCCCTCCGGCGCCGGGCCACCGCTGAGGATGTTTTCCGTGCAGGTCACCAGGGCCGTGTCGCCGGTGACGGACACATGGACGTCGGTGAGGAAGAACTGGATGTACTCGGTGTTCGCCATGATGAGCGCATAGGACCTCAGCACCTCGCCGCGGCCGGTGAGGACCGGCCAGCCGGGATGGACGCAGGAGATCACGCCGGTGTCCGCCGGGTCGTGGTACGACTCGTCGACGCCCAGGTCCGCGGGGGTCAGCCACAGCGAGGAGACCTCCTCGAAGTCGCCGCGCTCCATCGCCTCGTAGAAGGCCGTGTTGGCGAGTTCGACCTGCTCGACGTCCGTGTGGGGCGCGCTCACAGCTCCCGGGCTCCTTCTACGGCCCTGGCCACGCGGACGGCGTCGGCGGTGGCCCGCACCTCGTGGACACGGACGGCCCAGGCGCCCTGGTGGGCGGCCAGGGCGGAAACGGCGGCGGTGGCGGCGTCGCGCTCCCGGGCCGGCGGCGGGGCGCCCTCGGGGCCGGCGAGAACCCGGCCGAGAAACCTCTTGCGGGAGGCGGCGACCAGCAGCGGGTGGCCGAGACCGAGCAGCCGGTCGAGGCCGGCGAGGAGCGCGAGGTCGTGCTCGGCTTCCTTGGAGAACCCGAGACCGGGGTCTACGACGATCCGGTCGGGGGCGACACCACCGTCCAGAACGGCCTCCACGCGCGCGTGCAGCTCGTCGACGACTTCGGAGACCACGTCCTCGTACACACCCCTGATGTTGTCGCCCTCGTGGAAGCCACGCCAGTGCATGACCACGAAGGGGGCGCCCGCGTCGGCGACGACCGGGATCATCGCAGGGTCGGCGAGGCCGCCGCTGACGTCGTTGACAAGAGCGGCGCCTGCCGCGAGGGCCTGTTCGGCGACGGAGGCGCGCATCGTGTCGACGGAGACAACGACGCCTTCGGACGCCAGGCCCCGCACGACCGGGATGACGCGCCTGAGTTCCTCCGCCTCGTCGACGCGGGTGGCACCCGGGCGGGTGGACTCGCCGCCGACGTCCACGAGGTCGGCGCCCTCGTCGACGAGGTGGAGCCCGTGCTTCACCGCGGCGGTCGTGTCGAACCAGCGGCCGCCGTCGGAGAACGAGTCCGGGGTGACGTTGACGACGCCCATGACCGCACACCGGTCCCACACGGGCAGTCCCGCCACGTGGCCGCGGCCGCTCTTCTTGCTCATGCGCCCAGCCTAGGCCCCGTGTGGGGCGGCGGGTTTACGGGTGGGGCGCCCGGGAGGGTTTGGCCGCCCGTGTCCCACCGGGTCAGCGGGCCAGTATCAGGCTCATCGCCTCGGCACGGGTCGTGGCATCCCGGAGCTGGCCGCGGACCGCCGACGTCGTTGTCTTGGCACCCGGCTTGCGGATGCCGCGCACGGACATGCACATGTGCTCGGCCTCGATGACCACGATCGCGCCGCGCGCCTCCAGGATGCGCATGAGCGAGTCGGCGATCTGTGTGGTGAGTCGTTCCTGCACCTGCGGCCGTCGGGCGAACACCTCAACGAGACGGGCCAGCTTCGACAAGCCGGTGATCTTTCCGCTGTCGGCCGGGATGTAACCGACGTGGGCCACGCCATGGAACGGCAGAAGATGATGTTCACAGAGGCTCACGATCTCGATGTCCTTCACCAGGACCATCTCGTCGTGCCCCAGATCGAACGTCGTCGTCAGAACCTCCTCGGGCGTCTGCCTCAACCCCGCCAAAAGCTCCCGATACGCCCGCGCCACCCGCCCCGGCGTCTCCCTCAGACCCTCCCGGTCCGGGTCCTCCCCGACCGCGATCAGCAGCTCCCGCACGGCGTTCTCGGCGCGTTTCTCGTCGAACTCGCCGATCGTGCCCTCACCGTCCAGCGTCACGGGGTCGGTCATCTGGTGCCTCGTTCCTGTGCCTTCGACGCGTACGGATCACGCGTCGCATATACGGGCATACGAAATTGCCGCGCCCCCCAGGCTAGAACCTGGGGGGCGCGGCAATCATTCCGGGCCTGGTAGGCCGAAAACCGTCGTGGGATCAGCTCTCCGAGCGGTCCTCCGGGGCGGTCTCCTTCGCGGGGACGGACTCCGCGGCGCCGGTGATCGCCGGCGTCGCGCCGTTCACCCCGTTCGTCAGCGCGAGCTCCTTCGGGGAGAGCACCGGCGGGCGGGTGGACGGCGTCCGGCGGGACGAGCCGGTCCACGCGGGGCGCGGCGGGCGCTTGACGATGGTGGCGAAGACCTCGGCGATCTCCTCCTTGCCCAGCGTCTCCTTCTCCAGCAGCGCGAGCACCAGGTTGTCGAGGACGTCGCGGTTCTCGACCAGGATCTCCCAGGCCTCGTTGTGCGCGGTCTCGATGAGCTTCTTGACCTCTTCGTCGACGAGCGCGGCGACCTCTTCCGAGTAGTCGCGCTGGTGAGCCATCTCACGTCCGAGGAACGGCTCGGTGTTGTCGCCGCCGAACTTGATCGCGCCGAGACGCTCGGTCATGCCGTACTGCGTGACCATCGCGCGGGCCGTGGTCGTGGCCTTCTCGATGTCGTTCGCGGCGCCCGTCGTCGGGTCGTGGAAGACCAGTTCCTCGGCCGCGCGGCCGCCCAGCATGTAGGCCAGCTGGTCCAGCATCTCGTTGCGCGTGGTCGAGTACTTGTCCTCGTCCGGGAGCACCATCGTGTAGCCGAGAGCGCGGCCGCGGGACAGGATCGTGATCTTGTGGACCGGGTCGGAGTTCGGTGAGGCCGCCGCGACCAGGGCGTGACCGCCCTCGTGGTACGCGGTGATCTTCTTCTCCTTGTCCGACATGATCCGGGTCCGCTTCTGCGGGCCCGCCACGACGCGGTCGATGGCCTCGTCCAGCATCTGGTTGTCGATCAGCTTCTTGTCGCTGCGGGCCGTGAGGAGCGCGGCCTCGTTCAGGACGTTGGACAGATCGGCACCCGTGAAGCCGGGCGTGCGGCGGGCGACCGCCGACAGGTCGACGTCCGGGGCGACCGGCTTGCCCTTCTGGTGGACCTTGAGGATCTCCAGACGGCCCTGCATGTCCGGGCGGTCGACCGCGATCTGGCGGTCGAAGCGGCCGGGGCGCAGGAGGGCCGGGTCGAGGATGTCCGGGCGGTTCGTGGCGGCGATCAGGATGACGCCGCCCTTCACGTCGAAGCCGTCCATCTCGACGAGCAGCTGGTTCAGGGTCTGCTCGCGCTCGTCGTGACCGCCGCCGAGGCCGGCGCCGCGGTGGCGGCCGACCGCGTCGATCTCGTCGACGAAGACGATCGCCGGGGCGTTCGCCTTGGCCTGCTCGAACAGGTCACGGACACGGGAGGCACCGACACCGACGAACATCTCGACGAAGTCGGAACCGGAGATCGAGTAGAAGGGGACGCCGGCCTCGCCCGCGACGGCGCGCGCGAGCAGCGTCTTGCCCGTACCGGGCGGGCCGTAGAGCAGCACGCCCTTGGGGATCTTCGCCCCGACCGCCTGGAACTTGGCGGGCTCCTGCAGGAACTCCTTGATCTCCTGGAGTTCCTCGACCGCCTCGTCCGAGCCCGCGACGTCCGAGAACGTCGTCTTGGGGGTGTCCTTGGTGATGAGCTTCGCCTTGGACTTCCCGAAGTTCATCACTCGGGAGCCGCCGCCCTGCATCTGATTCATCAGGAACAGGAAGACGACCACGATGAGGACGAAGGGGAGCAGCGAGAGCAGGATCCCGACGAACGGGTTCTGCTTGGACGGCGACACGGTGTAGCCGTCCGGGATCCGCTTGGTCTGGTACTTGTCCTGCAGCGTGGTGGCAAGGCTGACGCCCTGGTCGCCGATGTAGCTCGCCTGGATCTTCGAGCTGTCGTCGACCTTCTGACCGTCCTTGAGCTCGACCTTGATGATCTGCTCGTCGCCGGTGGTGAGCTTGGCCGACTTGACCTTGTCCTGATTGATCGCCTGGACGACCTGGCCGGTGTCCACCGTCTTGTAGCCGCCGGACGAGCCGACGACCTGCATCAACACGACCACGGCAAGGACGGCCAGCACGATCCACATGACCGGCCCACGGAAGTATCGCTTCACGTCCATCCATACGGAGCGGTGCCGCCCCGTCCCTCCTGCCATAGTGAGTTTGATAAAGACTGTTCTTCGGACGGTACCCCAGCATTGTCACCCGAAGTCGCACGGGACGGCTGACAATCCCGTCTCTGCATGCTCCAACGGCGCGAGACCCGCTGGGGTTCCCGAGCGTCCCACAGAGGCCCGCAGCCCCCGTGACAAGGACTTTTCAGCCGCCGTAAACGTGAGGCGCGAGCGTACCCACGAACGGGAGATTGCGGTACTTCTCGGCGTAGTCGAGGCCGTATCCCACGACAAACTCGTTGGGAATGTCGAAGCCGACCCACTCGACGTCGATCGCGACCTTGGCCGCCTCCGGCTTGCGCAGCAGGGTGCACACCTTCAGGGAGGCGGGCTCGCGCGAGCCGAGGTTGGAGATCAGCCAGGAGAGGGTCAGGCCGGAGTCGATGATGTCCTCGACGATGAGGACGTGCCGGCCCTTGATGTCGGTGTCGAGGTCCTTGAGGATCCGCACCACGCCGGAGGACTGGGTGCCCGCGCCGTACGAGGACACGGCCATCCAGTCCATGGTGAGGGGGGTGGTCAGCGCCCGGGCGAGGTCCGCCATGACCATGACGGCGCCCTTGAGGACTCCGACGATCAGCAGGTCCTTGCCCGCGTACTCCGCGTCGATCTTCGCGGCCAGCTCGGCCAGCTTCGCGTCGATCTCTTCCTTGGTGATGAGCACCTGCTGAAGGTCGGCACCCATGTCTTTCGCGTCCACCCGCATCACTTTCGGTCGTCCCACCGGCTGAACGGCCTCTCCCCGAAGGGGGACCCGACACCTCCCGAGAGGAGTGTGTTTTTCAGCCTTGCCGAATCACCAGTCTGCCACCCTGCCTCCGGGCGACTACCTTGCCCGGCAGGTTGATGGCTCCCTGTCCGCGCCAGCCGGTGATCAGCCGGTCGATCTCCTCGATGTGGCGGGCGAACAGCGAGCCGGCCGGAGCCCCCGCCCCGATGGCGGCGCGGCGCAGGATACGGCGGCGGACGGCTACAGGCAGGGCGTACAGCTTGGCGCACTCCAGGACGCCCGACGCGTCGCGTACGGAGGGCTCGGCCCGGCGGGCCCAGGCGTCGAGGGCATCGGCGTCGTCACGCGACAGCTGGGCCGTGCGGGCCAGGGCTTCCACGACGCCCTTGCCGAGCGCCTTCTCCAGGGCGGGCAGGCCCTCGTGGCGCAGCCGGGAGCGGGTGTAGGCGGGGTCGGTGTTGTGGGGGTCGTCCCAGACGGGGAGGGACTGGACCATGCAGGCCTTGCGGGCGGTCTGCCGGTCGATCTGCAGGAAGGGGCGGCGGTAGCGGCCGCCGGCCCCCGAGACCGCGGCCATACCGGACAGGGAGCGGATGCCGGAGCCGCGGGCGAGGCCGAGCAGCACCGTCTCGGCCTGGTCGTCGCGGGTGTGGCCGAGCAGGACGGCGGCGGCGCCGTGGTGTTCGGCGACGGCGTCCAGGGCGGTGTAGCGGGCGTCACGGGCGGCGGCCTCGGGGCCGCCGTCGCGGCCGACCGCCACGGCGACGGACTCGACGGGGTCCAGGCCGAGCTCGCGCAGCCGCAGGACGACCTCGGCGGCGCGCAGGTCGGAGCCGGGCTGCAGGGCATGGTCGACGGTGACGCCACCGGCGCGGACGCCGAGCCTGGGGGCTTCGAAGGCGAGGGCGGACGCGAGCGCCATGGAGTCGGCGCCACCCGAGCACGCCACGAGGACGAGCGGCGGGGACAGGGGCGGGGATACGGTCGGGGATACGAGGGTGTCCCGGCCCGAGCGCGGTCGCGAGCCGGCGTCGGCGGTGCCGCGAGTCATGGCGTCGGGACGCACGGCGCGGGTGCGTGCCGATGCGTCGGTGCCGTCGGAGGTCCCGCCGGCGCGGAGTGCGGGTACGGCGCGGACGGCGTCGGTGTCGGTGTGGTGTTCGGTCAGGAGGTCGTGGAGGACGCGGCGGACCGCCAGGCGTATCGCCGCGACCGCAGGATGGGGACCCATGTCCGGTGCCCTTCATGAAGTTGTCGGGGGGTGAGCCCGAAGTCGGTCACGCAGAGTGTGTAGATGGTGACAGAAACGGGCCGTTCCCCGAGCATTGCACGCCTGCCCTTCGCTCACGCTCCCTCGGACGAGTGATTGCGAGGGCGTTTGCCTGCCGTCGGCCGAATTCGTGTCACGCCTTCCCCGTACGCCTCACGCTTCCGACTTCCGGTGCACCCGCGCGACCCAGTCCGCCGGTTTGGCGATCTCCGTCTTGGTCGGCAGGGTGTTCGGGGAGGTCCACACGCGGTTGAATCCGTCCACGCCGACCTGTTCGACGACGGACCGCACGAACCGTTCGCCGTCCTTGTACTGCCTGAGTTTGGCGTCCAGACCCAGCAGCTTGCGCAGGGCGAGATCCAGACGCGAGGCGCCGCGGGCGCGTCGTTGCTGGAACTTCTCGCGGATCTCGCGCACCGACGGCACGACATCCGGGCCCACGCCGTCCATCACGAAGTCCGCGTGACCCTCCAGCAGGGACATGACCGCGGTGAGGCGGCCGAGGATCTCGCGCTGCGCGGGCGTCTGGACGAGTTCCACGATGGACCGCGAGTCGTCGCCCTCCTCGCCCTCGGGGCGTCCGCCGGCGAGCGACTGGGCGGCCTCCCGGATGCGTTCCAGGACGGTCATGGGGTCCATCTCGGTCTCCCCCAGGAACGACTGGATTTCGCCCTCCAGGTGGTCACGCAGCCAGGGCACCGCCGTGAACTGCGTGCGGTGGGTCTCCTCGTGCAGGCACACCCAGAGACGGAAGTCGTGGGGCTCCACGTCGAGTTCCCGCTCCACGTGGACGATGTTCGGCGCGACCAGCAGCAGCCGTCCGCCGCCGTTCGCGCCCGCCGGGAGTTCGCGGGTCGCGGGGGCGAAGGTCTCGTACTGGCCGAGGACACGGGAGGCGAGGAACGACAGCAGCATGCCGAGTTCCACGCCGGTGACCTTGCCGCCGACGGCGCCCAGGACCGCGCCGCCGGGGGTGCCACTGCGGCGTTCCTGCATCTTGTCGAGCAGCGGTTTGAGGAGTTCCCGGAACCCGGCGACGTTCGCCCGGACCCAGCCCGGGCGGTCGACGACGAGGACGGGGGTGTCGTGGGCCGTCTCGGTGCCCATACGAGTGAAGCCCCGGACGTGTTCCTCCGAGGCCCTGGCGTGTCGGCGCAGCTCGGCGACGACGGCCCTGGCCTCGTCGCGGCTCACCTCGGGGCCCGGCCGCACGAGCCGGGTCGCGGTCGCCACCGCGAGATTCCAGTCGACCATCTCGGCACCACCGATGCGCGTCATGAATCAACCGTACGGGAGCGCTGCCGCTGGGGGCAGGCTGTGAGAGGTGGGTGGGGGGTGCGGGGTTTTTG
>NZ_VMNX01000101.1 GCF_009377235.1 Streptomyces acidicola
CCACCCGCCCGCCCGGCGTCGTGCCGCTTGCTGGACAGCTGTACGGCGAGCAGGGTGCCCGAGGGCTCGCGGGCCACCACCAGCACGGGCCGGTCCTTGCCCCGCCCGTCGTTCTCCTCGTACGGCACCCACGTCCACACGATCTCCCCGGGGTCCGGGTCGCCGTCGTGCGCGGGCGAGTACTCGGTGCGTACGCGGCCCACCCCGCGCGGGTCGGCTTCGGTGGTTGCGGAGGGGCCGTGGCGGCCGGGGACGTCTTCAGAGGTAAACGCAGTCACGTGGGCCACGTTAGGCCTCCGGCCGATTCCGGTACGCGCCAGGTCCCCCTACCCTCCGTACGTCCACCCTCCGTTACCCTCCGTACGTCCACCGTCCGTACGTCACTTCTGGCGAGCCCCTCCCGTACCGCCCATGGTGAGTGCCTTCGGGAACAGGTCCACCATGCCGTCGGCGCCGTTGAGTAGCACCATGTTGTCGACGTTGCCGAAGGCGCTCGCGCCCGCCTGCACGATCTCCGGCCACTTCTCGGCGAGTTGCTGGGCGACCACGGCCTCCTGGTTCTCGGCGAGGGCGGTGGCGCGCGCCTTGATGGCCTCCGGCCGAAGTCGCCGCCATGGTACGGGCCGATGCTCCCGCCCATGCCCTCACGCTGCGGCCGGATCGTGGCAGCTATCCCGTCTCTTGCGCCAACTTCCGTACGGCCAGGGACAGTTGCAGTCGCAGACGGCCCTGAGGTGTCCGGACCGGCCAGCCGAGGAGCGATTCGGCGTGGGTCAGCCGGTCCTGGAGTGTGGAGTGATGGACGTTGACCTCGGCGGCAGCCGCGCGCAGGCTCGCCGTGGCGGCGACGGCGTGCAGGGTGACCAGCATCCAGGGAGTGTCCGCCACGGCACGCTCCAGGGCGTGGACGTCGGGCGGCGGTTCGGCGCCCGGAACGACGAGGTCCGCGAGGAGGCTGATGCCGCCGAGGTCGTCGGCGTGCACGACTCCGGGGCCCGGATCGCGCGCGGTGCCCTCGGCGGTGAATCGCAGGGCGGTACGGGCGGCGGCCCAGGAACGGGGCAGGTCGAGCACGGGAACGGCAGGGCCGACACCGAGGCGGCCGGCGGGCAGCGCCGTGTCGGCCGGGCGTTCGCCCAGGTGCGCGGACAGAATCCGTGGCGGGCCGTCGAGGGACGCGAGGGCGCGTGCCCGCGTGGCGGGGTCGGCGGTGTCGAGGCCCAGGCGCCGGGCGGCGAGCAGCCTGGCCCGTTCGGGCGCGGTGGGGTCGAGAAGAGTCTCGACGAGTGCCGGATCGTCGGCCGGGGAGACGGGCGCCCGGCCGCGGGTACGGTCCAGGACCAGCCGGATCGCGCCCGCGGCCCGCTCCAGGATCACCGCGTCGACCACGCTCGGCCCGGCCCCGGAGCGCTCCAGCCACAACGCCGCGGCGCCGTCGGGCGTCAGCGACTCCGACGGCCACCGCGTATCCGGCGGCAGATCCGTGTCCCGGCGGCTGCCGTCGGGCTCGACCCGTACGCGCACCCGCCGCCCGGCGTCGACGAGCCGTGCCGGACAGCCGGCCAGCACGGCCGCCCCACGCACCAGCGCCTCCAGACCGGCCCGCGACTCGGCCAGTCGGTCGAAGTAGGCGATGACCCGTACGGCGGCACCGGCGTCCGGGTCGAGCGCGGTCAGACGCCCGGCCAGCTCTTTCATACGCCCATTTTCCTACGCCCAGGGTGCGCCGTACGGCCCGCACGTCACACGGCCCGGACGTGCTCCGGTTCCGGAGGCATGCCGCATCCCAGCCCTCTGCGGTGTATGAGGAGCGGGGGGTCAGGCCCCCGGCCCCCGGCGCGGGGCGAGGGGCGGAGCCCCCTTGGCAGAGGTCACTCGCCGACGAGCCTCCGCAGCCACGCCAGCCGCGCCGCCACCGTGGCCTGGGAGAGGGCGGCCTGCGGTGCGAAGCCGTCGTAGCCGTGGAAGCCGCCGGGCCACACGTGCAGTTCGGCGACCCCGCCGGCCTGCCAGATCCGCGAGGCGTAGGCGGTGGTCTCGTCCCGGAAGGTCTCCGCGGAGCCGACGTCGAGGAAGGCGGGCGGAAGGCCGGACAGGTCCTCGGCCCGAGCCGGCGCCGCGTACGGGGACACGTCCGGACCGCCCCGCCGGTCGCCGAGCAGTGCGGTCCACCCGGTCTCGTTGGACTTCTGGTCCCAGACGCCGAGGCCTGCCATCTGGTGGGCGGACGGGGTGTCGTTGCGATCGTCGAGCATCGGGCACATCAGCATCTGGCCGAGCGGGCGCGGGCCCCCGCGGTCGCGCGTCAGCAGCGCCAGCGCGGCCGTCAGACCACCACCCGCGCTGGCACCCGCGATGACGATCCGCTCGGGATCGCCGCCGATCTCATCGGCGTGCTCCGCCGTCCACAGCAGACCGGCGTAGACGTCCTCCACGGGCGCCGGGTGCGGGTGCTCCGGCGCCAGCCGGTACTCCACGGACACCACGACCGCGTCCAGCTCCCGCGCCCAGTCCAGGGCCATGTCGACGCCCAGCCTGTTGTTGCCGACGATCATCCCGCCGCCGTGGGTGTGGTAGATCACCGGCCGCCCGCCGACGGACCCGGCCGGCCGGCAGATCAGCAGCGAGATGCCGGGCGCCCCCTGCGGTCCCGGCACCGCCCGGTCCTCGACCTCGAACAACCCGTCACGGCTCAGCTGCTCGTCGGAAGTGTCCAGGAAGGCCAGCCCCTGGCGCCTCTCGGCGATCCCGTCGAGGCCGAAGGACGAAGGCAGTGTCTCGGCGACCACCTCCAGGGCGGCGGCGAGCTCGGGGTCGAACGGGGGCGGGGGCAGGGTCATGGCGTTCTCCTCACACGGGGATGTCCGTGCCGGCGGCGCGTACGGCCCTCATGGTCCGCACCCCGGCCCCGGCCCCGCAGCCCGCCGCCCGGCGGTACCTGCCCGCCAACCGGCGGGTGGCCCTCCAGGGGGACCGGCGCCGGAGGCCTCGTCAGCTCTTGGCCGGAGCCGCGTCCGCGCGCATCATCACGCAGTCGAACTCGACCACACGCCCCGTGGACTCCTCCCGCGTGACCGGATACATGCCGGTGATCCCGAACCCGCCGGCCTCGTACGCGGCGATCGCCTCGCCCATCTCCGGGCTGCCCTCGTACAACCGCAGCGCGGCGACCTCCGACTGCAGGCCCACGAAGTCCGCGATCCGCTCCCCGGTGCCCGCGAAGACCTCCAGGTCGTAGCCCTGCGTGTCCATCTTGAGGTAGGGCCGGGGGCTGGCGATGCCTTCCAGGGACTGCTCGATCACTCCGTCCAGCCGCCGGATCTCGATCTCCTCGGTCTGCGTCTTCGCGAACCGCTTGTAGCGGCCACGGCCGTAGTCGCTCGGCGGCAGCAGCGAGTTCATCGAGTTCCAGCCGGTGTGGATGGACCGCGAGGTCTCCTCGCGCCCCAGGGCGAAGTGGTGCACCCGCCACTCGGGGTCGTCCTGCGCGGCCCGTTCCAGGCGGGCGAAGGCGTCCGCGGTGGGCTCGAAGGAGACGATCCGGCCGGTGTAGCCGAACCGGCGCAGCCGCTTGGCGTACTGGCCGGCGTTGGCCCCCACGTCGAACACGCAGTTCACCCCGTAGGCCGCCAGCATCCCGGCCACGTGCTGCGCGCACAGATACGCCCCGGCCGCCAGCTGGAACCGGCGCTCGTTCGCCCCCGCGTTCTCGGTCATCAGCAGGTGCGCGCCGGTGTCGCCCAGCGGGACGTCGGTCCACTTGCCGGACGGCTCCGGGGCGTTGCGGGCCTTCTTGTCCAGGACCACCCACACGCCCTTGCCCGCGCGGGCCACGGAGTACCGGTCGGCGCCCCTGGCCAGCAGGTCCGCGCCCGGCTGCAGCGGGATACGGGCGGGTGTGCCGCGCCGGGAGACCACCGCGGTGCCCGGGCCGAGATCGGTCACCCGCACGCCCAGCCGGGGTATCGCCCTGAGCAATCTTCTGTAAATCGTCTCCATCCGCCCACCCTCGCAGAGACGGCGCGAATCGGTTGCACGCTTGAACGATTTCACACCGAGCGTCCCTCGGCGGCCGAGGCGGCCGGGGCGGCCGGGGCGGCCAAGGCGGTCAGCGACCCGCCGGGCCGCACACTCCGCGCACCGCGTCCGGAGCGGCGGGCCGGCTGCGGGAGACGACGCGCATACCGCGCTCGTCGACGACCCGGACCTGGACCGAGCCGCACCCACAGCGGATCCACACGGTGTGACCCGTGGCCGTGGCGTGCCGGGACACGACCTGGAAGGGCTCGGCGCGGTCCGGCCAGCCGCAGTGCGGGCAGGCACCGGCTGTCGTGCTGGTCATGGCGACTCCTCAAGTAACGGCGGGAAGGGTTGACCGTCGCGACACAGCCAGAGTGAACCGAAGCCGCCGTGTACGTCCAGGTTGACTTTCCGGATTCCACTGTGAAGCGTGGCCTTCATGATTGATCTGCGCCGACTGCACGTCCTGAGGGCGGTCGCCCACTACGGCACGGTCACCGCGGCCGCCCGCGCCCTGCACTTCACACCGTCCGCCGCCTCGCAACAGATCCGTCAGCTCGCCCGCGACCTGGGCGTCGACCTGCTGGAACCGCAGGGCCGCGGGGTCCGGCTCACCCCGGCGGCACAGAGCCTGCTCGCGCACGCGGACGCCATCCAGGCCCGTTGGGAGCAGGCCGAACTGGACCTGCGCGCGGACCACGGGGCCCCGTCCGGCATCCTGCGCACGAGCGGGTTCCCCGTCGCCGTCTCCGTGCTCCTGGCGCCGACGGCGGCCCGACTGCGTGCCCTGCACCCGCGTCTGTCCGTACGGATCCAGGAGGCGGAAGTGCCGAAGAGCTTCGACCTGCTCTTCGAGGGGGAGATCGACCTGGCGGTCGTCGAGGCGACCCCGCAGAACCCGCCCCTCGCCGACGCGCGCTTCGACCAACAGCCGCTCCTGGACGACCCGTTCGACCTGGTCGTCCCCGCGGACCATCCCCTCGCGGGACACGAGCGCGTCGACCTCGCGCAGGCGGCGCACGAGGACTGGATCGCCCCGGTGCCGGAGAGCCCCTGCCGCCCCCACGTGATGTCGGCGTGCGGCGGTGCCGGCTTCAGCCCCAACGTCGTGCACCACGCGCTGGACTGGAACGTCTCGGCCCACCTCGTCGCCCACCGGCTCGGCGTCGCCCTCATCCCGCGGCTCGCCCAGCTGACCCCTCACCTGCCCATCACCCGCGTCCGCTGCACCGGCAACCCGCACCGCACACTGCTCACCTGCACGCGTGGCGGCGGTGCCCAACGCCCGGCTGTGGCAGCGGCGTTGCGGGAATTGCGTAAGGTGGCCCCCACGGCGGTCGCGTGAACACCCGGTGAGGGGTGGGTCCGTACGAGCCTGCCCGCTGCCCGGTTGCCGCCGCGACTCCCTCTGCCCGAACGCCCGTCACAGCTTCTGTAAAGATGCGTACCTCATGGTCCACATACCGAACCAGCCCGCTCCGCCGTCGCCCGCACAACGATCCGTGCCGACGAGTGCCGATGTGGCGCGCCTTGCGGGTGTCTCACGCGCGACCGTCAGCTACGTCCTCAACAACACCACTGCCGTCCGGATCAGCGAGCCCACGCGCCGCCGTGTCCACGAGGCCGCCAGGGAACTCGGATACGTGCCGCACGCGGCCGCCCGCAGCCTGCGCGCCGGGCACAGCCGCATGGTCCTCATGCCCGCTCCCCACGTCCCGGCGAACCCGCTGTACAGCCAGTTCATCAATGAGATCCAGTGGGCGCTCAGCCGCCTCGACTACACCGTCGTCCAGTACGGCAGCATCGGCCTCCACGGCGACGAGGCCGCCCGCGCCTGGGCCGAACTGCGCCCGGTCGCGGTGATCGTGCCCGGCGCCGGAATCGGCCCGAAGGGCGTCGCCGTCCTCAAGCGGTCCGGCGCCCGGGCCGTCGTCACCATGGGACCCGAGCCCGTCGAGGGCGCGCACGGAATGCTCCTGGACCACTCCGAACTCGGGCGCAGCGCCGGAGCCCACCTCGTGGCCGAGGGCCGCCGCCGCATCGGTGTGGTGGTGCCCGCAGAGCGCGGCCTGAGCATCTTCTCCGGCCCCAGACTCGCCGGCGTGCGGCAGGCGGTCCAGGGCACCGACGCCACGGTGACCGAACTGCCGCTCGCGTACCAGGAGGAGGCCGCGGCCGAGCTCGCGGCGCGCTGGCGCTCCCTCGGCCTGGACGCCGTGTTCGCGTACAACGACGAGTACGCGATGCTGCTGATGCGCGCCCTCCAGGACGAGGGCATCGCCGTCCCCGGGGAGACGGCCGTGATCGGCGCCGACGACCTGATGCTCGGCCGGCTGCTGCGTCCCCGCCTGAGCACCGTCCACATGGAACTGCCGGCCGGGCGCGATCTCGCGGAGCTGGTGGACCGGGCCGTCCGTGAGCCCGGCGGGATACCCGAGACGAACCAGGTACTCGGGTTCCGAGTGGTGCACCGGGAATCGAGCTGACCCGCCGGGCACCTGGCCCGTGCCGCGGGCCGGAGCGCAGGTTTGGCGCAACTCCTGGGTGGATTACGGGAGTTGTGTGTCGGACGGGGTGTGGCAGGCGACACGTTTCTCCCGCGACGTGACTAGGATGTTGCGCGCTCAACCAGAGGGGGCACAAGAGGGGGCACAAGACGGTGACGTCTTCTTCCCACCGGTGATCAGCGAACGATCGGAGCGCCGTCATGCCGCTGCTCGACCCGAAGACCTGGCAGTCCCAGACCCTGTCGGGCGGTGAGTACGCCGTCACCGAGCCCGCGACCGGCGAGACGCTCGCCACCGTCACGCTGGCGTCCGCCGCCGACGTGGCCACGGCCACCGGGCAGGCCGGAGCCGCACAGGCCGAGTGGGCCCGCACCCCGCACTTCGTCCGCGCCGGAGTGCTGCGCAGGGCGGGCGACCTGTTCACCGCGCACGCAGAGGAACTGCGCGACTGGATCGTGCGGGAGTCCGGCTCCGTCCCGGGCAAGGCGGAGTTCGAACTGCACGTCGCGGCCCAGGAGTGCTACGAGGCGGCCGCGCTGGCCTCACGCCCGACCGGTCAGATACTGCCCTCCGAGGCACCCCGGCTGTCGTACACGCGGCGGGTGCCGGTCGGCGTCGTCGGCGTGATCTCCCCGTTCAACGCCCCGCTGATCCTGTCCATCCGCTCCGTCGCCCCGGCCCTCGCCCTCGGTAACGGCGTCGTCCTGAAGCCGGACCCGCGCACCGCCGTCTGCGGCGGGCTCGCACTGGCCGCCGTCCTCGCGGAGGCCGGACTCCCCGAGGGGCTGCTGCATGTGCTGCCCGGCGGTCCGGAGGCGGGCCAGGCACTGGTCGCCGACCCGCTCGTGCCCGTCATCTCCTTCACCGGGTCGACGGCCGCCGGACGCGCGGTCGGTGAGGCCGCGGGACGTCATCTCAAGCGGGCGCACCTGGAACTGGGCGGCAACTCGGCGCTCGTCGTGCTGGAGGACGCCGACATCGACGCGGTGATCTCCACGGCCGCATGGGGATCGTTCTTCCACCAGGGCCAGATCTGCATGACGACGGGCCGCCATCTCGTCCACGCGTCCCTGTACGAGGAGTACGTCGAGCGGCTCGCGGCGAAGGCCGACTCGCTCGCCGTCGGAGACCCCTACCGCGAGCAGGTGCACCTCGGTCCCGTCATCGACGACTCCCAGCTGGCCAAGATCAGGGGCCTGGTGGAATCCAGCACGGCAGGCGGCGCCAGGCTCGCGGCGGGCGGTACGCACGAGCGGCTGTTCTACCGGCCGACCGTCCTCGCCGGCGTCGACGACTCCACCCCCGCCTACGCCGAGGAGGTCTTCGGTCCCGTCGCGCCCGTGCGGCCCTTCAAGGACGCCGACGACGCCGCCGCTCTCGCCGCCGACGGCCCCTACGGGCTGTCGCTGGGCATCGTCACCCGCGACACCGCGCGCGGCCTCGACCTGGCCGAACGCATCCCGACCGGTATCGCCCACATCAACGACCAGACCGTCAACGACGAGGCCGTCGCGCCGTTCGGCGGGATCGCCGCCTCCGGCACCGGCGCCCGCTTCGGCGGCGAGGCCAATCTGGAGGCCTTCACCGAACTGCGCTGGACGACGGTGCGCGGGGACGTGGCTGCGTACCCCTTCTGAGGGCCACTTCCAGGGACCCCTTCTTGGGACCCCTTCTTGGGACCCCTTCCGGGGACCGCCCGGCGGCCGGGGCCTACTGGCCCACATGGCCGCCGGGACCTACCGCACCTGGCCGTCGCCCTCGGCCTTGGCCTGCTGCTCGGCGACCGACTTGCGGACCTCGTCCATGTCCAGTTTCCGGGCCTGGCCGATGACGTCCGTCAGGGCGGCCTCGGGCAGGGCGCCCGGCTGCGCGAACACGGCGACCCGGTCACGGACGATCATCAGCGTCGGAATCGACTGGATGCCGAAGGCCTGGGCCAGCTCCGGCTGCGCCTCGGTGTCCACCTTCCCGAACACCAGATCCGGGTTCTCCTCCGCCGCCTTCTCGTAGACCGGCGCGAACTGACGGCACGGCCCGCACCAGGACGCCCAGAAGTCGATCAGGACGAAGTCGTTGTCCGTGACCGTCTGGTCGAAGTTCTCCTTGGTGAGCTCCACGGTGCTGCTCATCGCGTGTATCCCTCTCCTGGAAATCGGGGCTCTGGGGCAAGCCGCTGTCGGTAACGCCGTCCTGCGGTGGCGTATTCCGCGCGCGTACCCGTGTGGCCTCCGCGCACACCACCAACCAGACTGACCCCATGACGGACACGCAATCCGCAGAAGACTCTGCACCTCTCACATACGACGTCGTGGTGCTCGGCGCCGGGCCGGTGGGCGAGAACGTCGCCGACCGCACCCGCGCGGCCGGCCTCTCCACCGCGGTCGTCGAGAACGAACTCGTCGGCGGCGAGTGCTCGTACTGGGCGTGCATGCCCAGCAAGGCCCTGCTGCGACCGGTCATCGCGCGCGCCGACGCCCGCCGCGTACCCGGCCTGCGGCACCTGGTGCAGGGCCCCCTCGACGCGGCCGAGGTACTGGCCCACCGCGACTACGAGACCTCGCACTGGAAGGACGACGGCCAGGTCCGGTGGCTGGAGAGCATCGGCGCCGACCTCCACCGGGGCCACGGACGCCTCGACGGCCCCCGCCGGGTCGTCGTCGACGGCCCGGACGGCACGCGCCAGGTGCTGACCGCCCGGCACGCCGTCGCCGTGTGCACCGGCAGCCGTGCCCTCCTGCCCGGTCTGCCGGGGCTGGACCGGGTACGGCCGTGGACGAGCCGTGAGGCCACCAGCGCGCAGGCCGTGCCCGGGCGTCTGGTCGTGATCGGCGGCGGTGTCGTGGCCGTGGAGATGGCCACGGCCTGGCAGGCCCTCGGCTCCCGGGTCACCGTCCTCGTCCGCGGCAAGGGCCTGCTGCCCCGCATGGAGCCCTTCGCGGGGGAACTGGTCGCCGAGGCGCTGACGGAGGCCGGCGTCGAGGTGCGCACCGGTACGTCGGCCGAGTCGGTCACCCGCGAGAACGGAACCGTCGTGGTGAGCACCGACGCCGGGGACCGTTTCGAGGCCGACGAGATCCTCTTCGCCACCGGGCGCGCTCCGCGCACGGACGACATCGGCCTCGACACCGTCGGCATGGAGCCGGGCTCCTGGCTGACCGTCGACGACAGCCTCCGCGTCACGGGAAGCGAATGGCTGTACGCGGTCGGCGACGTCAACCACCGTGCGCTCCTCACCCACCAGGGCAAGTACCAGGCCCGAATCGCGGGCGCCGCCATCGCCGCCCGCGCGGCCGGTGTACCGCTCCTGGAGACCGACCCCTGGGGCGCCCACGCCGCCACCGCGGACCACGCCGCCGTACCCCAGGTGGTGTTCACCGACCCCGAGGCCGCGGCCGTGGGCCTCTCGCTCGCCGAGGCCGAGCAGGCAGGCCACCGTGTCCGCGCCGTGGACGTCGACATCGCCTCGGCCGCCGGAGCCGGCCTTTACGCCGACGGCTACCGTGGCCGCGCCCGCATGGTCGTCGACCTGGACGAGGACATCCTGCGCGGGGTCACCTTCGTCGGCCCCGGCGTCGGCGAACTGATCCACTCGGCGTCCATCGCGGTCGCCGGCCGGGTCCCGGTCAGCCGCCTCTGGCACGCGGTCCCGTCGTACCCGACGATCAGCGAGGTCTGGCTGCGGCTGCTGGAGGCGTTCCGGGACTCCTGAGCCGATCCGGTGACGAGGACGGCCCGCCCGCACCGGCCGGCCGTCGGCCGTCAGCCGGGCAGCGGGAAACCGAGGGATTCCGCCGCCCGGTGCGGTACCGGCTCGTTCCAGAGGTCGGCCATGGCCTGGTTCGAGGACAGGGAGCGCAGTTCGGCGCGGTCGAGGTAGAGCGTGCCGTCCAGGTGGTCCGTCTCGTGCTGGACGATGCGGGCGGGCCAGCCGGAGAACTCCTCGTCCACCGCACGGCCGTGCTCGTCCAGCCCGGTGAGCCGTACACGGGCGTGCCGGGCCACCACGGCCTGCCAGCCCGGCACGCTCAGACAGCCCTCGAAGAACGCGGCGCGCTCGGCGCCCACGGCCTCGTACTCCGGGTTGACCAGCACGCGGAAGGGCTGCGGCACCCGGCCGCGAGCGAGCCGCACCTCCTCGGGCACCGGCGCCGGGTCCTCGATGACGGCGATCCGCAGCCCCACCCCGACCTGCGGCGCGGCGAGCCCGACACCGGGCGCGGCATGCATGGTCGCGCGCAGGGCGACGATGAAACGGACCAGGAGCGCCGGGTCCAGTTGGCCGTCGAAGGGTTCGGCGGGCCGCCGCAGCACCGGGTCGCCCGCGGCGACGATCGGCAACGGGCCCTCGTGGGAGAGGAGTTCCTCGACCCGGTCACGGATCCGGCGGGAGGTCGGACGGTCGCTCTCTGATGCCATCGCGCCAGCATGCCAAGACGCGTCGCGGGATGCGGGGCGGATCGGCCGGAAGAGGTACGGGCCACACTCCGGTACAGGCCACACGGCGGTACAGGCACCGCGTACAGAGAGCGCACTGCGGAAGCCCTCGCCCCGGTGTGATCCACGCCACTCGCGCGTTCAGGAACTCGGCGCCCCCTCGCCCCGACTACTGGACCACAACGACGTCCCCTTCCTCCCCGGAGTAGCCCGCCGATGTCCACTGCTCCCTCGACCGAGACGGGCGAGTCCCAGGAACCCGTCACCGCCCCGAGACCCCGCCCGGCCGTCACGCTCAGACCGCTCGTGCTGCGGCTGCACTTCTACGCCGGTCTCCTCGTCGCCCCGTTCCTGCTGGTCGCCGCTCTGACCGGCCTCCTTTACGCGGCCTCGTTCCAGGCCGAGAAGATCGTGTACGCGGACGAGCTGACCGTCCCCGTCGGTGATCGCAAGCTGCCGGTCTCCGAGCAGGTGGCCGCCGCCCGCAAGGCCCACCCCGAGGGCACGATCTCCGCCGTACGGGTGTCGCCGGAGGACAACGCCACGACCCGGGTGCTGCTGTCCGGTGTCCCCGGCGTCGACGACACCCACACACTCGCGGTGTTCGTCGACCCGTACACCGCCGAGGTGCGCGGGGCGCTCGAACAGTACGGATCGACGGGCGCACTGCCCCTGCGGACGTGGATCGACGAGTTCCACCGCGATCTGCGCCTCGGGGAGAACGGCCGTCTCTACAGCGAACTCGCGGCCAGCTGGCTGTGGGTGATCGCGGGCGGCGGGCTCGCGCTGTGGTTCGGCCGCCGACGGACGCAGCGCAAGCTGCGCGGCACCAGCGGCCGGCGCCGCACTCTCGGCCTGCACGGCACCGCCGGCGCCTGGGCGGCCGCCGGGCTCTTCTTCCTCTCCGCGACGGGCCTGACCTGGTCCACGTACGCCGGGGCCAACGTCGAAACCCTGCGCACCTCGCTGGGGCAGGCGACCCCGGCGATATCGGCGACCCTGGGCGACCACGCGGCCCACGGGGGCGGCGGCGCCTCGTCCGGCAAGGCGGCCGAGGGCGATCTCGACAAGATCCTCGCCGCCGCGCGCGCCGAGGGCCTCGGCGACCCGGTCGAGATCGTGCCGCCAGCCGACGCGTCCTCCGGGTACGTCGTGCAGCAGATCCAGCGCAGCTGGCCGACGAAGCAGGACGCGGTGGCCGTGGACCCGGCGACCCACGAGGTCACGGACACCGTCCGGTTCGCGGACTACCCCGTGCTCGCCAAGCTCAGCCGCTGGGGCATCGACGCCCACACCGGCGTCCTGTTCGGCCTGGTCAACCAGCTCGCCCTGATGGCTTTGGCGCTCTCGCTGATCCTCCTCATCCTCTCGGGCTACCGCATGTGGTGGCAGCGCGGCCGCACCTCGGCCTTCGGCCGCCCCATCCCGCGCGGCGCCTGGCAGCAGGTGCCCCCGCTGATCCTGGTCCCCGCGATGGCGGCCGTCGCCGTCCTCGGCTACTTCGTCCCGCTCCTGGGCATCCCGCTCGCGGCCTTCATCGTGGTGGACATCGTGCTCGGCGAGATCGCGTACCGGCGGGGCAGGCGGACGTACGCGCAGTAGGGCGATGTGCGCATGCGCGACGGCGGGCTCCCCTCAGGGGTGAGCCCGCCGTCCAGGTTTCGTCAACTCCGCTCTCGGCCCGTCAGGTCCGTTCTCGGCCTGTCAGGTCCGTTCTCGGCCTGTCAGGTCCGTCCTCAGAGCTCCTCGAAGTCGCCGGCGAGGGCGGAGGCGATCCGCAGGTGCGACTCCGCCTCCTCGTGCCGCCCCTGCCGCTCCAGCGTGCGCCCCAGCATCAGCCGGGCGTAGTGCTCCACCGGGTCGCGCTCGACGATCACGCGCAACTCGGCCTCCGCGCGGCGCAGCTGGGCCGAGTGGTAGTACGCGCGCGCCAGCAGCAGCCGCGGGCCGGTCTGCTCCGGCACCTCCTCGACCAGCGCGCCGAGGGTCCGCGCCGCGGCGGCGTAGTCCTTGGCCTCGAAGAACATCCGCGCCCGCTCCCAGCGCTCCGCGGCCGTCCCGTGGTCGTAGTACGTCGTGTCCACTCGTGACCTCCTTCGCGGCCTACAACTCTACGGGGCAGTTGAAAATTCCACTACTTGCCCCGGGCGCTCGCGGTGTCGTCCGGGCCCACGGCTGTGCGGCGTTGAGCTCGCTCTACTGCTCCTGGCTCTCGAAGGACAGTGCGTCCAGATCTCCCGCGAAGCCCTCGGGGTTCAGGAACAGCAGGTCCTGCGTATCGGACGGCCGGTCCAGGCGGCCGTCCGGGCCGAGCAGTGTCTGTTCTGTCCAGATGCACTTTCCGTTCGGCGTGTACCGCGCACCCCAGCGCTGGGAGAGCGCCGTGATCAGCTGTAGCCCGCGCCCGCCCTCGTCGGTCTCCGTCGCGTGGCGGATGCGGGGCATCGTGAGGCTGCCGTCGAAGACCTCGCAGACCAGCCTGGTGTCGTGCAGCAGACGTAGGCGCATCGGGCCCTTGGCGTGGCGTACGACGTTGCCGACCATTTCGCTGGCCAGGAGTTCCGTGGTGGGGGTCAGTTCGTCCAGGCCCCAGTCGGAGAGCTGCTCGCGGACGTGGCGGCGGGCCAGGCCGGCCGCCTTCGGGTCCTCGGGCAGCGGCCAGGAGGCCATCCTGTCCTCGGTCAGGGCGTGGAGGCGGGCGACGAGGAGCGCCGCATCGTCGGCCGCCTGGTGCTCGCCGGAGAGCAGTCCGGCCGTCAGGGTGTCGCACAGGGTTTCCAGGTCTGCGTCGATGCCCTCGTCGTGGGCGGTGCGCAGGAGCCGGGCAAGGCCCGACATCCCCTCGTCGACCTCCCGTTTCGCCGACTCGACCAGTCCGTCGGTGTAGAGCACCAGCAGGCTTCCGTCGGGCACCGTCAACTCGACCGTCTCGAACGGCGGCTTCGCCGTGCCGAGTGGTGGATCGGCGGCCGGCTCCGGGAAGTGCACGGTGCCGTCGGGGTGCACCAGGGCCGGGGGCGGGTGCCCGGCGCGGGCGATGGAGCAGTTCTGGGTGGTGGAGTCGTAGAGCGCGTACAGGCAGGTGACGTACGAGTCCTCGCTCATGCCGCCGACGATGTCGTTGAGGTGCCCCATGATTTCGTCGGGGGGCAGTTCGAGGTCGGCCAGGGTGTGGACGGCGGTGCGCAGGCGGCCCATGGTGGCCGCTTCGGGCAGGCCGTGGCCCATGACGTCGCCGACGACGAGGGCCACCTGGCCGCTGGAGAGCGGGATGACGTCGTACCAGTCGCCGCCCACGTCCATGCCCTGCCCGGCGGGGAGGTAGCGGGCGGCGGCGGTGCACGCGGGCAGGTCGGGCAGGTCCCGGGGCAGCAGGCTGCGCTGGAGTTCGCGGGACCGGGTGTGCTCGGCGTCGTAGAGCCGGGCCCGCTCCAGGGCCTGTGCGACGAGGGCGCTGATCGTGGTCAGCAGCGAGCGCTCGTCGGCGTCGAGGCGACGCGGACGGTCCCAGGACACGACGCACACTCCGAACGTCTGGTCCGACACCGTCAGCGGCATGAACGCCCAGGCCTGCTTGCGGGCGATTCCGGGGAGGTCGGCGTGGTCGGGCGAGTACGCGACGTACTCCTGCGGCGAGGACAGGAACACCGGTGCTCCGGACGCGATCACACTCCAGCCCGGCAGCGTGGCCGCTGTGGAGCGGCTGTTCAAGACGTCGAGGAAGTCGTCCGCGTAGCCGACGGCCCCGATAGCGATGAGTTGGTTCCCTTCGATGGCCTGCACTACGAGTCCGACGGCGTCGAACGGCGGCAGCACCCGCTGCGCGACCGCGTCCACCACGTCCCGTGTGGTCGTCGCCTTGGCGAGTGCCGCGGTCAGCTCCGCGATCTGGGCCGCCCGCTCGGACGCGGCGCGCTCGGCCGCCTCGCGCTCCTCCTGCATACGCCGTTTCTCGGTGACGTCTGCCAGGTAGATCGCCCGGCCGACGGGTCCCGGGACCAGCCGTAGCTGGTAGCGACGCCCCGTGTCCGGCATGTCCACATCGAAGCTGGCGGGTATCTCCTCGGCGGCGGCTCTCCGGCAGCGGCGCTCCAGGCCCGGGATCCGCTGCGCGGCGGGCAGGTCCCACAGCACACGCCCGAACAGCTCCTCCTGGGAGTGTCCCAGCAGGCGTTCCGCTTCCAGGTTGGCGAAGATGATGCGCCACTCGGCGTCCACCGTCAGGAAGCCGTCGCTCATGTGGCGCAGGGCCCGGCTGAGCGCGTCACGGGCGGAAGGCGACTCGCTGCTCTCCCACCTGACGCCGACCATCCGGAGGGGGGCACCCTGATCGTCGTACGTCGGCTTGCCGCGGGCCCGCGACCAGCCGTACGTGCCGTCAAGGTGCCGTACCCGGTACGTGGCCTCGTATATCGAGTGCTCGCGGATCGCGCGCTGCGCCTCCTGCAGCGTCGGTGCCAGGTCGTCGGGGTGGAGGATCTGGATCCAGTCCTGGATTCTGCCGGTGTAGTCGGCCGGTTTGGTGCCGTAGTACTCCATGACCAGCGCGTCCCAGATCAGCTCGTCGGTCTGGAGGTTCCAGTCCCACCATCCGACCATGAGGTCCGGCACGGCGGTCTGCTGTGGCCGCTCACCGTCTGGTTGCGACGCCGCGGGTGCGGTCACCTTCGGCGCCTGGACCATGCGTTCCTCGGTCCAGGCGACGACGGACCGGAGGAAGTCCCACTCCTCTGGGGTGGGCTCGCCCCGGTCGCCCGTCAGCACGGTGAGCGTGCCCATGATGCGGCCCCCGGCGGACACCGGCAGGACGGCCAGGCCCGTGCGCATGCCGGGCCATGGCACATCTGCCGTATCTGCGGCTTCTGCCGCCTGTGTCGCTGCGGCCGGTTCGTCAGAGGGCGGCGGCAGCCATACGGTGCTGCCCTGGTGCAGGGCACGTGCGGGGGCCACCTGACTCTCCTGGTCGATGACCTCCCAGGAGCGGGGAAGGTCTTGAGGCAGGCCGACCGTGGACGCCAGGCACAGCGCGGAGGTGGGGCCGCAGAGGTGGACCATGCCCCCCAGAGCGCACAACTCGGCCGTGGCGTGGAGCAGCCCCAACCGGAAGATCTCGCTTTCCGGAAGACCGGGACGCACCGCGCTGAGCAACGCCAGCCGCGCCTGCATGAGTTGAAATTTACCTTTCAGCATCAAACCGGGACATTCAACAGTAATGGAGAATGTCTCACTCGGGGCGCTTTCCCTTGCGCAGGAACCGGCGCAGTCGACCCAGCGGCCATGTGTTGATCACGTCTTCCGGAGTGAGCCATCCGCGTTGGGCCATGCCGATTCCGTAGCGGAGGTACGCGAGGTGGAGGAGGGAGTGGGCGTCGGTGCTGACGGCGAACTTCGCCCCGTGACTCCGGGCGCGGAGGATGTCCTCGTCGCCCAGGTCGAGGCGGTCGGGCTGGGCGTTGATCTCCAGGGCCGTGCCGGTGCGGGCGCAGGCCGCGAACACCTCGTCGAGATCGGCTTCCACGCCCGGCCGTTTGCCGATCAGACGGGTCGTGGGGTGGCCGATGACGTTGATGTGGGGGTTCTCGCAGGCGCGTACGATCCGCCGGGTCATCGCCCTGCGGTCGACGTTGAAGTGGGAGTGCACCGAGGCCACGCAGATGTCGAAGCCCTGGAGGAACTCGTCGGGCCAGTCCACCGCCCCGTCCGGGTCGATGTTGAGCTCGGTGCCGTGGAGCAGTCGCATCCGGTGGTGTTTGCCGTCCAGTGAGCGCACGAGCTCGCGCTGGGCGAGGATCTTCTCGTCGGTCATGCGCTGCATGTACAGGTTCGGTGCGTGGTCCGTGACCGCGTAGTACGCGTAGCCCCGCTCGGCGGCCGCTGCCACCATCTCCTCCAGCGGGGCGAGGCCGTCGGTGAGGTCGGTGTGGGTGTGCAGGTCACCTCTGATGTCGCTCTCCGTCACCACCTCGGGCAGTTCGCCCCGCAGGCCGGCTTCGATCTCCCCCCGGTCCTCGCGCAGCGTGGGCGGGATCCATGGCAGGCCGAGTCGGGAGTACACCTCGTCCTCGGACCGGGAGGCGACCCGCTCTCCGCCCTCGGTCTCGAACAAGCCGTACTCGGAGAGCTTCAGCCCCAGGTGGACGGCGATCGTGCGGGTACGGATGTTGTGCGCCTTCGAGCCGGTGAAGTACTGCATCCCGGCGCCCCACGAGTCCGGTCGCACCACGCGCAGGTCGACCTGGACGCCCTTGACGGTACGGATCGAGGTCTTCTTCTCGCCGTGGGCGATGACCTCGGCGGTGGAGGCCAGTTCGGTGAGTGCGTCCATGAAGGGGGCCGACCGGCCGGCGGCGACGAGTATGTCGATGTCGCCGATGGTCTCCCTCATGCGGCGCAGCGAACCGGCGTATGCGCAGTCTTCACAGCCGGTGATCCGGGAGAGTTCGGCGACGATCTCCTCGGCGGACTCCATGGCGGTGCTCAGCGGGATCCGCCCTCCTGCCTGCTGCATGAGGGCGATGCCGTGCAGGATGTTCGCCTCGGTCTTCTCTCCGAAGCCCTTCAGGCCGCGCAACTTCTCCGCCTTGATGGCGTCGGCGAGCTCGTCCACCGAGGAGATGTGCAGATCCTCGTAGACGGCCATCGCCTTCCTGGGGCCGAGGGTGGGGATGGTGATGAGCTGCCGTACCCCTGCGGGAATCCTGGCCCGCGTCTCCTCGACCACCGTGACACGGCCGGTGCGGAAGTACTCGACGACCTTCTCGGCGATCGACCTGCCCACGCCCGGGATCTCCCTCAGACCCGCGACGTCGAGGCGGGAGACATCGGCGGGATGACCGCCGATCGCGCGGGCGGCCTTCTCGTAGGCGCGCGCCTTGAACGCGTCGCCTCCGGTGATGGCGATGAGGTCCGCGTACTCCTGAAGGAGTGCCTCGACCTCCTCGTTGGGCCGGACCACATCTCACAGTCTAGGAACCGACCTGTACGGCATGCCAGGCCTCCGGCGCGCGAAGCCGTGGCCCCGAGGGTGTACTGGAAGTCAGGAGGAACCGCGGGGCGAGAGGCCGAAGGCGTCATCCTCTCCACGGCCCGTGGGTCCGGGCAGGGAGAGAGCTGTGCGGGCGACGTTCGTTCTGGGACGGATCGCGGGGGTCCGGGTCGGCGTGCACTGGAGCGTCCTGTTCATCTTCGGCATCATCGCGTTCGGCCTGTCGCAGGGCCGCCTTCCCCACGCGTATCCAGGGCGTGCCTGGGCGGTGTACTGGGCGGCCGGCCTGTGCACCGCCGTGGTCTTCTTCGCCTCCCTCCTCGCGCACGAGCTGGCGCACGCCGTCGTGGCCCGGCGCAACGGGGTCGAGGTGGACGACATCGTGCTGTGGCTGCTGGGCGGGGCGGCCCGGCTCAAGACCGAGGCGTCCAGCCCCGGCGCGGAACTGAGGATCGCCGGCGTCGGCCCGCTCGTCAGCCTTCTCCTGGGCGGGTTCTTCGCGCTCGGCGCCTGGCTGCTCACCCTGGTGTCCGCGTCCGGGATCGTGGTGGAGATGGTGGCGTGGCTGGCCGTCATCAATGTGCTGCTCGCGGTCTTCAACGCGGTGCCCGCCGCCCCGCTCGACGGCGGCAGGCTGCTGCGCGCGTTCCTGTGGTGGCGCACGGGAGACCGGCTGCGGGCGACAGCCAACGCGACCATGGCGGGGCGGGTCTTCGGGTGGCTGCTCGTGGTGCTCGGGCTGGTCCTGTTCCTGAGGACCGGCACGTTCGGCGGTTTCTGGCTGGCACTGATCGGCTGGTTCCTCATCGCGGCCGCGACCACCGAGGGACGGCAGGCCCAGCTGCGGGGCGTGCTTGCCGGAGTCCCGGTGAGGGACGTCATGACGCCGGAACCTCTCACGGTTCCCGCGGACACCACGATCGCGGACTTCCTCACCGGAGTGCGCTACCGCTACCGCCACTCGGCGTTCCCCGTGACCGACGACGGGGCCGCGGTCGGGCTGGTGACCCTGGACAGCGCCAGACGGGTGTCGCAGACCGAGGCCCAGGCCCTGCCGGTGAGGGCGGTGATGGTGCCGTTGTCCAAGGTCATCGTGGTGGGACCGGAGAGCCCGGTGGCGGACCTGATGCCGCGCATGGAGCCGGGCGCCGAGCACCGGGTCCTGGTCGTGGACCGCGGCATGCTCGTCGGCATCGTCTCGCCCTCGGACGTCAGCCGCATGGTGACATGGCTGATGAGCACCGCCCCCAAGCGGCGCGGTCGTCGGTGACCGTGGCCGGGCCCGGAGCCCCGACAGGTGCCCGCGAGGCCGTGGCAAGGCGGCGCTCGACAACAGGGGCGAGGCTGGAAGGGCAGTGAACGAACGGACGGTGGAGCGGGGATCTCTCTTCTGGAGGCGGCCATGACAGGTGCAGACGGGCGTCGGCCGATCGTGGTGGGCGTCGACCCCGACACCGCCAAGCGACTCGCGCTCGCCTGGGCCGCCGACGAGGCGGATCGACGTGGCCTGCCGCTGCGGCTGGTCCACGCCCAGGGCACGCCGACCGGCGGATACCGGTCGGGGGAGGCGCGACCGTCCTGGGAGGAGTGGAACCGGGCGCTGCACGGAGTCGGTGACCTGGTGCTCAAGGAGGCGGTCGCGTTCGTCGAGTCCCGGTGGCCGGCGGTGGAGGTGTCGACGCTGCTGGCGGAGGGAGAGCCGGCGTGGGTCCTGCACGAGGAGGCGCGACGCGCCGCCCTGGTCGTGGTGGGCTCCTGGCACCTGACCAGACGGCACGGAATGTTCACCTCCGCCTCCGTGGCGCTCCCGCTCACCGCCCACGCCCCCTGCCCGGTCGTGGCCGTACCGGAGCCGGAGCCCCTCACCCAGCAGCCCGCGTACTTCGTGGTCGGCGTCGACGGCAGCCCGCAGTCGGCCGCGGCGGTGGATGTGGCGTTCGAGGAAGCGGCCCTGCGCGGGGCGCTCCTGCGGGCCCTGTACGTGTGGCATCCGCCGCGCCTCGGTGCCCTGGACGAGGACGCCGCGGTGCTGGAGTGCCGCCGTGTGTTGTCCGAGACGGTCGCGGGCCGCAGCGCGACGCACCCGGATGTGGAACTGCATCACGAAGTCGTCCGCGGCCACCCGGTGAAGGCCCTGACGGAAGCCTCGGAACGCGCCCTGGGCCTGGTGGTGGGAACCCGGGGGCACGGAGGATTCACGGGCATGCTGCTGGGCTCGGTGAGTCAGGGGGTACTGCACCACGCCCGCTGTCCCGTCATCACGGTCCCGGCATGAGCGACTCCCTGCCGGCCAGGGCCCCTCACTCGCGGTGCAGTACGACCTTGAGGGCGCCCGTCGTGGTGCCGTGGGCGAACGCCTCGTAGGCGTCCTCCATCCGGTCGAGGCCGAAGGTGTGGCTCACGAGCCGGGAGACGGGCAGGCGCCCGAGCCCCACCAGCTCCAGCAGCCACGGTGTGGAGGACGTGTCCACCTGGCCGGTACTGATCGTCACGTTCTTGCGCCACAGCGATTCGAGATGCAGCGTGGCCGGCTTGCCATGCGTGCCGATGTTGGCGATGTGCCCGCCCGCGCGGACGGCACGCGTGCACAGTACGAAGCCCTCCGGTTCCCCCGTGGCCTCGATGACCACGTCGGCGCCCGGGCCCTCGGACAACTCGGCGATCATCCGTCCGGGCAGCTCGGCGGCATCGGCACCCACACGGGCGGCGGCTTCCAGCCGCGCGGCGGACAGGTCCGTCACGACGATCCGGCGGGGTGAGTAGAGCCGCGCGATGACGACCGCGGCGAGACCGACGGGACCCGCGCCCACCACGACGACGGTGTCTCCCGGGCTCACATGTCCGTTGCGCACTCCGACCTCGTAGGCGGTGGGGAGGACCTCGGAGAGCAGGACCGCGTCATCGAGCGGCAGGTCGAAGGGCCGTCGGTGGGTGGAGTGGTCGGCGAACGGCACCCGTACGAACTCGGCCTGGGTGCCGTTGATCAGGCTCCCCAGGATCCACCCACCGCCCCCGCGGCACTGCCCGTACATGCCGTCACGGCACGGCTGACAGTGGCCGCAGGCCGAGACGGAGGACACGATCACCTGGTCCCCGGGGCGCAGGTCGTGGATGCCGCCGCCGACCTCCATGACCTCGCCCACGGCCTCGTGACCGAGGATCGTCCCCGGCTTCACGTCGGGGAGGTCTCCCCGCAGGATGTGCAGATCGCTTCCGCAGACGGTGGTGGCGTCGACGCGCACGATCGCGTCGGTCGCCTCCTCGATCGCGGGGTCCGTGGCGGTGTCCCAGGAGCTCTGTTCGGGGCCGTGGTAGACGAGCGCTCGCACGATACTCACTCCCTCGCTACCTCACCTCCACGGTCGCCCCTGAGGGGCTCCCGGGCAACATGGGCCTCCGCCGCGCCGCTGTGCCGCTCTCGTGCCTCAGGTGCCGGTGGGGGAGTGATGGGCCTCGTCGGTCGGGTAGGTGAGGTGCCCGGTGACGGAGACGACGCCGTCGACGCTCCTGCACAACTGTTCGATGATGGGGGTCAGGCTTCTGAACTCGACGGAGCCGTGGAGGTCGACCCGGCCGTCGCGTACCTGGACCGTCACCTGTGAGGGGTCGAGTCCCATGGTGCGCCGCAGTACGTCCTGGGTGATCTCGTCGTGGATGGCGTCGTCGCGGCGCAGGAAGATCCGCAGCAGGTCGGAGCGGCTGACGATGCCCAGGAGCCGGTCCGCCTCGTCGACCACTGGCAGCCGTTTCACCTTCTGGACCTCCATCAGACGGGCGGCCTCGACCACGGTCCAGTCGGGGCGGGCGCACACCGCGGGCGCGGACATCAGTTCCTCGGCGCGGGCGCCCTCGGCCTTGGCCCGTTCCCACGCCTGAAGGTGCGGGATCGGGGCCAGGCCGGAGGGGTCGGCCTGGTCGGCCGACTTGCGCAGCAGGTCGACCTCGGACACCACGCCCAGGGGGCGGTCCAGTTCGTCGACGACAGGTACGGCGGTGACGTCGTGGTCCGTGAGGAGCTTGACGATCTCCTTGAAGGTCAGGTCCCGCCGTGCCCGGACGACGTCTCGGGTCATGAGTTCCGCGACGGTTCGGTGGTGCATGTCGCCTCTCCCTCACGGGACGTGACGGCCGGTCGGCTCGGGGCGGTGCGTGGGGGTCGTTCGTCCCGTGCGGCGGTGTGCCGGGCGTGGCACGTTGGATACAGCACCATTGTGAGGAAGGGGCGGCGATCATGCGAGCTCAGGAGCCGTCCCGGCGTCCGGGCACGGATGAGGCGAAGGGGTCCCCGGCAGGCCCCCGTCGGCGGAGCCGCCCAGCCCCGGCGACGTCGGCCGACGCGCGGCGGCCGAGCGGCGGCGGCGCGGATCTGCCGCCTGGCCAGGGCAGGCGCTGCGGCACCCGGTCGTCGCGGAGCCGGACCCCGCTCGGTGGCCGAGCGCGCCCACTCCGAACCCTGGCCGGGCGGCGAACGCGAGATGTGGGTGCCGATCCGGCCCATGCACCTGACGGGCCGCCGCATCACTCCGGCCGGTGAGTGAGCGGCCGGAGGCCCCGGCGCTCCCGTCGCGTATCCCACGACCAACCGGAGAGCGGTCCCGTCCCGGCAGCCGCCGACCCGTGAGGGAGGTTCCGGTGAACCGGCAAGCACCGTCCGACGAACGCGTGACGGCCCTGGTGCACGACGCGGCAGCCGCCCCGTCGATGCACAACGCGCAGCCCTGGCGCTTCCGCTACCTGCGGCGCAGTCGCACCATCGAACTGCGCGCCGATTTCGAGCGCGTCATGCCGCACTCCGACCCCGACACCCGCGGCCTTCATCTCGGCTGCGGTGCCGCCCTGTTGAACCTGAGGGTCGCCGTGGCTCACGAGGGCTGGTGTCCGGAAACCCGGCTGCTGCCCGACCTCAGCGACCGGGCGTTGCTCGCCGGCGTGCGACTGACCGGCTCCGGGAGCCGCGAGAGCGATCTCGGTGCGCTGTATCCGGCGATCCACCGGCGGCACAGCAGCCGCTCCCCGTTCGAGGAGACGGTGATCCCCGAAGCCGTGCGCGGAGCCCTCGCCGATGCCGCTCGCCTTGAGGGAGCGATGCTGACGTTCCCCACGTCATGGCATCTGCAGGAGGTGCTGGAACTGGTCCGGCAAGGCGAGGCGCGCAACATCACCGACCGCGGCAGCGACCAGGACCTGGCCCAGTGGACCCGAGCCGGCACCCCGTCGGCGCACACGACCGACGACGGAGTCCCGGACTACGCCTTCGGGCCACGCAAACGCGGCGGCAAGGCCCCGGTGCGCGACTTCGCCGGTTCTCGGCAGGTGGCGGGCCGTGACTCCGCCGATTTCGAGCGGACTCCTCAGCTGGCTCTCGTCAGCACGCTCTACGACCGCCCGGAGGACTGGCTGCGCGCCGGCCAGGCCCTGGAACGCGTCCTCCTGCTGGCCACCATCGAGGGTCTGTCCAGCTCCTTCGCCACCCAGCCCCTCGAGTGGACCGACCTGCGCTGGCCCCTGCGCGACCCGGTGTCCGGTACGGGCTACACGCAGATGATCATCCGCCTGGGATACGGCCCCCAGGGCCCCGGCGCACCGCGCCGCCCGGTGTCGCAGGTACTCGACATCCAGCCGTGACCGCCCGCAGGACTGACGGAGAGGGAAGCGAAAGGCGGTGGGAAGGATGGAACTTCCCCTGGTCGTGGGGGTCGACGGATCGGCTGCCGCCTTCACGGCAGTCGACTGGGCCGTGGACGAGGCGGCCCGGCACGGTCTGCCCCTGCGGCTCGTCTACGCCTCGTTGTGGGCGCACTACGAAGGCGCCGTAGAAACGGGCGACCGTGAGCGCCCGTCCGAACAGTTGATGGCGGAGAACATCGTCCGGTCCGCGACGGAGCGTGCCCGGCGGCGCAACCGGGATGTGACGGTCTCGGCCGAGGTGGTCCCCGAGGAGGCGGTGGACGCCCTGCTGCGCGAAGGTCTCCATGCCTCCGCCGTGGTGACGGGCTCACGTGGCCGTGGTGAGCTGAAGGGGATGCTCCTCGGATCGGTCGGCCTCGTGGTGGCGGCCCGTGCGCACTGCCCGGTGATCGTGGTCCGCGGCAACCAGCCCGCACTGGCCGGCACCCACGAACGCATCCTGCTCGGCGCGGGGAACCCCGCCACGAGCGGTGAGGCCGTGCGGTTCGCCTTCCGTGAGGCCGAGGCACGCCGGTGCCCCCTCGACGTCGTACGCGCGTGGCGTTCCCCCGCGCACCAGACCACCCACCCCCCTCGGTCGGCCGGCGAACCGGCGCGCTACCCCAGGGAACGGGCGTCCGCCCTGCTCGACGACCTGTTGCACGACGCGGTGGCGGACCATCAGGGTGTCCGGGTACGCCCCGACACGGTCGAAGGACCGGCCCGCAAAGTGCTCCTGCGCCGCGCGGACGCCGCCGACCTCGTAATCGTCGGAGCACAGCGCAGGCAGGACCACTTCGGGCTCCAACTCGGCCGGGTGACCCACACGCTGTTGCACCACGCTCCGTGTCCCGTGGCGGTCGTGCCGCAACGGGGGTGATCGCCTCAGCGATCCGCGGCTACGCCGGGTGCTCCAGCGCTCGGTGCTCCGGGCGTCGAACAGCATCCGGGCGTCGCACGGCAAGCGCCGCGATGTCGTCGTCGAGCCGTCCGCCGCTGAAACGGAGCAGGTCCCGGTGCAGTCGGTTGAGCAGCCCCGGGGGCGACGCCGGGCCTTGCCCGCGCATCCAGTCCTGCAGCGGGAAGAAGTCGCCGCTGCGGTCCCGGGTCTCCGTGACACCGTCGGTGTAGAGCAGTAACTGGTCGCCCGGGGCGAAGGCCACGGTGTCGATGCAGTAGCGGTCTCCGATGAGCTTCGCGAGGTTGAGAGGCGGAGAGGGGGCGGTGGGCTCCAGAACGCGCATACTCCCGTGGCGCACGAGCAGCGGCGGGGGGTGCCCGCAGTTGAGCAGTCTGACGTGGCCGTCGCCCCGCGGGATCTCGGCGAGAAGAGCGGTGGCGAATCGCTCCGGCAGGTCCTGGGCGGGGAACGCGGCACTGTGGCGGATGATGCTGGTCTCCAGGCGATGGATGACGCCCCTCAGGTCGGGCTCGTCGTGCGCGGCCTCTCTGAAGCAGCTGATCAGCGCCGAGGCCGCCCCCACGGCGGAGAGGCCCTTGCCGCGTACGTCGCCGAGGAGCAGCCGGACGCCGTACGGTGTGGCGGCCGCCTCGTAGAAGTCGCCGCCGATCCGGGCCTGCGCCTGGGCCGCCACATACAGCGACTCGATCTCGATGTCCTCCAGGCGGCTCGGCAGGGGACGCATCAGCACCTTCTGAGCCGTGTCGGCGACGAGCCGGATCTGGATGAGGGCCTCCTCCCGTCGCAGCCGGACATGGCTTGCGTACGCGGCCGCCAGGGTGACCGCGACGATCGCAGCCGATGTGTAGGGCGTCCCCAGGTCGGTGTAGACGAGGCTCAGGCCGAGCATGGCCAGCAGGCAGCCCGTGCCCAGCAGGATCGTGGGGAGCACGGGCCACATCGAGGCGGCCAGGGCGGGCGCGGCGGGCAGGAGGCGGCTGATGGCGATCTCCCTCGGCGTCGCGAACGCCAGCGCGGTGATGAGGAAGGTGAGGAACACGGGTGACAGCCGGACAGCGTCTCTTCGGCCGCCGCGTTGCCGACGGCGCCGTAGTCGCCTCAAGGTAGGCACGAAACGCATCATATCTTCAACAAACTGGGCAATTCGAGATCAGGTGAAACACGTTACGGCGAGCAGGGGGCGGCACCATGCCGTTCCGAGCCCCCTGCGCGCCGCTGTTGCTCTCCTGCTCAGAGCCTTGAGATCTCAGGGCCTTGCGCCGCCACGACTTCCGGCTGTCCCGGTCTCGGTCCCGGACTCGGTCTCGTTCTCTGTCCCGGTCTCGGTCTTCACCGCACTCCGCTTCGCCCGAGCACGCTCCCCGAAGAGCAGCTTCAGAGTGCTGGGGAGCGGTGGCCGGGCGGGACCCCGCAGCAGCGCCGCCCCCTTGGCCAGCGCCGCCTCGGCCGTCAGGTCCTCGACGCCGATCATGGCGCGGAACAGCGGGCGGCCATCGGGCGGTACGAGGTCGGCCAGGGGCCGCCCGGCGGCCAGCGACTCACGCGCCTGACCGAGGACGTGGGCCAGCAGGGCGCGGGTGCCGGGGGTGTCACGGGCGGATTCGAGGTCGGCGCGCGTGACCGCGAACGCGTCCAGGGTCTCCTGGGGGAGGTTGAGGCGGCCCTCTGCGAGATCCTCAGCGATGTCGTTGGCGAAGTCGAGGCGCTGGCTGCCGTCGATGTAGGTACGGCAGGCCTCGCGGTAGCCGGGCGGGGTGTCCTCACCCGTCAGGAGGCCGGCGATCAGCATGAACGCGGGAAGAACGTAGGCGTCGATGTATGACTGGTAGTCCGCCTCGGTGGCGAAGCCCGCGAAGTCGAGGTCGGCGGGGGCGGCGGCGAGGAAGTCCGTCACATAGGTGCGCAACGGCGGGTGCACGCTCATGGTGTGCACAAGGGCCCGGAGATCGGGGTGCTCGACGGTAGCTCCGGCCATTCCCTCGCGGACCTCTGTCGCCCAGCGCGCGAAGGCGGCGGCGCGTTCCTCACGCGGGCCGCTGTCGAGGAGATTGTCGGAGAGGTGCATGAAAGCGGTGACGGCCAGGAGATGCGGGAGGTGCTCGGGGCGCACCAGGAGGCGGGTGGCCAGATAGGCGCTGGGGCGGTAGCGCGCGACGATCCGGCGCTGCCGTGTGTAGTCGGCGCGCAACTCCGCCCCGTCGATCCGGGCGGCGTCCAGCGCCTTGCCCCACCACAGTCCCACAGTTCGGCCTCCTGAAACTCCCGGTCCCGGCGATTCCGGAACTCACACGGCAACGCAGCCACCGTAGTCGGCGTGCGGTCCCCGCTCTCTCCCTCCCCTCGCGCACTGCACGCGCCCGCGGTTGCCGGCGCGTGCGGTGAACTCGGCTTCGCCATGGCCTTGTCGTCGGGACAGGCCCCCTCAGCACAACACGTCGCGCTGCAGGCCCGGCAGGGCGGCTCCGAGAACGGACCACGCGGGCGTCCGTATCGGCTGTGGTGCACGCGGCCCACCCCCGCCCCGAATAGCGCTCTTCGAAGTAGCTCTCCGGGCGGATCACGACCCGTTCGCACCTCTCGCTACGACCGAGCAGCGACAGAGGCCGGCGCACGCAGGGGCCCGGAGAGTCATGACGGACTCTCCGGGCCCCCGGCGTGTCGTGGCTGTGTCTCAGCCCGACCCGGTTACGACGTGACGGTCAGCAGGTCGCGCTGCTCCTCGGGGAGTTCGACCTTGTCCTGGTACAGGAGCGCCTGAGCCGGGTCGAAGACGAGCACCACTTCGCCCGCCAGGCCGCCGTTGCCGCTGAGGACCTGCACGGCCTGGTCGCCGAGGCGGACGTCGTACTCGTAGCGGGAGCCGACGTAGGAGCTGGTGAGGAC
Organism: Streptomyces acidicola; assembly: GCF_009377235.1. Classification (GTDB taxonomy): domain Bacteria; phylum Actinomycetota; class Actinomycetes; order Streptomycetales; family Streptomycetaceae; genus Streptomyces; species Streptomyces acidicola. The sequence continues at coordinate 27,419 of NZ_VMNX01000101.1, forward strand.
CTCGGTCCTCAACTGGTTGACGTGGGACGGCGTACCGGACTGCGCGACGACCTCGAGGCGCTCGGGCCGGATCGCCACGGTGACGGAGTGGCCGGCCGGGACACGCTCGTCGCTGTCGACCTGCACCACGTCGTCGCTGCAGTCGAGGAGGATCCGGTACCGCCTGCCCTCCTGTCCGATCACCCGGCCGGTGAGGAAGTTGCAGCGGCCCACGAAGGCGGCCACCTCCGGGGCGGCGGGCCGCTCGTAGATCTCGTGCGGCGTGCCGATCTGGATCATGTTGCCGCCCTCCATGACCGCGATGCGGTCGCTGAGGGCGAGGGCCTCCTCCTGGTCGTGTGTGACGTAGACGGTGGTGATGCCCAGCTCCTCCTGCAGCCGCTTCAGCCAGGCGCGGGCCTGCTCCCGGAGTTTGGCGTCGAGGTTGGACAGCGGCTCGTCGAGCAGCAGCACCGTCGGGGAGTAGACCAGGGCACGGGCGAGCGCGACCCGTTGCTGCTGGCCTCCGGACAGCTGGTGCGGGTAGCGGCCGCTCAGATCGGCGAGACCGACCTTGTCGAGCGCGTCGTGGATGAGGGTCCTCTGCTTCTCCTTGGGGACCTTGCGGATGTTGAGGGGCAGCGCGAGGTTCTTCGCGATGGTCATGTGCGGCCAGAGCGCGTAGGACTGGAACACCATGCCGAGGTTGCGCTCTTCGGGGGGCAGGAACACCCCGGCCGAGGCGTCGACGAAGGGTCTTCCTCCGACGGTGATGGAGCCCTCGGTGGGCTGTTCCAGCCCGGCGATGCAGTTGAGCGTGGTCGACTTGCCGCAGCCGCTGGCTCCCAGGAGGGTGAAGAACTCGCCGTCCTTGATGGTGAAGGTGACGTCGCGGAGGACGGAGTTGTCCCCGAACGTCTTGGCCAGGTTCTTCACGGTCACCTCAGGCATGGTGCTTTCCCTTCATGAGCAGTCCTGCGAGTGCGACGAAGACCGCGGTGATGGCGATCTGGAGGGTTGCCAGTGCGGCGACGGATCCGGCCCGGCCCTGGGTCCAGAGGCTGAGCATGGTGGTGCCCAGGATGTTGTTGTCCGCGGAGCTCAGGAACACGGCCGGCGAGTACTCCTTGAGCATGATCACGAAGGTGAGCACGAGGGCTCCGGCGAACGCGGGAGTGACGAGGGCCCGCAGTACCCGGAAGAACGTCATCAGCCAGTCGGCGCCGGACACCCGGGCCGCGTTGTCGAGTTCGCCGCCGATCTGCATGATCGCCGGGGCGACCGAGCCGAACGCACTGGGCAGGGCGCGCATGCCGAAGGCGATGATGACGGCGTAGATCGTGCCCTGCAGCACCGAGCCCATACCGAACGGGGCGAGGGCGAAGGCCCAGAAGAAGCCGATACCGATGATGATGCCGGGCAGGGACTGCGGGATCAGCGCGAGGTACTCGACGGCCCGGCCGAAGCGGAAGGTGGAGCGGCGGGCGACCATCACCGCGATCACGGCGAGGGCACTGACCAGCACCGAGCCGACGCCGGCCACGATGAGGCTGTTCCACAGGGACTGGACGTAGTTGTCCGAGTCGAACACGATCTCGTAGTTCTGCGTGGTGATCGTCTTCAGCGGCGACTGGAGCGGAGTGAAGACCAGTGTGAAGGAGCGGAGCACCAGGCCGAGGATCGGGACCAGGGCACCGACGATGACGTACAACCAGATGAACGCGATGCTCACCCACTTCAGCCAGCCCAGGTCGAGCTTGCGGGGGCGGGTCACCTTGCCGCGCACGGAGACGAACCGTGCGGCGTCCTTGAGCAGCTTGGCCTGTACGGCCACCAGGGTCAGCGTGACGAGCAGGATGATCGTCGAGGCGGCGCCCAGCATCGTGTAGTCGGGGTCCACCGACTGCAGGCCGTTGTGGTACAGGAACGTCGAGAACACGTCGATCTTCACCGGCTGGCCGTACAGCAGCGGCACGCTCAGGGTCTCGATGGAGACGGAGAACACCAGGATGGCGCTGTAGACGATGGGCGGCCGCAGCATCGGGACGACCACCTGCCCCAGAATCCTGAGCGGCCCGGCACCGCAGACCTGCGCCGCGGACTCCAGGGACGCGTCGGACTGCCGCAGCGCGTTGGCGCAGAACACATAGGCGATGGGCGCGAGCGCCACGGCCTCCGTGAGGGCCATCCCGGGAATCGAGTACAGGTTCCACGGCACGCCGCCGAAGAGCTGCTGGACCTTGATGCTGACGAACCCGGCCGGGCCGTACATGATGATCCAGCCGAAGCCCAGGATCAGCGAGGAGATGAAGAACGGCCACTGCATCGCCAGCGCGATCAGCCGGCCGCCCGGCAGCTTCGTACGGACCACCACGATCGCCATCGGGATGGCGATGGCCAGGCTCAGCAGCGTGGTCAGACCGGCGAACAGCAGCGTGTTGAGCGCCACTTCGCCGAAGCCCGCGTCCGTGAACAGGTCGACATAGCCGCGGACCGTGAAGGCTCCTCCGGCTTCGTAGAGCGGGCGGTTGCGCACGCTCTGGTAGAGGGTCGGGACGATCGGGGCCAGGACGAGGACGGCGAGGAACGCGAGGACCGCGTACTGGACGACCTGGTCCCGTCCGATGCCGAGGGGGCGGCGGTAACGCGGCGGCTTGAACGTCTCTTGGTGCTCGTCGGCCGACGTGCGGACCGGTGGGGTGAGGGTTGACATCTGCTCTGACTCCGATCGTCCCGAGGCTGCCTACTTCTTGAGGAGGCTGTTGAAGCGTTCGAGCCAGGCGTCGGCGTCGTTCTTCGCGACAGCGGAGTAGTCGACGTGGATGATCTTGTCCTCGCCGACCTTGTCCACGACCTCCTGGTAGGTGTGCAGGCCCCGGCCCTTGACGCCCTCGCGGTAGGAGGCCAGTCCGCCCTCGGCGACCGCGCGCTGGCCCTCCGTGGAGAGCGCGAAGTCCATGAACAGCTTCGAGGTCGCCGGGTGCGGTGCCTCGGAGGAGATGCCCATGCCACGGGGGAGGACCACGGTGCCGTCCTCGGGGAAGACGATCTTCACCAGCCCGGCGCTGTCGTCGACGACCGGGTACGCGGGGGAGGCGCTGATCAGGAAGCCGGCCGTGTACTCACCGGAGACGATCTTCTCCAGCTGCGTACCGGAGGAGGTTTCCGGGCGGGTCAGGGGGAGGATCGTCTTCAGCGCGTCCCACGCCCCGGGGTTGCCCTCGGTCAGGGCGCGGGTCACCGAGAAGCCGAACGAGCCCTCCGGGTCGCGGACCGTCACCTTGTTCTTGAACTTGCCCTCGTCGGCGCTCACGATCCTGGCCAGGTCGGCCATGCCGGTCGGAGGCTTCTCCATCAGGCTGGTGTTGTAGGCGATCGTCATCGGGTCCTGCGACAACGAGTAGACGCTGGGCAGGAGTTGCGCTTCGTCGCCGAGTGCGGCCAGCTCCGGGGTCTTGTACTCCAGCACCGCGTCCTTGCGCTGAGCGAAGTTCGCCCAGGCGCTCGCCGCGCTGGAGATCATCACGTCCGCGGGCGAGCTGCCGGCCGCGTTCTCCGAGAGGACCTTCTGGAACAGCTCGTCGCTGTCGAGCTCGTTGACCGAGACGGTCTTGATGAAGTCGTACTTCTTCTTGAAGTCCCGGACGATGGGGGCCATGTTCTCGTCGCCGAGGTTGGAGTAGACGGTGAGCTTGCCGCCCTCCTTCTTCGCCTCCGCGATCAGGTTGTTGTAGTCCTTGGGGTAGTAGACGGGCACCTTCCCCGTGCTGATCTTGTTCTCCGCCACCGCGGGCTTGTCGCTGCCCCCGCAGGCGGTCAGCAGTCCGAGTGCGAGAACCACGCCGATCGCGGTCGCGGACCGGAGACGGCCGGGGTGAGCGAGCCCGGAGGCGGTGCCCGCGGCGGCGAAGTGTCGTGAGCCGAGGTGGCTGGATCTGGCCATGGTTCTCCTTTGAACACGTGCCCTCTGGCAGCTGTTGCCGGGAGGTTAGAGACCCAGGTCAGGCGGGTAAATCCTTTAGCCATCAGAGCTCATAGTGTGTGTTGTGGTCGTTCTGGTCGTGACGCGAGTCACCTGCTCTGTACTGCACTGATGGCTTGAAATAGGTGTACTCGGAATCCTTTTCGCCGCCGAGGGCTGACCCCCGCGATGGTCAGGGTGGGCGAGGAGGGGGTGACCGTCGCAGGGA
>NZ_VMNX01000102.1 GCF_009377235.1 Streptomyces acidicola
GAGCGGGGCTTCCCGGGGGGGCGGTTGGGGAGTTGCCGCCTCGCCGTCGGATCCGTCCGGGCGGTCGCGTGGTGCTGGCACGTCCGGCACGTCCGGCACGTCCGGTGCGCCCGGTGGGTTCGGTCCGGCTGGGACTCCGCAGGATGCCCGGCCGGGTGGGAGCGGTTCGTCCGGTGGGGGAGGGGGGAAACGGCGGCTGACCATGTTTCTCGCCGGTGTCGTCGGTGCGGCTGTCGTGGTCGCGGCGGCCTTCTTCCTCACGAGCGGCGGCGACGAGAACGCGGCCGACGACAGGCCGTCCACGCCCGCGACCTCCGCCGGCTCCGACCCCGATCTGCCGCCCGGTGTGGAGTGCAGCGGTAACAGCTGCACCGGCAAGGACGCCGAGGTCATGGGGTGCAGCGGCGAGCTTGTGCAGACCACCGACAGCGTCACCGTGGGCACGACCCAGGTCGAGGTCCGCTACAGCGAGACCTGTGGCGCGGCCTGGGCGCGTATCACTGCCGCCGCGCAGGGGGACGAGGTGCGGGTGAGCGTGGGCAAAACGAAGCAGGCCGCCACCGTCGAGACGGTCGGTGACACCACCGCGTACACCCCGATGGTCGCCGTGAAGGACGCGGGTGACGCGACGGCGTGCGTGACGCTTGCGGCGGGTGAGGAGGGCTGTACGCAGTAGGGGGACGGGTTTTGTCGCCCCCGCCGCCCCTACCCATTCCCATCCCTTCCCTGGGTGCTGCCGCCCCCAGACCCCCGCTTGTCGGCCTGAACGGCCTCGTCCTCAATCGCCGGACGGGCTGGGGGTGCCTGGCCTCGGTTGAAAGGCCCCGGCCGGAAGATCCCGGCCCCGGCAGCACAATCCAGCCCCGGCAGCACATTCCAGCCCTGGCCGCACTTTCCAGCCCCTCCGGCGTTTGAGGAGCGGGGGTCCGGGGGCCGGCCCCCGAAACGGGGTCCGGGGCGGAGCCCCGAAAGACGGGACCGGGGCCGTGCCCCGGAGCCCGGGGGTCCAGGGGGCCGCGCCCCCTTGGCGGGGTCGAAGGGGCGGAGCCCCTGGGGATGGGACGGGTAGGGGCGGCGGGGGCGCAGACGCCACGTGGAGCGGCTCGCCCAGCCGTGACAGCCACGCCACCCAAAGTAGTCGCCGGGCAAGGGGAATGCCCGCGCCCGGCCGGGGCATGCGGACAGTACCCCCACGGGAGTCCGGCCGCCCGGGAGACCGATACCCACTCCCGGCCCGGCGCCCCCACACGGCGGCCGCTTCGTCCCCCTCTCCCGGACGGCGGCCGCCTCTTCGTGGCCCCCTGCCGCTGTGGGACGGGCCACACACACCGGACCGTACGAGATCCTGGATGCGCGATAGCCTGACCGCTGATCTCTCTTGACGCCAAGAGATCGATCATTTGTAAGTCCCACCCGGGGCAGGGACCGCCCCACCGCCAGCTGTCATACGGAGAACGCCATGACCCGCACTCCCGTGAACGTCACCGTCACCGGCGCGGCCGGCCAGATCGGTTACGCCCTGCTCTTCCGCATCGCCTCCGGCCAGCTGCTCGGCGCGGACGTGCCGGTCAAGCTGCGCCTGCTGGAGATCACCCCGGCGCTCAAGGCCGCGGAGGGCACCGCCATGGAGCTCGACGACTGCGCCTTCCCGCTCCTTCAGGGCATCGACATCACGGACGACCCGAACGTCGCCTTCGACGGCGCGAACGTGGCCCTGCTCGTCGGCGCCCGCCCCCGCACCAAGGGCATGGAGCGCGGTGACCTCCTGGAGGCCAACGGCGGCATCTTCAAGCCGCAGGGCAAGGCCATCAACGACCACGCCGCGGACGACATCAAGGTCCTCGTCGTCGGCAACCCGGCCAACACCAACGCCCTCATCGCCCAGGCCGCCGCTCCGGACGTACCGGCCGAGCGCTTCACCGCGATGACCCGCCTCGACCACAACCGTGCGCTGACCCAGCTGTCGAAGAAGACCGGTGTCCCGGTCTCCGAGATCAAGAAGCTGACGATCTGGGGCAACCACTCCGCCACCCAGTACCCGGACATCTTCCACGCCACGGTCGCCGGCAAGAACGCCGCCGAGGTCGTGAACGACGAGAAGTGGCTCGCCGAGGACTTCATCCCCACCGTCGCCAAGCGCGGCGCCGCCATCATCGAGGCCCGCGGCGCCTCCTCGGCCGCCTCCGCCGCCAACGCCGCGATCGACCACATCCACACGTGGGTCAACGGCACCGCCGAGGGCGACTGGGCCTCCATGGGCATCCCGTCGGACGGTTCGTACGGTGTGGCCGAGGGCCTCATCTCCTCCTTCCCGGTCACCGTGAAGGACGGTAAGTACGAGATCGTCCAGGGCCTGGAGATCAACGACTTCTCCCGCGCCCGCATCGACGCCTCCGTCCAGGAGCTCGCGGAGGAGCGCGAGGCGGTCCGCGCGCTCGGCCTCATCTGAGAATCGGCCTCATCTGAGAGTCGGAGGGATCAGAGGGATCCGAACACCACCCCGTACAGGCTCCGTCCCGGTCCGCCCGGGACGGGGCCTGTACGGTGTGTGGGCCCGCCTGGCCGCTCGCCGCGCGATCGTCGGCTCCGGGCTCAAATGGTCCTCAAGTAGCTTGAGCCGCAAGGGAGTCCGCCCACAGGATGACCGGCATGTTCGGTTCACTCGGAATCAGGAAAGACCAGCTGAACGTCCTCGTGCTGCGCGACGCCGACGTCATCGCCGCGTCCGTGCGCCAGGCCCTCGCCGAGGCGGGCGAGGAGGAACGCCCGGGTCTCGAGCGGGCCGCCGCCCTGATCGGGCAGGCCGCGGCCGCGCACGACGACGACCTGCGCGCCCGCTGGGTGCGCGAGCGGCTGGCGGCGGCGGGGTACGAGGGCGCCCCCGACTCCGTCGCGGGCATCAAGGCGCTGCGGCAGGCGGAACCGGGCCTGAGCCTGCTGACGGCGACACAACTGGCGAAAACCGCGGCGGCCTCCGGCCAGGCCCAGGACCAGGCCCAGGCCCAGGACCAGGCCCAGGACCAGGCCCAGGCCCAGGCCCAGGCCCAGGACCAGGACCAGGCCCAGGCCCAGGCCCAGGACCAGGACCAGGACCAGGGCCAGGACCGGGGCCAGGACCGGGGCCAGGACCGGGGCCAGGACCGGGGCCAGGACTAAGGGCCCCAGGGTCGTTCCGTGCCGAGCCGCTTCTCGAAGAAGTACGCCCCGTAGACGTCGTCGTTGTAGCGGGGGATCTCCCTGTACCCGCATGCCCGGTACAGGGACTGGGCCTCGGTCAGTGAGGCATGCGTGTCGAGGCGTACGACGTCGTACCCCCGCTCCTCGGCCTGCCGCTCCAGTTCCCCGAGCAGCCGTCGGGCGAGCCCGAGCCGACGGGCGTCCGGGTGCACCCACACATGTCGGATCTCCCCGATCCGGCCGCCCTGGTCGAACCCCGTCAGCGCCCCGCAGGCCACGGGCCGCTTCTCCTCGTACGCGACCAGGAGCGCACCCGACTCCCCGGACACCTCGCAGGGCTGGACGAGGGTGGCCGGGTCGTAGCCCTCGGGGAACCGTTCGTCGATGTCGGCGGCGTAGGCGTCGAGGCAGGCCTGGGCGTCGGGATGTCCTCCGTCGACGACCTCGACACGGATGGCGGCGAGCCGCAGCAGCCGCTGTGCGCTCCCGAGGGCGCCCGTCAACTGCTCCCGCTGGTCGGGGGTGAGCCCCTTGAGCAACCCTTCGGCCAGCGCGTCGGCCCGCAGGTTCTGCTCCGTCACCTCGACCCGCCCGGCCGGTGTGAGCTCGGCGATGCGCAGCCGGCTGTCACCGGGATGCACGCTGACCCGTACGAGACCCTCCGCGTCCAGCGCCTTCACCATCCGGCTCAGATAGCCGGCGTCCAGCCCGAGCCGCACCCGCAGGTCCCGCAGCGAGGCTCCGTCCTCCCCGATCTCGAAGAGCAACCGTGCCTCGCCGAGGGGGCGGTCCTGGCCGAGGTAGTGGTCGTCGAGCGCGCCGATCCGGCGTGTGAAGTAGCGGTTGAAGTGCCGCAGACTCGCGATGTCCTCCGCGGCCACGGTCGATGTGTTCACCGGCACGGGATGCATGGCCCTCATTTCTTTGACCCTAGTCAAAGAAATGAGGCATGTCGATGGTACGTTGCCGCCATGGCCCTTCCTCGGCGCGAACTCCGCGAACTCCGCGAACTCCGCGAACTCCGCGAACTCCGCGAACTCCGCGAACTACGCGAACTCATCGAGCGGGTGGACGAACAGGACCGCGTGGTGGGGGTCGTCGACCGGGCCGAGGCGATCTCACGCCACTGGCTGCACCGCATAGCGACCACCGTCTGTCGCGACCCCGAAGGCCGCATCCTCGTCCACCGCCGCGCGAACGACATGTCCCGCTTTCCGGGCCAGTACCACTGGCTGGCAGGCGGGGCCGTCGACATTGGCGAGACCTACGAACAGGCGGCGGCCCGCGAACTGGGAGAGGAGCTGGGGGTCGTGTCCGCCGCACCCCGCTTCCTGTTCAAGTACCTCTGCCGCGGGGAGATCAGCCCCTACTGGCTCGGCGTCCACGAGACCGTCCTGACGGACCCGGTCACCCCTGACCCGGCGGAGATCTCCTGGTACGCCTGGCTCACCGAGGACGAACTCCAGGAGGCGGTCCGGCGCCGGCCGTTCGTGAGCGACGGCAGGGACGTGCTCCGCCGGTACCTGGACCAGCGCCCTTATGGCACGTCTGTGCGGTGACCGTCGGCCGTGCGAAACAGTTACCGCTGTTCCTGCGCCCCCTCTATGCTGATGGTTTCTCACTTGGCCTGTAGCGCAAGCCAGTTCACACATCGGGGGAGATGGTGTGAGTACCGCCAGCGTGCCATCACAGCCACAGCCACAGCCAGCAACAACGACAACACCCGCCGCATCGGCCACACCCGCGGCGCCACCGACTCCGTCGGCCCCGCCGCCCATCCCACCGCACGCCAGCGAGGCCAGCCGTCTCCTGTGTGCCGGGGCCTACCTCGACTCCGCCTACCGGGACCGGGTCATCGAGGAGCTGGACCTCAACGAGCAGCGGATCGTGGCGCCCTCTCTGGGGTTCGACGCGGCCCGCGTCCTCGCGCACGCCCTGCGGGCCCGCCGCCTGGAACTGGCCTGGGCCGGGGCGATCGTGGGCCTGTGGGTGGTGGGCCTGCTGGTGACCGACTTCCTGCTGGCGGGCTACCTCCTGCCCAGCGTCCTGCTGGCGATGGGTACCGCGATCCGGGGCGACGACGACCGCCCGCCGTTCCCGCGGCGACTGGCCGCGTTCGTCTTCCGCTGGCTGGGCCGGATCGTGTTCGGCCTGTTCCTGGTCGCCACGGTCGTCTTCGCGTTCTCCGGCTCCGACGGCGGCTCGTCGTCCGATCCCTCCTGCGACTCGTACGACTCGGGCGGCTACTGCCAGTCGTACTCCTACGACGACGGCCCGGGCTTCTGGGACTTCCTCAAGGGGCTCCTGCCCGCCCTGTCGGAACTGGTCGGCGGCGACGCCTCGGTCCAGGCGCTCCAGGCCTGGCTCGCGCTCGTGCTCTTCGTGGGCGTCGCCCTGTGCACGGGCGCCCAGCGCAGCCAGTTCGCCCGGGCCCTGGGCGGCGAGCTGTCCCCGGAGCGGTTCCCGGACGCCGCCTCCGACCCCGCGGAGAGCGAGGACAACCGGCGGTTCCAGCGGCTGAAGCAGCGCATCCGGCTGGAGCAGCGTGCGCCGCTGATCATGTACCACGAGGTCCGTCCGTTCTGCGGGGCCGGTGCGGCCTACGACACCTGGGTGCTCGCCGTCGAGCTGCGGCCCGACGGCATGGAGAAGGTCCGGCCGATGAGCAACCGGACGATCCTGGACGTCGTCCGACCGCTGGTCGAAGGGCTGCGGCTGCCCTCGGAGTACGCCGGACACGCCGTGCGCGACCGGCTGCGCTGGCTGGAGATCGACGAGTGCGTGTTCCTGCCCGCCGAGGGCCTCGGCAGCCGTGAGGACGCCCCGTACAGCCAGGAGGCGTTCGAGGACCACCGGGCCCGCGCGGTGGAGGAGGGCGCCGAGAAGCGGCGGCACTTCCTGCGTGTCCGCGTGGGCGGCTGGGAGGAGGAGCTGGTCGTCACCGTCTACGTCCGGATCCACACCCAGGGCCGCATGCTGATGCTGGAGATCGCCCCGCACGTACTGCAGCCGATCCGCGCGGACTTCAAGGACGCCGACCGCACGGCCCACCGGTTCCGCAGCAACAACAACTTGGGCAAGGCCACCTGGGCCGTCGGCCAGGTGCCCCGCTCCGCGATCGGCTCTCTGGTCACCCTGTGCCAGGGGGCGGCCTACGGCTGGCAGTTGCTCACCGGCGGCTACGGGAACGCGCTGCCCGACGGCCCTGCGATGTCCGTGCGCGAGCTGGGCTCGGCACGGGCCGGGTCGCTGTTCCAGCAGATGGACGTCGACCGCTACCTCAGGAGCGTGCAGGACCGCATCGCGAACGGGGTGCGTACGGCGCTGGCCGACCACGGCTACCAGACCGGCGAGTTCGTGCAGAAGGTGGTCAACATCAGCGGCGGCGGGGTGCACATCGACTCCGTCGACAACAGCACGTTCGCCGTCGGCTCCCACGCCCGCGTCTCCTCCGGCTCCGGTGCCTCCTCCGCCTCCGGTGCGTCCTCCGACTCCTCCACCACGAGCGGCGGCTCCGCGCCGCGGAAGCAGAAGGGAACCGACAGCGATGGCCACGGATGAGCCGAACGTCCGCATCGGCGACGTCTCGCACAGCACCTTCGCCATCGGCAGCCACGCGCACGCCGAGAGCCACCACGGCACGGGCGGCCCGCCCGACGCCGCCGCGGAGGAACTGCTGAAGGCGGTGCGCGAGCTGCGCGCCGACCTGACCCGGGTGCGGGCGGACGAGCGGACCCGCGAACTGGACGCCGAACTGGCCGACACCGACGACGAGATCAGCCGTACCGGCACGGTCGGCGAGAGCAGACTGCAGCGGCTGCGCCGGCTGCTCGCGGACTCCGAGGCCCTGGTGAGCCTGCTCGCCTCGGCCGGAGCCGTGGCCGGTGCCGTGGCAGGACTGCTCGGGATGTGAGGGGGACGCGATGAACGGGGGACAGCGGTACTGGAACGAGGAGACCCAGCGCTGGGAGGACGGCACCCGGGAGACGGCCCAGGCCACTCCGCCACCGCCGGGCCTGCCGGACCACGAACCGACGGTGGTCGAACCGCACGGCGATGACGGCGGGGTCCTCCCCCCGGCGGCATCGGAGCCGCCGGGGCCCCCGTCGCCTCCCGCGGACCAGCCGTCGGCGCCGACGGCCGACCGGTTCGACCGGCGGCGCGTGTGGGCGGCGGTGGTGGCCGGAGCCGCCGTGGTCGGGGTCACCGTGGGCCTGGTGCTGACGCAGACGAGCAGTGACGGCGACGACGGCGGGCGGGACCAGAAGGCCGCCGGATCAGTGACCCCCACGGACCCGGCGAGCACGTACACGTCGGAGTCGCCCACCGGGGAAGTGCCGCAGGAGACGTCTTCGCCGACCCTGACCGCCGCCCAGCTCCCCACGGGCTACGAGTCGTTCGACGACCCCGAGGGGTTCCGGACGGCCGTGCCCGAAGGCTGGGAGCGCGACAGCGTGCCGTCCCAGTACGGCATGGACGTCGTCAACTTCCGCAGCCCGGACGGCGAACAACGCATCCAGGTGTTCCAGGTGGCCGAGACGACCCCGCAGGAGTCGTTCGACCTGTTCCTGTCGCCGGACACCCCGAAGTCCGACAGTTTCCGGGAACTCGGACGGCAGGACCTGAGCGACGGCGACTTCGTGGGGGAGCGGCTGGAGTACCTGGTCGACTCGATCCGGGGCGAGCCCGACGGCGGCACCTGGCATGTCGTCGACACGCGCTTCGCGGCAGCGGACGGCACGCTCTACGCGGTGGCCGTGTACGGCCGTGACGCCGACGGCCGGAGCGACGAGATCGCCATGTCCGACACGGCGGTGGGCTGGTTCTGCCCGCCGGGCGCCACCTGCGCGGGCTGATCCGACGGCTCACGGCTGACCACGCACGGTTTCCCGTGCTCCGCACCTTTCCCCGTGCTCCGCACCCTCCCGGTTCGCGCCCTTTTGCCCGCATGGTCAGTGACGCTACGCACTTCCAGCCGCCGATCATGCATGCATTCCGGGGGTGCGGGCAGGCGCTCACGGCCCCCGGAGTCACACCGCTGTGACACAGAGGCACGGACCTGGAACGGAAGGCAACACCGAACATGGCAGGACAGCAGGCGCAGCGCAGCATCCACGTAGGCGGCGAGTGGCTGGACGCCGTCTCCGGTGCCACGCGCGAGATCCTCGACCCGGCGGACGCCAAGCCGTTCGCCGTCGTCGCGGAGGGTGACGAGCGGGACGCGGACGCCGCCGTCGCCGCCGCGCGGCACGCGTTCGACGAGGGCACGTGGGCCCGTACACCCGTGGCCGAGCGGGCCGCCCTCCTCCGCCGCGTCGCCGATTTCCTGGTACGCGACCGTGAAGCCCTCGGGCGGCTGGAGAGCCGTGACGCAGGCAAGACCCTGGAGGAGGGGCGCGTCGACATCGACTGTGTCGCGGACGCGTTCCGGTACTTCGCCGACCTCGTCGTGGGCGAGGGCGGCGGCCGTGTCGTCGACGCGGGCTCCGAGGACATCCACAGCGTCGTCGTGCACGAGCCCGTCGGTGTCTGTGCGCTGATCACGCCCTGGAACTATCCGCTCCTCCAGGCCAGCTGGAAGATCGCGCCCGCGCTGGCCGCCGGGAACACCTTCGTCGTCAAGCCGAGCGAGATCACGCCGCTGACCACCGTCGCCCTCGTCGAACTGCTCGTCGAGGCCGGGCTGCCGGACGGTGTCGCGGGCATCGTGACCGGGCCGGGGCACTCGGTCGGGGCGCGGCTCGCCGAGCACGAGGACGTCGATCTCATATCGTTCACCGGCGGACTCGTCAGCGGCACGAAGGTCGCGCAGGCCGCCGCCGTCGGCGTGAAGAAGGTCGCCCTGGAGCTGGGCGGTAAGAACCCGAACGTCGTCTTCGCGGACGCCTGCGAGACGGAGCAGGGCTTCGACACCGCCGTCGACCAGGCCCTCAACGCCGCCTTCATCCACAGCGGCCAGGTCTGCTCGGCCGGCGCACGGCTGATCATCGAGGAGTCCGTGCGCGAGCGGTTCGTCGCCGAGCTGGCCCGCAGGGCGAGCCGTATCCGGCTCGGGCGCGGCACCGAGGACGGCGTCGAGTGCGGCCCGCTCGTGTCCGAGCAGCAGCGGGAGAGGACCGAGGCGTACGTCGCGTCCGCGCTCGCCGAGGGCGCGGTGCTGCGCACGGGCGGCAAGCGGCCCGAGCCGTCGGCGCAGCGGCCCGCCACCGGGTACTTCTACGAGCCGACCGTCCTCGACCGCTGCCACCGCGAGATGCGGGTCGTGCGCGAGGAGGTCTTCGGGCCGGTCCTGACGGTGGAGACCTTCCGCACCGAGGACGAGGCCGTGGCCCTCGCGAACGACACCGAGTACGGGCTCGCGGGCGCCGTCTGGACCGCCGACGCGGGGCGGGCGCGGCGCGTCGCCGGGCGGCTGCGGCACGGCACCGTCTGGATCAACGACTTCCACCCCTACCTCCCGCAGGCCGAGTGGGGCGGCTTCGGCAAGAGCGGAGTGGGGCGCGAACTGGGGCCCAGCGGCCTCGCCGAGTACCGCGAGACCAAGCACGTCTACCAGAACCTGGCGCCGAAGCCGGTGCGGTGGTTCGCGGGCTGAGGCCCCGCCGCAGTCCCCGCAGCCCTCCCCGAGACCGACCAGACCGACCGGACCGATCAGACCGGCCTCTCCGACTTCTTCGGCCTCTCCGACTTCTTCGGCCTCCACGGCCTCCACGGCCTCTCCGGTCCGATCACCTCCCCCACCTGGAGCGTCCCCATGCACCGAGACACGCAGCAGCACACGGACGGCCACGTCACGAATGACCACGTCACGGACGACCACCTCACGTACGACTACGTCGTCATCGGCGGCGGCACCGCGGGCTCCGTCATCGCCTCCCGCCTCACCGAGAACCCCGAGGTGACCGTCGCCGTCATCGAGGGCGGGCCCAGCGACGTCGGCCGCGACGACGTGCTCACCCTGCGCCGCTGGATGGGCCTCCTCGGCGGCGAGCTCGACTACGACTACCCGACGACCGAGCAGCCCCGCGGCAACTCCCACATCCGGCACAGCCGCGCCCGCGTCCTCGGCGGCTGTTCCAGCCACAACACGCTGATCGCGTTCAAGCCGCTGCCCTCCGACTGGGACGAGTGGGAGGCGGCGGGCGCCAAGGGCTGGGGCTCGGTGCCGATGGAGGCGTACTACGCGCGGCTGAAGAACAACATCGTCCCCGTCGGCGAGAAGGACCGGAACGCCATCGCCCGCGACTTCGTGGACGCCGCGCAGACCGCACTGGGCGTGCCCCGCGTCGAGGGCTTCAACAAGAAGCCCTTCAACGACGGCGTCGGCTTCTTCGACCTCGCCTACCACCCCGAGAACAACAAGCGCTCCAGCGCGTCGGTCGCGTATCTGCACCCGGTCATGGACGAGCGGCCGAACCTCCGTATCTTCCTGGAGACCTGGGCGCACCGGCTGGAGCTGGACGGTACGCGCGCCGAGGGCGTGCACGTCCGCACCAAGGAGGGCGAGGAACTCCTCGTACGGGCCCGCCGCGAGGTGCTGCTGTGCGCCGGTGCCGTCGACTCGCCCCGGCTGCTGCTCCACTCCGGCATCGGACCCCGCGCGGACCTGGAGGCGCTCGGCATCCCCGTCACCCACGACCTGCCCGGCGTCGGCGAGAACCTGCTCGACCACCCGGAGTCGGTGATCGTGTGGGAGACGGACGGGCCGATCCCGGAGAACTCCGCCATGGACAGCGACGCCGGCCTGTTCGTGCGCCGCGACCCCGAACACCAGGGCCCCGACCTGATGTTCCACTTCTACCAGATCCCGTTCACGGACAACCCGGAGCGCCTCGGGTACGAACGGCCCGCGCACGGCGTCTCGATGACCCCCAACATCCCCAAGCCGAAGAGCCGCGGCCGGCTGTACCTGACCAGCGCCGACCCGGCCGTCAAACCCGCCCTCGACTTCCGGTACTTCACCGATGAGGACGACTACGACGGGCGCACCCTCGTCGACGGCATCCGCATCGCCCGCGAGATCGCGAAGACCGAGCCGCTGGCCGGATGGCTCCGGCGCGAGGTGTGCCCGGGGCCCGACGTCACCGGTGACGAGGAGCTCGGCGAGTACGCCCGGAAGGTCGCGCACACCGTGTACCACCCGGCCGGTACGTGCCGTATGGGCGACCCCGACGATCCGCTCGCCGTCGTCGACCCGGAGCTCAGGGTCCGCGGACTCGACGGCCTCCGCATAGCGGACGCGTCCGTCTTCCCGACGATGACCGGCGTGAACCCGATGATCGGGGTGCTGATGGTCGGGGAAAGGTGCGCGGACCTCGTCGGTGCCACCGCCACTGCCGCTTCCACCGCTACTGCCACTTCTAGTGCCACGGCCGGGGGTGAGGCGTGATGAACGCGGTCACCGCCACGGACACCGCAACCGGCAAGGCCACGAGCGCCGCCGCCGGCACCCCCGTCTTCTCGGTCGAAGGCCTGTGGAAGGTCTTCGGGCCGAAGGCCGACCGCGTGCCCGCCGACCCCGAGCTCACCGCGCTCGCGCCCGCCGAGCTGCGCTCCCGTACCGGTTGCACGGCCGCCGTCCGGGACGTGAGCTTCGATGTGCGCAAGGGCGAGGTCTTCGTCGTCATGGGGCTGTCGGGCTCCGGCAAGTCCACGCTGGTGCGCTGCCTCACCCGGCTGATCGAGCCGACGTCCGGCCGGATCGCCATCGACGGCGAGGACGTCCTCGGCATGGACAAGGCACGGCTGCGGGAACTGCGGCGCCACCGCGCGTCGATGGTCTTCCAGCACTTCGGCCTGCTGCCGCACCGCTCCGTCCTCGACAACGTGGCGTACGGCCTGGAGATCCAGGGCGTCGGCAGGTCCGAGCGCCGCTCCCGGGCCCGCGAGGTCGTCGCCAAGGTCGGCCTGGAGGGCATGGAACGGCGCAGGCCCGGCCAGCTCTCCGGCGGCCAGCAGCAGCGCGTCGGACTCGCCCGGGCGCTCGCCGTCGACCCCGAGGTGCTGCTGTTCGACGAGCCGTTCAGCGCGCTCGACCCACTGATCCGGCGGGACATGCAGGAGGAGGTCGTACGGCTGCACCGCGAGGAGGGCCGCACGATGGTCTTCATCACCCACGACCTGAACGAGGCGCTCAAGCTGGGCGACCGCATCGCCCTCATGCGCGACGGCCGGGTCGTGCAGCTGGGCACTCCCGAGGAGATCGTCGGCTCACCCGCCGACGATTACGTACGGGAGTTCGTGCGCGAGGTGCCCCGCGAGCAGGTCATGACCGTACGCACCGCGATGCGGGCGCCCGCGACCGCCGAGGAGGCCGGGCGGGGACCGGCTGTCGCGCCCGATGTGACGGTCTCGGAGGCCATCGAGGCGGTGGCCCGCACCGGCACCCCCGCGCGGGTCGTGGACGACGGCCGCTGCCTCGGCGTGGTCGACTCCGACGCGCTCCTCGGCGTGGTCGCGGGCACGCACCCGGGTGTCGCCCCGAAGCCGGTGGCTGCCCTTCCCGCGCAGGCCCCCGGCAAGGAGGCCGACGCCGAAGCCGGCGGGGAGGCGGTGTGATGGCCGCCGTCACCGCACCCACCGTCCGCGCCGGCCTGCCCGGCCTCCTCAGGCGCCGCGCCCTCGCCAAACTCGCCCTGCTGGCCCTGGCGGCGGCCGTCATCGTGCCCGTCGTCACCGCCCGCTGGGCAAGCGGCAGCTGGCCGGACGCGCTGACCGTGGACCTGTCCGAGCCGCTCGGCAGGGCCAGCGACTGGATCATCGACAACCGGGACAGCCACCCGCTGTTCCTGTACTTCCTCGGGCACGTCAGCAACGCGGTCGTGCTCTGTGTGCGCGCCGTCTACCTGGTGCTGCTCGCGGCCGGCTGGGCGGGCGTCACCGCGGCGGCCGCACTGGTCGCCTGGCGCGTGGCCGGTGTGAGGCTCGCGCTCGGTACGGCCCTCGCGTTCCTCGCCTGCGGGCTGCTCGGCATGTGGGTGCCCACCATGCAGACGCTGGCGCTCATGGCGGTCGCCGTCCTCGCGTCCGTCGTCCTCGGCGCGCTGCTGGGCCTCGCCGCCGGGCTGTCGGACCGCACGTACCGTGCGCTGCGGCCCGTACTGGACACCATGCAGGTGCTCCCGGCGTTCGCGTACCTGCTGCCCGTCGTGCTGGTCTTCGGCATCGGTGTCCCCGCGGCCGTGCTAGCCACCGTCGTCTACGCGGCGCCGCCCATGGCCCGGCTCACCGCGCTCGGGCTGCGCGGCGCCGACCCGGGCGTCCTGGAGGCCGTCGCCTCGCTCGGCGCGACCGCGCGGCAGCGTCTGGTGACGGCCCGGCTGCCGCTGGCGCGCAAGGAACTGCTCCTCGGCCTCAACCAGACGATCATGATGGCGCTGTCCATGGCCGTCATCGCGTCCGTCATCGGCGCGGGCGGCCTCGGCGACCGCGTCTACCAGGCGCTCGCGTCAGTCGACGTCGGCGCCGCGCTGGCCGCCGGCATTCCGATCGTGCTGCTCGCGGTCGTCCTCGACCGGGTCACCGGCGCGGCGGGCCGCCGGCTGGGCGGCGACGGCCCCGAGATCTCCGGCCGGCGAAGTGCCCTGCTGTGGGGCGGCTCGGCCGTCCTCGCCGTGGCCGTCGCGGTCGCCGTGCGTCTCGCCGGCCGTCCGGAGTGGCCCGAGGCGTGGACCGTGAACATCGCCGAGCCCGTGAACCGGGCCGTCGACTGGATGACCGCCCACCTCTACTCCGGCGTCCCGTACCTCGGCGGCACCGCCGACTGGGCGGGCCACTTCACCACCTGGGTGCTCGACCCGCTGCGGTCCGGCCTCCAGGGGCTGCCCTGGTGGTCCGTGCTGTTCATCGTGGCCACCCTCGCCTGGCTGATCGGCACCTGGCGCACCGCACTCACCGCCGTCCTCGCGATGGCCGCGACCGGTGTGCTCGGCGTGTGGGAGCCGTCGCTGGACACGCTGTCGCAGGTGCTGGCCGCGGTCGCCGTGACGCTCGTCCTGGGCTTCGCGACCGGAATCGCGGCCGCCCGCAGCGACCGGGTGGAGCGGCTGCTGCGCCCGGTCCTGGACGTGTTCCAGACGATGCCGCAGTTCGTGTACCTGATCCCGGTCGTGGCCCTCTTCGGCGTGGGCCGCGCCCCCGCCGTGGCCGCCGCCCTGGTCTACGCACTGCCCGCCGTCGTCCGCATCACCGCCCAGGGGCTGCGCCAGGTCGACCCGGCCGCGCTGGAGGCGGCACGCTCGCTCGGTGCGACCGGCGCCCAGCAGCTCCGCCAGGTCCAGCTCCCGCTCGCCCGCCCGGCGCTGCTGCTCGCCGTCAACCAGGGCGTCGTCCTCGTCCTCGCCGTCGTCATCATCGGCGGCCTGGTCGGCGGCGGGGCGCTCGGCTACGACGTCGTCTTCGGCCTGGCCCAGGGCGACCTGGCGACCGGGCTGGTGGCCGGCGTCGCGATCGTCTGCCTCGGCCTGGTGCTGGACCGGGTCACGCAGCCGACGGAACGCCGAGCGAAGAAGGGAGCGTGACATGCGTACGTCCGCATGCAGCCCATACAACCGATACAGCCGTACGCGTCTGACGGGCGCCCTGGCCACCGTGTGTTCCCTGCTGGTCCTCACCGGCTGCGGTGCCGCCGACATGACCAAGCAGGCCTCGCCCTTCGCGAACGCCCAGGGCGCGAAGACGGTGACCCTGTCCGTGCAGTCCTGGGTGGGCGCGCAGGCGAACGTGGCCGTCGCCCAGTACCTGCTGGAACACGAACTGGGCTACCGCGTCGACACCGTCCAGGTCGACGAGGTCCCCGCGTGGGACGCGCTCAGCCAGGGCCGCGTCGACGCGATCATGGAGGACTGGGGCCACCCCGACCAGGAGCAGCGGTACGTCGACGACAAGAAGACGATCGCCCGCGGCGGCGACCTCGGGGTCACCGGGCACATCGGCTGGTTCGTGCCGACGTACTTCGCCGAGCAGCACCCCGACGTCACGGACTGGAAGAACCTCAACAAGTACGCCGACGACCTGCGCACCGCCGAGAGCGGAGGCAAGGGCCAACTCCTGGACGGCTCCCCGTCCTACGTCACCAACGACAAGGCGCTGGTGAACAACCTGGACCTCGACTACCAGGTGGTGTTCGCCGGTTCGGAGGCCGCGCAGATCACCCAGATCCGGCAGTTCGCGAAGGAGAGGAAGCCCTTCCTGACCTACTGGTACACACCGCAGTGGCTCTTCGAGAAGGTCCCGATGACCGAGGTGAAGCTCCCGCCGTACAAGGAGGGCTGCGACGCCGACCCGGAGAAGGTGGCGTGCGCCTACCCGCACACTCCCCTCCAGAAGTACCTCAACGCCGACTTCGCCCGGAACGGCGGCGAGGCGGCGGCCCTCCTGAAGAACTTCAAGTGGACCACCGAGGACCAGAACCAGGTCTCCCTCATGATCGCCGACCAGAAGCTCACGCCTGAGGAGGCGGCGAAGAAGTGGGTGGACGGCCACGAGTCCACGTGGAGGGCGTGGCTGCCCTGAGCCCTGAGTCCGAGGGCTCAGGGCTCAGGGCTCAGGGCTGAACTCCGGACACGCCTACCGTGTGGGAAGGTCGACGAAGGTCGACGCCCCTACCGCCTGAGTTGGTCGGCCATCCCTCGCAGCGCCTGTGCCGCCCAGCGCTGCAGTCCCGGCCCGAAGGTGACGCGAGTGGCCCCGAGTCCACCGAGTTCGGTGGGCGAGGGGCCCTTGCCGTCCAGCCGGGCGAACACGTTGACCGGCCCCTGGATCCCGGACCGCAGCAGGGGCAGCACCTCCGGCGGGGCGTAGATCGGGTACACGCAATCGGCGCCCGCGGCGACGTACAGCGCGGCCCGCTCGATGGCCCGGCCGGGATCGGGGACACCGCGCGCGAACGTGTCGACGCGCGCGTTCACGAACAGCGCCCCGCCCGCCGCGGCCCGCACCTCCGCGAGCCAGTCGGCGTGCTCGCGCGGGTCCTTGAGTTCGCCTCCGCTGGAGTCCTCCAGGTTGCAGCCCACGGCACCGGTCTCCAGGAGCCGCTCCACCAGTTCCTTCGGCGGCAGCCCGAACCCGTCCCGGACATCCGCGGACACCGGCACGTCCACGGCCCGTACGATCCGTGCGACCGCCGCGAACATCTCGCCGGCGGGCACGTCCTCGTCCTCGTACCCGAGCGAGGCCGCGACCCCGGCGCTGGGCGTGGCGAGCGCAGGGAACCCGGCCTCGGCGAGGACCTGGGCGCTGACCGCGTCCCACGGGCCCGGCAGGACGAGAGGGTCCTCCGGGGTCCGGCCGCGGTGCAGGGCGCGGAAGAGATCGACCTTGCCGACGTCACTCATGGTGTGTAACCCCCCGGCGGGATCCGGCGGCTGACCATCACCCGGTTCCAGTTGTTGATGGCGGTGATCACGGCGAGGAGGTGGGCGAGACGGACGTCGTCGAAGTGCTCGGCTGCCCGCTCGTACACCTCATCCGGCACGAAGCCTCCCCCAGAGCCGAAAGCCTGGGAGGTGCCCCCGGTCAGGACCGTCACGGCCTCCGTCAGCGCGAGCGCGGCCCGTTCCCGCTCGTCGAAGACGTCCCCGGCCTCCTCCCATGCGGCCAGGAGGTCGAGCTGTTTGTCGCTGACGCCGTGCTTGCGGGCGATGCTGAGGTGCATGTCGAGGCAGAACGCGCAGTGGTTGAGCTGCGAGGCCCGGATCATGACGAGTTCGGCGAGGGCGGGGTCGCCGAGCCCCTTCTTCGCGGCCGCGCTGAGCGCCGACATGGCCTGGCCGACCTCCTGGTCGAGGAGCCGTGTCCGGACCGTCACGTGTGCGCCCCCGGCTGGTAGTGGCCCGGCGTCATCCGGGCGGTCACGCCGAAGCGGTTCCAGGCGTTGATCACCGCGATGGCGGAGATCAGCTGGGCCAGTTCGGCCTCCTCGAAGTGCTGGGCGGCCTTCTCGTACACCTCGTCGGGTACGAAGCCTCCCCCAGAGCCGAAAGCCTGGGAGGTGCCCCCAGTCAGGACCGTCACGGCCTCCGTCAGTTCCAGCGCCGCGAGCTCCCTCTCGGTGTAGAAGTGCCGCGACTCCTCCCAGGCGCTGAGCTGGATGATCCGCTCGACCTGCTCACCCGCGGCGAGCGCGTCCTTGGTGTGCATGTCGATGCACAGGGCGCAGCGGTTGATCTGGGAGGCGCGGATCTTCACCAGCTCGTACAGCGTCGGGTCGAGCCCCTGCCGGGCGGCCCTGTCGAGCCGGATCATCGCCTTGTAGACG
Source organism: Streptomyces acidicola (assembly GCF_009377235.1). Taxonomy (GTDB): domain Bacteria; phylum Actinomycetota; class Actinomycetes; order Streptomycetales; family Streptomycetaceae; genus Streptomyces; species Streptomyces acidicola. The sequence continues at coordinate 17,435 of NZ_VMNX01000102.1, forward strand.
TCGGGGGCGAGCTGGGCCCACTGCAGCCGCGGGCCGGTCTCGGGGGCGTACTCCGTCTTCGTCTCGTCGCTCGTCGTCTCGTCGTTCCTCGTCCTCATGCCCTCGACCCTAGGAGCGAGGCAGCCCAGAGGTATGGTCCATTTCCATGGCGAAACCGTGGGCCACTTATGGCGTCGACCTGCACGTCGAACCGTCCGGCCCGGGCGTGCGCAGAGGGCTGACGGACGCGCTCCGGGAGGCGGTGCGCAGTGGTCGTCTCGCCCCCGGAGCCCGGCTGCCTTCCTCCCGTTCCTTCGCCGCCGACCTCGGCATCGCCCGCAACACGGTCTCCGGGGCGTACGGGGACCTCGTCGCCGAGGGCTGGCTCACCGCGTGCCAGGGCTCGGGCACCCGCGTCGCGGACGGCGCCGTCCCGCAGAGTGCGCGGCGCGGGCAGCAGCCCCCTCCGCCCCGCCCGGAACCGGGCCGTCCGGTGTACGACCTCATCCCCGGCAGTCCCGATCTGGCGTCCTTCCCGCGCACCGAGTGGCTCAAGGCGTCTCGCCGCGCACTGACCTCCGCCCCGCACGACGCCCTCGGCTACGGCGACCCGCGCGGCCGTGTGGAACTACGTACCGCCCTCGCCGACTACCTCTCCCGGACCCGCGGTGTCCGCGCCGACCCCGAGCACATCGTGATCGCCTCCGGCATCTCCCACGCGCTGATGCTGCTCGGCACGGTGCTGAGGCGCCGAGGCGGACACTCGCCGGCGGTGGAGTCGTACGGACTCGACGTCCACTGGAGGCTGCTGTCGCGGGCCGGTCTCGGGACGGTCCCGCTCCCGTACGACGAACTCGGCACACGGACCGACGACCTGACCGACGACCTGACCGGCGTACGGGCCGTCCTGCTCACCCCCGCCCATCAGTTCCCCATGGGGGCGCCGCTCCACCCCGACCGGCGTGCCGCCGTCGTCGAATGGGCGCGTCGCACGGGCGGGCTGGTCCTGGAGGACGACTACGACGGTGAGTTCCGGTACGACCGCCAGCCGATCGGCGCGCTGCAGGGCCTCGCCCCCGACCACGTGGTGTACCTCGGAACGGCCAGCAAGTCCCTGGCGCCGGGACTGCGCCTGGGCTGGCTGGTCCTGCCGCCGTCCCTCACCCCGGAGGTCCTCTCGGCGAAGGGCGGCACGGACTGGTCCTGCGGGGCGCTGGACCAGCTGACGCTCGCCGAGTTCATCACATCGGGGGCGTACGACCGGCACGTGCGCTCCGTACGGCTGCGCTACCGGCGCCGCCGGGACGCGCTGGTCGAGGCCCTGCGAGAACACGCCCCCGGCGTCCGCCCCACCGGTATCGCGGCCGGTCTGCACGCGGTGCTCCAACTCCCGCCCGGCACCGAGGAGTCGGTGGTCCGGGCGGCGGCCGGGCAGGGCCTGGACGTGCACGGCCTCGCCCGCTACCGCCACCCAAGGGCGACCGTCGACCCGCTGGACGCCCTGGTCGTGGGCTACGGAACCCCGCCGGACCACGCGTGGGCGGGGGCGCTGGACGCGTTGTGCAGGGTGCTGCCATAGCTGGCGCCTCGTAGCGACGGGCGCCTCGCAGCGACGGGCGCCTCGCACCGGCGGGCGTTCCGCACCGGCGTGCGCGTACCGGTACGGGGAACCGGCTGGGCAACCGCTCGGTCCGATCACTAGTGTGAGCGCCGGTCGGTCGCCGGACACGTGCCGCGCATCGGCCCGCATATGTACATGCGAGGTGTACAGCGACGGGGGAGAGAACATGGCAGAGCAGCGCAGGCGCCTGCGGTCCAGCACGGTCGTACTCGGCGGCATGGGCGTCATAGCGGCGGCCCTCACATCCTGCGGCTCCGAACCGGACCGCCGCTGCGTGGACCGCGACAGCTACAGCTTCGCCAACGGCTACAAGATCATCTCCGACAAGGACTGCACGTCGTCCGGGTCGGGCTCCACGTCGTCCGCCAAGAAGCGCAAGAGCAGCGGCAGCCGGACCACGGACGCCGCCTGGTACTACGACTCCGACGTCACCGGCCGCTACGCCGACTACGGCACCTTCAGCCGCAGCGAGGCCGTCGACCGCGACGGCTTCGGCTGCTCGGGCTCCGGCTCGGGCGGCGGCTGAGCAGGCGCGCGGACGGACGGACCCGGAACCGTGGAGCGCCGCACCATCGAGCCCCGCCCCGGCTGGCAGCAGACCGTCGAGGAACAGGGCCTCATCTACCCACTGACCCGTTACCCCGACGGCTCCCTGCGCCCGTACTGGGACGAGAGCGCGTACTACGTCTTCTCGCTCCCCGAGATCGAGGCGCTGGAGGAGGTCGTCGAGGAACTGCACGGCATGTGCCTGGCGGCGGCCGCGCACATCGTCGAGCAGGACCGGTTCGCCGACCTCGGCATCACCGACCCCCGGCTCGCCGAACTGGTCGCCGAGGCCTGGCACCGCCGAGCCGAACTCCCCTCCGTCTACGGCCGGTTCGACCTGCGCTACGACGGCACGGGTCCGGCGAAAATGCTGGAGTACAACGCCGACACCCCGACCTCTCTCGTCGAGGCCGCCAGCCCCCAGTGGTTCTGGATGGAGGAACGCTTCCCGGGCGCCGACCAGTGGAACTCCCTCCACGAACGCCTCGTCGACGCCTGGAAGAACCAGTCCACCCTGCTCCCGCCGCGAGGCCCGCTCTACTTCGCCCACTCCGCGGCGGACGAGCTCGGGGAAGACCTGATGACGGTCGCGTATCTGAAGGAGACCGCCGAACAGGCCGGCCTCGACACCGACTGGATCTCCATGGAGGACATCGGCTGGGACCGCCTGTCCGGTCGCTTCGTCGACAAGAAGCTCCGCTTCATCCGGGGCATCTTCAAGCTGTACCCCTGGGAGTGGCTCACCACCGACCGCTTCGCCCCGCACGTCCTCGCCACCCTCGACAACGGCGGCGGCACGGGCACCACGCTGTGGATCGAACCTGTCTGGAAGATGCTCCTCAGCAACAAGGCCCTGCTGGCGGTGCTGTGGGAGCTGTACCCGGGACACCCGAACCTGCTCCCCGCCTACCTGGACGGGCCCCGTGAGCTGGCCTCCGGGAACGGATACGTGGCCAAGCCGCTGCTCGGGAGGGAGGGCGCGGGAGTGACGGTGCACGAGCGGGGCACCACGGGCACCCTGGGCACCGCCCGGGAAGAGCCCTGCTGCTACCAGGAACTGGCTCCCCTGCCGTCCTTCGACGGCAACCGGGTGGTGCTCGGCGCGTGGGTCGTGGAGAACGAGTCGGCCGGGCTGGGTATCCGCGAGTCGTCGGGACTGGTCACGGACGAGTACGCACGGTTCCTGCCGCACGTGATTCTGTGACCCGAATTCCGACCGCCTGCCGTGCGAGGCGGAGTTGGGCCAGGCCTTGTCCAGTACATACACGTCCACGCCCACGTCGAGGGCGTCGTACCGCTTGACGCTCGCATGGTGGACGTGCGAACCCGCTGCTCCGGCGTGCCCGGTAGGGTGAGCGGCGGGCCGTGACTGGCGCGCTGGGATGGGACCGACCATCGGGGAGCGGCCCGAGTACGCGAGTGCCGTGCGCCTGGGCCGTACCGTGCACGCCGAACGCCACGTCCGGAGGTCCTCATGTCCGACAACTCTGCGCCTCTCTCCACCGAGTCCACCGCCTTCCGTGCCGCCCTCGACGTCATCCGGGCCGTGGAGCCCCGCGTCGCCGACGCCATCGGACAGGAGGTCTCCGACCAGCGCGAGATGCTCAAGCTGATCGCCTCCGAGAACTACGCCTCCCCGGCCACCCTCCTGGCCATGGGCAACTGGTTCAGCGACAAGTACGCCGAGGGCACCGTCGGCCGCCGCTTCTACGCCGGCTGCCGCAACGTCGACACCGTCGAGTCCCTCGCCGCCGAGCACGCCCGCGAGCTCTTCGGCGCCCAGCACGCCTACGTCCAGCCGCACTCCGGCATCGACGCCAACCTCGTCGCCTTCTGGGCCGTCCTCGCCCAGCGTGTCGAGACTCCCGCCCTGGAGAAGGCCGGCGTCCGCCAGGTCAACGACCTCTCCGACGCCGACTGGGCCGAGCTCCGCCAGGCTTTCGGCAACCAGCGCATGCTCGGCATGTCCCTGGATGCCGGCGGCCACCTCACCCACGGCTTCCGCCCGAACATCTCCGGCAAGATGTTCGACCAGCGCTCCTACGGCACCGACCCCTCCACCGGCCTGCTCGACTACGAGGCCCTGCGTGCTTCCGCCCGCGAGTTCAAGCCGCTGATCATCGTCGCCGGCTACTCCGCCTACCCCCGTCTCGTGAACTTCCGGATCATGCGCGAGATCGCCGACGAGGTCGGCGCCACGCTCATGGTGGACATGGCCCACTTCGCGGGCCTGGTCGCCGGCAAGGTCCTCACCGGTGACTTCGACCCGGTTCCGCACGCCCAGATCGTCACCACGACCACCCACAAGTCGCTGCGCGGCCCGCGCGGCGGCATGGTCCTTTGCGACGACTCCCTCAAGGACCAGGTCGACCGCGGCTGCCCGATGGTCCTCGGCGGCCCCCTCCCGCACGTCATGGCCGCCAAGGCCGTCGCGCTCGCCGAGGCACGCCGCCCCGAGTTCCGTGACTACGCCCAGGCCGTCGTCGACAACTCCCGCGCCCTCGCCGAGGGCCTGATGCGTCGTGGCGCCACCCTCGTCACCGGCGGCACCGACAACCACCTCAACCTGATCGATGTCGCCTCCTCCTACGGCCTCACCGGCCGCCAGGCCGAGTCCGCACTGCTCGACTCGGGCATCGTCACCAACCGCAACGCCATCCCCTCCGACCCGAACGGCGCCTGGTACACCTCCGGCATCCGCATCGGCACGCCCGCGCTGACCACCCGAGGCCTGGGCACCGCGGAGATGGACGAGGTCGCCGGCCTCATCGACCGTGTCCTCACCACCACGGAGCCCGGCACCACCTCCAAGGGCGCCCCCTCCAAGGCCCAGCATGTGCTCGACCCGAAGGTCGCGGATGAGATCTCCCACCGGGCCACCGACCTCGTGGCCGGCTTCCCGCTGTACCCGGAGATCGACCTCGGCTGAGGCCACCGAGCGGTGACTGCCGGTCTCACCCGCCGATCGCCTCCGGTCGTGGTTCCCGCGGCGACCCGGACTCGTGTCGGGCCGCCGCGCGGCGTATCCGAAGGGTGCCGTTCCGAGGAGTGCCGCCGCAGCCCAGGGCCAGGTCAGATGTCTCGCAGTTCCTGCCGTGGTCCGGGCTCTCGGTGGTGCCTCCACCCGGTCCGCCAGTGCGTGGACGGGGGCCATCCGGCGCGCACTGCCAGCGGGCGCAGCGCCAGGGCCAGTGACGCGCCGACTGCCAGTCCCGGTATCGCCCACCACCAGTTGGTGCCGAGGCCCGTGCTCGCGGCGGCTGCCCTGGCGGGACGGCTGTCGTTGGTTGCTGGGGCGGCGGTGACATCGTCGTTCGATGGTCGGTCTGCCGGCGCGTTCGCGCCCTCGCCCTCGCTCTTCGGCGCCTCGCCCATGACTCCGAGATCCGTGAGCAGCGACCGTAGCTCCTCCGGCCGCTCCGCCTTGTGCCAGATGCCGTCCTTGCCGTTCGGGACGCCCATCGTCGTGTGGATCCAGACGCCACGGGTCTCGGGCACCAGGGGGTAAACCTGGTCCACGCGCCATGGGTTGACGTCGTGGATCAGCCAGGTGACGTTGACCGAGTGGCCTATGGTCTCGTCCAGCTTCGGCGGCTTCTCCTCGCTGCGGTCGAGGTCGCCGCCCGTGCGGCCGAGGAGTGTTTCCAGGAGGTTGTAGCCATCATCCGTCGAGTACAGCGAGGCTGTCTGGCTGCTGGTGGGTGAAGCCAGCAGCACGCTCGTCGGTCCTCCCGCCACCGAGGACGGCGCCCCCAGCAGCACAAGGGCGAAAGCTGTCGCCAGTGCCCCTAACAGCACCCCCGGTTTACGCAGCCAGTCATGCAGCCAGTCATGCACCACCCCGTCACGCATCCAGCGCATCCGACACCCCCATCAGACTCGGTGCGGACCACCCGCACTCGCAGTGTCATTCCTGGTACACCGCTCGACCCACCGGGGTTCCCACTCCGCCCGAACTTTCCTCAGCCGAGCGACCTCGCGATCTCCAGCGCCCGTGTCTTCGACGCCACCCCCTCCAGGCGCAGCGTCAGGTCGCTGCCGTCCGCCTGCCTGTGCGTCCACAGCAGCGTGGGGCCGGCTGTGCGCTCGGAGCGGACGAACCGGTCGCCGTTCTCGTCGGTCAGCCAGAAGGTCAGCAGGTGCGGGCGCGGAAACCACAGAGCGGTGTCCGAGAGGCCGTCGCCCGCGTCGTCGGGCCGGCCCAGGGACACCCAGTCGGGCTGCTCGCGGACGCCCTTGACGAAGCCGATGTCGAGGCGGGCCGGGAACTCGTCCAGCCGGACCGTGTGCCCCTGCTCCCGCCAGCACAGGCTGATCAGGTACCGGTCGTGTGGCTGGCGCGTCACCGTCATCGCGGCCGGCGTCCCCAGTGCCTCCGGCACACGAGGAGTGAACCCCGCCCGCCGCTCGGCCTCCGCCGGCGAGACGGACGTCCCGCACCCCGGCACCGACGCCCCGGGCGTGGGCACCGCCGACGGGTCGTACCGCACTTCGACGCCGCCGAAGCCGAACCAGTCGGCCACCGACGCCCGCACCGGAGGCGTGAGCACGAGGGCGGTGAGCAGCCCGCAGAGCACGGCCGTCAGCGTGCGCCAGTGCGCGCGGGCCCAGCGGCGCACCCTCCGCAGCCGCTCGCCGGGACCGGGGCGCCCGGCCACCGGGGTCGGAGTCGGCACCTGCTCGGCGAGTATCTGCTGAAGGACGCGCTCGACCATCGTCTCGCACCCGCCGTCCCCGTCGGCCCCCGGCCGGTCCAGTGACCTTCCGAGCGCCGTCAGCTCCTCGGGCAACCGGGAAGCACGTCGGTCGGCGGCGCGAGCCGGCCGCTGACGCGATCCGCCGGGCTCCCCGGGATCACGGCCGCCCCGGCCCGCGTCCCCGCCCGGGCGCCGAGCCGGGCCCCCGGTCTCCTCGGCTCCAGGGCCGCCTGAAGCCATCCGGCCCCCGTCCTCGGTCTCACCGCCCCTGGCCTCACCGTCCCCGGCCTTACCGCCGCCGACATCACGGCCCCCGACATCGCCGTGCCTGCCATCGCTGTGCCCGACATCGACATCGCCGCGCCCGGCCCTGCCGCCTTCGACCTCGGCGTCCTCGTCCCCGTACGGCTCACTCACCCTCCTCACCTCCTTCCCTCGGCTCGAACTCCGGCAGCAGCCGCCCCAGCTTGCGCAGGGCGCGGCTCAGACGGGACTTCACCGTGCCCCGGGGCCAGCCGAGGGCCTCCGCGGTCTCGGGTTCGTCCATTTCCAGCAGATAGCGGTACGTGACGACCAGACGGTGCTCCTCGCTCAGCTTCTCCAGCGCGCGCAGCAGTGCCACGCGGCGCTCTATCTCCAGGGCCGCGGCCGCCGGGTCCGCCGAGTCCGGTATCAGCGGCTCCGTCTCGATCAGTGCCGCCTCCCGGCCGGCCAGCGTCCGTCGGCGCCCCGCCGCCCGCACTGTGTTCCTCGTCTCATTGGCGACGATCGACAGCAGCCACGGCCGGAACGCCATGCCTTCCCGGAAGCGCCCCAGGGAGCAGTACGCCTTGAAGAAGGCCTGCTGCACCACGTCCTCCGCGTCCGCACCCGCTCCGAGCGCGCGGGCAGCCCTGAGCGCGATGCCCGTGTGGGCGCGCACCAGGTCCGCGTACGCCTCCGGATCACCGGTGCGTACGCGTGCGATCACCGCGGCCTCATCGACGATGCGGCCCCCCTCCCGCGTTCTCACGTCTTTGTTACACCGGCCGACGGGGATCGGTTCCCACCTGTGTCACATCTGTTTCCCACCAGTTCCGGAGTGGGTCCCGGCACCTGAGAGAATGGTGAGCATGGCCTCTGATCGACCCCGGGTGCTCTCCGGAATCCAGCCCACCGCAGGCTCGTTCCACCTCGGCAACTACCTCGGCGCCGTGCGCCAGTGGGTGGCCCTGCAGGAGTCCCACGACGCGTTCTACATGGTCGTCGACCTGCACGCGATCACGGTTCCACAGGACCCGGCCGAGCTGCGCGCCAACACCCGGCTCGCCGCCGCCCAGCTGCTCGCCGCCGGGCTGGACCCGGAGCGGTGCACCCTGTTCGTCCAGAGCCATGTCCCCGAGCACGCGCAGCTCGCCTGGATCATGAACTGCCTGACCGGCTTCGGCGAGGCGTCCCGCATGACCCAGTTCAAGGACAAGTCCGCCAAGCAGGGCGCCGACCGGGCCAGCGTCGGGCTCTTCACGTACCCGATCCTCCAGGTCGCGGACATCCTGCTGTACCAGGCCGACGAGGTCCCGGTCGGCGAGGACCAGCGCCAGCACATCGAGCTGACCCGCGACCTCGCCGAGCGCTTCAACGGCCGTTTCGGGGAGACCTTCACCCTCCCGAAGCCGTACATCCTGAAGGAGACGGCGAAGATCTACGACCTTCAGGACCCGTCGATCAAGATGAGCAAGTCGGCATCAACCCCGAAGGGGTTGATCAACCTGCTCGACGATCCCAAGGTGACGGCCAAGAAGGTGAAGAGCGCGGTCACCGACACCGACACGGTCATCCGTTACGACGCGGAGAACAAGCCGGGTGTCAGCAATCTGCTGACCATCTACTCGACCCTGTCCGGGGCCGGAATCGCGGAACTGGAAGAGAAGTACGCGGGCAAGGGCTACGGCGCGCTCAAGACCGATCTCGCCGAGGTCATGACGGAGTTCGTGACTCCGTTCCGGGAGCGCACCCAGCAGTATCTGGACGACTCCGAGACGCTCGACTCGATCCTCGCCAAGGGCGCAGAGAAGGCGCGCGGTGTCGCGGCGGAGACACTCGCCCAGGCGTACGCGAGAGTGGGCTTCCTGCCCGCCAAGCACTGAGCCGTCCGGCCGCCCTCCCCTCGTCGAGCCGCATCGCCGTACAGTCGATAGCCAGGCCTCGATCACCCCTGCCTGCCGACCGCTCGGACACGCGAGAGACTCGGATGACAGACGCGGACGGTAGCCGCGGACGGCAGACCCTGACGGCAGACCCAATCGACCACACAGACGACACCGGACGACAGGAGACGACGTGGGGACCGTAACGATCGGTGTTTCGATCGCGGTCCCGGAGCCTCATGGCAGCCTGCTCCAGGAGCAGCGCGCGGGCTTCGGCGACCCCGCGGCTTCCGGCATCCCCACCCACGTCACCCTGCTGCCGCCGACGGAGGTCGACGACTCGGAACTGCCCGCGATCGAGGACCATCTGACCGACGTCGCGGCCGCCGGGCGCCCCTTCCTGATGAGGCTGTCCGGCACGGGAACCTTCCGGCCGCTGTCGCCCGTTGTGTTCGTACAGGTCGCCGACGGGGCGGAGGCCTGTACGTGGCTGCAGAAGCAGGTCCGGGACGTGTCGGGCCCGGTGGCGCGCGAGCTCGCCTTCCCGTACCACCCGCACGTCACGGTGGCGCACGGCATCGCCGACGAGGCGATGGACCGGGCGTACGAGGAGCTCTCCGAGTACGAGGCGGAGTGGCCCTGCACCGGGTTCGCGCTCTATGAACAGGGCGCGGACGGAGTGTGGCGCAAGCTCCGGGAGTTCGCCTTCGGCGGAGCGGTCGTGCCGCCGCAGGCGGGGGCGCCGACCGAGAGGGACACCACCCTGCCGACGCGCTGAGGCACCGGGGGGTGCTGAAGGGGGCGAGGGGGATGATGCGCAGGACCGCGGCGCTGCTCGTGGTGCTCGCTCTCGCAGTGGCCGGCTGCGGTGGGCAGGACGAGAGCGGCTCTGACGACGGGGCCGGGAGCAGTAAGCGCTCCCCGGGGGCCGAGGGCTCCGGCGAGCCCGGCCTGTCCTGGTCGTACGACCGCATCCTCGACGGATCGGCGGCCCTGGGCGACATGGCCGTGGTCTCCGAGGACGACATCTGGGCCTACGGCAGCCGCCGGCGCGCGGACGGGACGGGCGACCCCTTCCTGCTCCGCTACGACGGGGAGGACTGGCGCGAACAGCCCATGCCGGAGGCCATCGGCACGGAGGTCCAGGAGGCCGCGCTGACCGCGGTGGGCTCCGGCGAGGTCTGGCTGACCGACGCTACGGCCGGCTCCACCGGCGAGACGCGGATCGTCCGCTGGGACGGCACGCGCTGGTCCCCGCTGGAACCGGCGCCGAGTGAACGCGTCGAAGACATCAAGGCCTTCGGCCCGGACGACGTCTGGGTGCTGACCGGCGAGGGGCGCGTGCAGCACTGGGACGGCACCCGGTGGACCGTCATGCGTGTGCCCGCCGACGGTCTCGCCTCGCTCGACGGCAACACCACGGACGACCTGTGGGCGGTGGGGTACCGCGACACCCGCACGACCGACGGCCCCGGAGAGAGCGAGTACACCCAACCGGTGGCCGTGCACTGGGACGGCCGCACGTGGAGCCGCGCCGAGACCCCCGAGTACCACTTCCCGGAGCCGGTGCCGCCCGAGCCCGGCGCCTGGCTCGACACCGTCGTCGCGCTCGCGGAGGACGACATGCGGGCGTACGGCACGCACAGCTTCAACCACGGCGAAGTCGAGGACGAGCCGGACGACGAGGCGATACGGCTGCGCTGGGACGGCGGACGCTGGGCCGAGCAGCCTCAGGCGCCGGGCCGGTGCGCCGAGCGGATCCCCGTGCTGAGCGACGATGCCAACGGGCTCTTCCTGCACGGCAACTGGTACCTCACGGCGGACGGCACCTGCCAGAAGATCACCCGTTCCCGGCTGCCGAACAAGGACGGGGTCCGCAGTACGTCGCGGCAGTCGCTGTGGCTGAAGGAACTGGCCCGGCTGCCCGGCACGGACGAGGTGATCGGGGTGGGGCACGTCCAGGTCAACCAGAGCGGGAACCCGATGAGCAAGGCCGTGGTGGTCTCGCTCAACCGGTAGCGGGTTCGCCCCGGGTATGGGTGGCTGACGTGTTCTCACGGGCTAGAGCGGCAGCTTTCGGAACAGCGGCCGTGGCACGTGGCGCAGTGCCGACATCACCAGGCGCAGTGTCCCGGGCACCCACACCGTCTCCGAGCGACGGCGGAGCCCCAGTTCGATGGCGGACGCGACCGCCTCGGGGGTCGTCGCCAGAGGGGCCTCCGGGAGACCGGCCGTCATCCGGGAGCGTACGAAGCCGGGGCGGACGACCATGACGTGGACGCCCGTGCCGTGCAGGGCGTCACCGAGGCCCTGGGCGAAGGCGTCGAGGCCGGCCTTGCTGGAGCCGTAGATGAAGTTGGCGCGGCGGGCCCGCTCGCCCGCGACCGACGACAGCACCACGAGCGACCCGTGCCCCTGGACCTGGAGCGCCCGTGCGCACACGAGCCCGGCCGAGACCGCGCCCGTGTAGTTGGTCTGTGCGACGCGCACCGCGGCCACCGGGTCCCGCTCGTCGTTCGCCTGGTCGCCGAGCACCCCGAAGGCGAGCAGCACCATGTCGACGTCGCCCTCGGCGAACACCTTGCCGAGGACCGTCTCGTGGGAGGCGGGGGCGAGCGCGTCGAAGGCGACGGTGCGTACGTCGGCGCCCAGTCCGCGCAGGTGGGCGGCCGCGTCGTCCAGGTCGGGCGAGGGGCGTCCGGCCAGCCACACCGTGCGCGTGCGGCGGGTGATCAGGCGGCGCGCGGTGGCCAGCGCGATGTCCGACGTGCCGCCGAGGACCAGCAGGGACTGGGGGGTACCGAAGGCGTCCTTCATGACAGCTCCTGGGAATCTTGGAGTGAGAGAGGGAAAAGGGCTCAACGAACAGGTCCTTCAGCGGCAGACAGGAGGAAGTGGGAGCAGAAGCCTCAGCGGTCTCGTAGGCCTCACAGCCTCACAGCCTCATTGGCCTCAGTGATCTCAGAGGCCTTGGCGGTCTCAGAGGTCGAGCCGTCGGGCCAGGTCCGACACAAAAACGCCGCGGGGGTCCAACGTCCGGCGGAGTTCCCGGAATTCGGCCAGCCGGGGATACATGGCCGCCAGCAGCTCGGGCCGCAGCCGGGCGTCCTTCGCCAGGTAGACGCGGCCGTCCGCCGCCGCGACCTCCTCGTCCAGCTCGTCGAGGAAGGCAGCGAGGCCCGGGAGGCCCGCGGGAATGTCCAGGGCCAGCGTCCAGCCGGGCATCGGGAAGGACAGCCACCCCGGATCGCCCTCCCCGAAGCGTTTCAGCACGGCGAGGAAGGACGGGCAGCGGTGCCGTGAGATCCGCTGGACGATCCGCCGCAGGGCCTCTTCGCGGCCGTAGCCGACGACGAACTGGTACTGGACGAAGCCGGACCTGCCGTAGACGCGGTTCCAGTGGGGGACGCCGTCGAGGGGGTGGAAGAAGCTGGCGATCCGTTGCAGTTCGCCCGTGCGCGAGCGGGGCGTCTTCCGGTACCAGAGCGCGTTGAAGACGCCCACGGTCGTGCGGCCCAGCAGCCCTTCCGGAACGTGGGCGGGGACGGCGGGGAGTCGGTGGGTCCGGAATTCCAACGGATTTCTCCGCGCGCGCGTGGGCAGTGCGTCCAGGGGCGCGTGGTCGCCGCGGGTCAGCACCGAGCGGCCCGTCGACGCGCCACGCGCGAGGAGGTCGATCCACGCGACGGAGTAGCGGTAGCGGTCGTCCGTCGTGGTGAGGCGGGCGATCAGATCGTCCAGGTCGCGGGCGCGTTCCGTGTCGACCGACAGCAGCGAGGTCTCCACCGGCAGCAGCCGGACGGTCGCCGTGAGGATCACACCGGTCAGGCCCATGCCGCCCGTCGTCGCGTCGAACAGCGGCGTCCCGCGGCTCACGGTACGGATCTCGCCGTCGGCCGTCAGTAGTTCCAGGGACAGCACATGACGCGAGAACGAACCCGATACGTGGTGGTTCTTGCCGTGGATGTCCGCGCCGATCGCGCCGCCGACCGTGACGTACCGCGTTCCGGGCGTGACCGGCACGAACCAGCCCAGCGGCAGCAGCACCTCCATCAGCCGGTGCAGCGACACGCCCGCGTCGCAGAGCACGGTCCCGCCGTCCACGTCGATGGCGTGGACGCGGTCCAGACCCGTCATGTCGAGCACGGCGCCGCCCGCGTTCTGCGCCGCGTCCCCGTACGCCCGCCCGAGCCCGCGTGCGATC
>NZ_VMNX01000103.1 GCF_009377235.1 Streptomyces acidicola
CGCTCCGGCTCCTCGCCGCGAGGCGGCGGCCCCGCGTCCCCGCCCCCGGCGCAGCCGCGCCCGCCGGCTCGCCGTGGACCTCCTCCCGCCGGTCGTCACCCGGGCCATACGCCGGGCCCGGGCGAACGGGCACCCGAGCAAGGCCTGACCGTCACGCCGGGGGACCGCCGCGGTCGCCCACGCGAGGCGACCGCCCGGCCCCCGGCTCAGAACACATCGCTCGGCACGTAGGTCCCCCACACCTCGCGCAGGGCGTTGCACGCCTCGCCCACGGTCGCCCGTGCCCGCAGGGCCTCCTTCATCGGGTAGAGGACGTTGTCCGTGCCCTCGGCGGCCTTCTTCAGGTCGGCGAGGGCCGCGTCGACGGCCGGCTGGTCACGCTCGGCACGGAGCTTGGCCAGCCGTTCGGCCTGCTGGGCCTCGATGGCCGGATCGACGCGCAGCGGCTCGTACGGCTCCTCCTCGTCGAGCTGGAAGCGGTTGACGCCCACGACCACGCGCTCGCCCGAGTCCGTCTCCTGGGCGATCCGGTAGGCGCTGCGCTCGATCTCGTTCTTCTGGAAGCCCCGCTCGATCGCGTCGACCGCGCCGCCGAGGTCCTCGACCTTCGTCATCAGCTCCACGGCCGCGGCCTCGACATCGTCGGTCATCTTCTCGATGACGTAGGAGCCCGCGAAGGGGTCGACGGTCGCGGTCACGTCCGTCTCGTAGGCGAGGACCTGCTGGGTACGGAGCGCCAGCCGCGCACTCTTGTCCGTGGGGAGGGCGATGGCCTCGTCGAAGGAGTTCGTGTGCAGCGACTGGGTGCCGCCGAGGACCGCCGCCAGGCCCTGGACGGCGACCCGGACCAGGTTCACCTCCGGCTGCTGGGCGGTCAGCTGCACGCCGGCCGTCTGGGTGTGGAAGCGCAGCATCAGCGACTTGGGGTTCTTCGCGCCGAACTCCTCCCGCATCACCCGCGCCCAGATCCGCCGGGCCGCCCGGAACTTGGCCACCTCTTCGAGGATCGTCGTGCGGGCCACGAAGAAGAAGGAGAGCCGGGGCGCGAAGTCGTCGACGTCCATGCCCGCCGCCACCGCCGTACGCACGTACTCGATGCCGTCGGCCAGCGTGAACGCGATCTCCTGCGCGGGAGTCGCGCCCGCCTCCGCCATGTGGTAGCCGGAGATCGAGATCGTGTTCCACTTCGGGATCTCGGCCTTGCAGTACTTGAAGATGTCGGCGATCAGACGGAGCGAGGGCTTGGGCGGGAAGATGTACGTCCCGCGCGCGATGTACTCCTTCAGCACGTCGTTCTGGATCGTGCCGGTCAGCTTGTCCGCGCTGACGCCCTGCTCCTCGGCCACCAGTTGGTACAGCAGCAGGAGAAGAGCCGCAGGGGCGTTGATCGTCATCGACGTCGACACCTTGTCCAGCGGGATCCCGCCGAACAGCACCCGCATGTCGTCGACCGAGTCGATCGCCACACCCACCTTGCCGACCTCGCCGTGCGCGATCGGCGCGTCGGAGTCGTGGCCCATCTGGGTGGGCAGGTCGAAGGCGACCGACAGACCCATGGTGCCGTTGGCGATGAGCTGCTTGTAGCGGGCGTTGGACTCGACCGCCGTCCCGAACCCGGCGTACTGACGCATCGTCCACGGCCGTCCGGTGTACATCGACGGGTAGACGCCGCGCGTGAAGGGGTACGCCCCCGGCTCCCCCAGCTTGTCCGCCGGATCCCAGCCTTCCAGGGCGTCCGGACCGTACACGGGCTCGATGGGCAGTCCGGACTCCGACTCGCGCGCCATGGTGTGCCTCCGCATTGCTTGGTTACCCGCTGGTACGACGACCCTCGCTGACGGACTGTAGCGGTGGCCGTGCTCCCGGTGGAGGGGCCCACGCTGGGACCTTGCTCACAAGGGTCCGCCCCCTGCTCGTTCCCCACAATGTCGCGGGTTCGCGACCGGTCGCGAACGGGGAACATCTCAGGGGTACATCTCAGTGGGCACGACCGGACATCGAGCGGGATCCCGGGGCACGGTGAGGCGGCTGGGGGGCCGGTATGCGGATCAGGGGCATGCGGAGATCGGTGGCCGTGCTGGTGGCGCTCGTCGCGGTCGGCGGATGCACGGCCCAGTCGGTGGACGTGGAGAACGGCCGGCGCCAGCCGATACGCATCGACATCACGGCCACGCCGGACGGAGCCACGGGGAGTGGCGAGAACAGCGGCAGGGCCGATACGGACCAGAAGGGCGGGGGGAGCGAGAAGAGCGACAACGGGGACGGGAGCGGGATCGGAAGCGGGAACGGGAACGGGAACGGCGGGAAACCGCCGACCACCTCGACCCGCTCGACCCCCTCGTCTCCCCCGCTTCCCTCCGCTCCCCCGCCGCAGGTCCTCTGGCACCGGGGCGACAAGGGCCTTGGCATACGTGAGATACAGGCCCGGCTGCGGCAGGTCGCCTGGCTCTTCGACGGGCCCACCGGCGTGTACGACGACCTGACCGTCCAGGCCGTGAAGGGCTTCCAGGGCAAGCGCGGGCTGCCACGGACGGGTGCGACCGACAGCGTGACCTGGGCGCGGCTGCTGGGCATGACGCGGGAGCCGACCAAGTGGGAGCTGTACGCGTTCGGCGGGCAGCCGGCCGCTCAGCCCGGTCCGCGGTGCATGACGGGCCGGGTGCTGTGCATCAGCAAGACCAGCCGGACCCTGCGCTGGATGATCGACGGGCGGACGCTGTCGACGGTCGAGGTGCGGTTCGGCTCGGAGTACACGCCGACCCGCGAAGGGGTGTTCAGCGTCTCCTTCAAGTCCCGCCACCACTGGTCGACCCTCTACGACACAGCCATGCCGTACGCGATGTTCTTCAGCGGCGGCCAGGCGGTCCACTACTCCTCGGACTTCGCGGCCCGCGGCTACTACGGGGCATCCCACGGCTGCGTCAACGTGCGCGACGAGGCGAAGATCGCGGAGCTGTTCGCGCAGGTGCGGACCGGGGACAAGGTCGTCGTGTACTGGTGACCCTCGGGAGGAAGTGCGGGCGCGGGCGGGACCGGGGGAACGTGTCCCGCCCGCGCCGATGTGCACTGAGCTTGGGGTACGGGGGGAACCCCGGCTCTGTGCGACGGCCGATGACCAGTCGGCTCACTGAGTACTGCGCTCCGGCGGCCGAAAACGTCACACCAGGCTGGGAAAAATATCTGCCGCGCCACAAAATCGCAGGTCAGGACGGGGTCAGTGGAGAGACACCGACGAGGCCGCCGTTGCCGTGGTGGCCGTTGCCGTGATGGCCGTCGCCGCTGGGCACGGTGCCGGAGCTAGTCGTCGTCCCCTTGGCCGTTACCGCCCTTGCCTCCGGCGCCGTTGCCCTGGCCGTTGTTCCCCTGACCGTTGTTGCCCTGACCGTTGTTGCCTTGGTCGTCATTGCCTCGACCGTTGTTGCCCTGGCCGTTGTTGCCCTGGCCGGAGCCCGTGCCGCCGTTACCGGTGGTGCCGGCCTTGCCCGAGGAGCCCGTGCCGGTGCGGCCGCCCTGGCTGCCCAGGATGGCCGCGCAGTACTTGTTCACCTTGCTCTTGCCGCCCGCCGCGTCCTCCAGGTTGCGCATGCGGCCGAAGCCCAGTTTCTTGCCGTCCCGGACGTCGCGGCAGGCCGAGAGAGCCCCGCCGTACCACCCGCGGCCGGTGCCCTGCCAGTCCTTCCCGGAATTCTTGGAATTCTTGGAGCCCGGCTGCTGGGAGCGGTCACCACCCTGGGCCGAATCGTTCCGGGCGCCCCCAGGGTTCGCTCGGCCCGTGCCGTCGCCGGGCGACGGTTCACCGGACGACCCGTTCGCGGTGGACTCGGGCGACGGCGACACGAACGGCCGGTCCGGCGGCGCCGGGGCCGACACCGTCGAGGCGGGCTCCGGCCGGTCGTCACGGAACGGAGTCGGCAGGACACCGGTCCCGGCCGCGACGGCGACCCCGCCGAGCATCCCGGCGGCCAGCGCCGCGGCCATCGCGAACCGCACGGGACGGCCCCAGCGGGGCCGCCGCTCATCCGGCTCAGGCCGCCCGAACCGCACCAGACCGGCGTCGGCGGACCCCTCCGTGGCATCCGTACGGCTACGGCTGGAGAGTGTCGTGTCCTCGCCGTCCCGCTCGGCACGCACTTTACGGAAGGCGGCCAACGCCGCTTCCTCGCCCGGGAGTTCGGCGTCCGCGGCGGGAAGGTCGGCGGTCAGTGCGTCCAGGGCCCCGGTGAGCCGGCCAACGGCTGCGCGGGTGTCGGCGTCGACGGCTTCGAGCGGCTCACCACGCAGCAGGCTTTCTGCGGCGTCGCGGTCCAGCCACTTGTACTGCTCGTCGGCCATCACATGTCCTTCTGCGTCCGCGACCGGATATGCGTCACACCGGCGGACGTCACCGCGTGTGTCCGCGGTTCTCTCTGTGGGGGTACGGCGTCGAGCGAACCGGTTGATTCCGGGTCCGCGCCGAGCAGCTCCGCGAGCCGCTTCAGTCCACGGTGGGCGGCGGTGCGTACGGCGCCGGGCCGCTTGCCCAGGGTCTCGGCTGCCGTCTTGGCGTCGAGGCCCACGACGACGCGCAGGACGACCGCCTCCGCCTGGTCCTGCGGGAGCTGGGCTATCAGTGAGAGCGTGCGGTCGGTGGCGAGCGCCTCGATGGCCTCGCCCGCCGTGTCCGACTCGCCGGCCTTTCCGGTCAGCTCGGTCTCGTCACCGCCGATCGCCGGGCGCCGGCCGCGCATGCGTATGAGATCGAGCGCGCGGTTGCGGGCGATACGGGCGGCCCAGCCCCGGAACCGGTCCGCGTCCCCGCTGAACCGCTCCAGGTCCCTGGCTATCTGCAACCACGCCTCGGAGGTGACGTCCTCCGCGTCCGGGTCGCCGACCAGTGTCCGAACGTATCCGAGCAACCTTGGGTGCACCGCGCGGTACACAGTCCGGAACGCGGTCTCGTCCCCGTCCTGTGCCGCAAGCACGGCGGCGGTCAGCTCCGCGTCGTCCCCCAGCACCTACGCGCGCCCCTTTTTGCGCCCAAACCGGCGCCGCTCTCGCGGATCCGGTTCTCGCCGTCGTGGTTCCTCAATTGATGGTTGCGGTTTACAGGCCGTAGGTGGTTGCGGTGGTCGTCCGCCCTCCGCGCTCCGGCGCGAAACGCACGTTACGGCCTGAAACCGCTCCCCGTCCATGTCCGTAGAGCCTGCAACTAACTCGTGATGCCCTGAGGTGTGACAGAAAACGAGCCCACGGCGCTGTAGAGAGTACGGGTCGCCGCGCGGCCCGTGCCGTGCGACGGCCGGGGCCTCTCCTGTGGGGGGTGGCGGCCCCGGCCGTTGCCGTCGGCGGAGTTGGCCGGGTGTCTTGCAGGTACGGGGGTCTTGCGAGCACGCCGGCCTTACTTCTTTCCGGACTTCCTGGGCCACCTGAACCATCTGGACTTCCCGGGCTTCCTGAGCGCTCCGGACTGTCTGAACTTGCTGAACTTGCTGAACTGCCCGAACTTTCCGCGTTATCCGGGCTATCCGGTCTATTCCGACTTTCGGGATGTCTCCGGCGCGGGCGCTAGTCCTTCTTGGACTTCCCCGTCTCGGGGGTCGCGGCGCGCGTGGAGGCGGCGGGGTCGCCCGCGCCTCCGGTACCGCCGGTGCCGCCAGTGCCTCCGGTGCCGTCCGTGCCACCCCCGGCGCTGGACGCCGCGGACGGGTCCGCGCTGTTGCCCTGGCTCTGCCCCTGCCCCTGTCCCTGCCCTTGCCCGTTGTTGCCGCTGTCGCTCTCGCTCAGCTGCTCGGCGCAGTACGCGCGCACGTTCGCCTTGCCGCCCGCCGCGTCGATCAGGTGCCGCCAGGCGGTGGCCTCCATGGCCTTGCCGCGCCTCATGACCTTCTCGTACGCACGGCAGTGGGCCTCGGTGTCCTTGGCCTGCGGGGGGTGGTCCGAGGGGCCGCCCGGCGAAGAAGCCCCCGGAGCGGGCGCCACCGCGCCGGCCGATTCCGAGGGCGTGGCCGAGGGCAACTCGGGGGCGCTGCTCGACGGGCCGCCGCGCCCGTTCCCCTCGCCGTCGCGGTCGCTGTCCGACGAGACGCCGATCGCGGCCACGGCGACTCCACCGAGGGTCACGCTGGCCAGCAGCGCCGCGAGCGTGGCCCGCAGCGAACGCCCGGCCCGCCTCTCGACGTGGGGACGCCAGTCGTCGCGCCGCCGGGTATGGGCCGTGTGGGCCCCCTGCGCGCGTGCCGCCCGGAACGCCGCGACGGCCTGCGCCTCGCGCTCACTGTCCACGTGACCGGCCCGCACGGCGGCGAGGAGCACATCCACAGCGGCGGACGAGGCGCCCGTGGGGAGCCCGCCCGTGGGGAAGTCCCGCGGGTCGTCCGCCCCGGGACGCGCGAAGTGGCGGCCGGATGGCGTGCTGTCGCCCTGTTGTCCGCCCATGCCCACGTCACCTCCACCCGACGGCAGCCTGTCGTCGCCGTTCATCTCGACTCCCCCAGCGTCTGGGGGCCCTCATCCGTCACACCCTCCCCGCCGAGCAGCCGTGCGAGGCGTTTGAGTCCACGGTGAGCGGCGGTACGAACCGCGCCCGGGCGCTTGCCGAGAACGCGGGCGGCGGCGGGCCCGTCCAGGCCGACCACCACCCGCAGCAGCACGGCTTCCGCCTGGTCGCGAGGCAGCCGGGCCACCAGTTCCAGGGCGTGCTGGGTGGCGAGGGACTCCAGGGCCTGCTCGTAGGTGCTGTGGGTGCCGGGCAGATCGAGGACGTCGTTCTCCAGCGCGGTCGCCCGGGGCCGTACCTTCTGCCGGCGCAGATGGTCCAGGGCCCGGTGCCGGGCGATGGTCGCGGTCCACCCACGGAAGCCCGCGCCGTCCCCCTTGAACCGCCCGAGGTCCCGCGCGATCTCCAGCCACGCGTCGGACGCGACGTCCTCCGCGTCGTTGCCGACCAGACCCCTCAGATAGCCGAGCAGGCCCGGCTGGACGATCCGGTACGCCACGGCGAAGGCGGCCTCGTCCCCCTCCTGGGCCCGCGCGACGGCAGCCCCCAGCTCCCCGTCGTACGCCTGTACACGACGGGGTTCCCCTTGCTGGCCCACTACTGTCCTCGTTTGCACCGAGATCGAGTTCCGCGTCCTCCGGTCCGGCCGGACGTGGTCACTTCCGGCCGGATCCACGCCCTCCAAGGTCATCAGCGTCGGGCCTCACAGAAATGTCACAGTTCCCCGGCGGCCCCAGGCGTCGCACGAACCGGTCACCTGGAGGTCATCTTCCGGTGATGTAGCGCACATCTGGTGTTCTCGATGATGATGTGAAGCCCTCCCTGTGTGCTCAATGGAGGGCTGCCCGTATGCCGGGCGGTTTGTTGTGTCGCTTTTCCAGGGGTCGGGGATGTGGGTGGGGATTTTGAGTCGTCGTAGGACTCACGCGTACAAGCCGCTCGGCATGAGGCGGAGAGCGTGGCTGACGCTGGGGGCCGTCGTGATGGGCGGGTCGGGCGTAGTGACGTACGCCGTCGCCAGTCCGGGCGGCGGGCCGACCGCCGACTACACGGGAGACGGCGTCAGCGACCTCGTGGCCGCCACCCCGGAGACCGGCAGCGGCTGGATCACCCTTGTGCCGGGCGGCGTCAGCGCCCCCGTCTCCGCGTCGAAGCTCCGCCTCAACCAGGCGAGCCCGGGTGTCCCGGGTGCCGCGGAGTCCGGCGACCAGTGGGGCGCGGCCACCACGTGGGGCGACATCAACGGCGACGGCTACGCGGACCTCGCGATCGGCGCGCCCGGCGAGGACGACACCACCGGGCACAAGGACCGGGGTGCGGTGACGATCCTGTACGGCCCGAAGTTCGACACGGACGCGGACACCATGGCGCTCGGCGACGACTACAACCCCAACAGCGCGAAGTTCGGCTCGACCGTGGCCGTGGGCGACTTCAACTCCGACGGCAGGGACGACGTCTTCACCGCGGCCACCGGCACCGGCGGCAACTGGGCCGCCCGCTTCGACGACGGCCACGAGGTGGCGGGCGACCTCACGACGGTGACCGGCTCCCTGGCCTACGCCGACGCCACGACCGGTGACTTCAACCGGGACGGCTACGCGGACGTGGCGCTCAACTACCGTGACGCGTCCGGCGTCGGCAAGGTCGTCTGGTTCAAGGGCTCCAAGTCGCTGGGCCTGACGAAGGTCTCCACCCTCACCGTCAAGGGCGGCCGCTCCATCGACGCGGGCGACATGAACGGCGACGGCTACGACGACATCGTCATCGGCCAGCCGTACACCTCCGAGTCCGGGGCCAAGGCGGGCGGCCAGGTCACGATGGTCCTGGGCTCGTCCACCGGCTTCACCACCACCGGCATGAAGACGATCCACCAGGACACGAGCGGCGTGGCGGGCGCCGCCGAAGCCGGCGACGCCTTCGGCACCTCCGTCTCGGTGGGGGACTTCAACGCCGACGGCTACGCGGACGTCCTGACCGGCGCCCCGAACGAGGACATCACCCGCGACGGGAAGAACCGCTCCAACGCGGGCGCGGTCTGGCTCCTCAAGGGCACGTCCACCGGCCTGACGGGCACAGGCTCGCTGTCCCTCTCCCAGGACTCCCCGAACGTCCCCGGCGCCACCGAGACCGACGACAAGTTCGGCTCCGCCGTCTCACTGACCGACCTCACGGGCGACGGTTACGCCGACCTCACCATCGGCACCGAGGGCGAGGACAACGGCAACGGCACCCTCCTGTGGGTCCCGGTCCCGAACGGCACGGTCACGACGACCAAGTCGGCGTACTACGGGCTGACGCAGTTGGGGACGTCGACGGGAGGCAGGCTGGGCCAGGTACTGACGCCGTAACGCGCCCCGGTCACTGGTTCAGGCGGGGGCGAACCCACCCAACGCGTCCAGACAGAGCAACCGCAGCGACCCCTCACCCGCATAACACCGCCGCGCCTCATCGATCGGATCCCACAACCGACCGTCCGGCGTCCGCACCCACAGGTCCCCGCCCCCCGACACCCACTCCCCACCACTCTCGCGGACGATCACCTCACCCGCATACGCACCGAACCCCCGCAGCACCCGCTCGGCAGCAGCCCACGGCGTACCCTCCCGCCGTATCTCCTCGATCATCCGGTCCACCCGCCACAGACTCCGCGGCGAGTAGTCGAGACGCACCCGCGCCCCTTCGCGCATCATCCCCACCACGTCAGCCGCCCACCGAACGGGCTTGCCCGCGGAATGGTGCCGTGTCCCGTGCTGCGTCCCTGTCGTCGCTGTCGTGGCTGTCGTGGCCGTCGCCGTCCCCGTCGTCGTCGCCGTCCATGCCGTCTGCTGTGCGTCGTTCACACTCGGAAGAGCGCCCTCCGCGCGCGATGCGTCACACGAAACCGGCGTATGCGCGACACCGGCGCAGGACCGCCACAGCGACCGCAGGAAGGTCACAAGTTCCTTGCGCCACAAGGGGTTTGCCTCGCGGACAACACCCCGTCACGTATCAGACCCTGCCCCGCGCCCGCCGTGACACGACCGCCCGCAACACCCGCCGCCCCTCCGTCGACACGTCGAGTGCCTGCCGCACCCCGTTCGCCCCGTGCCCGGCGAGCAGTTCCAACACCGTGACCTGACGGCGCAGTTCTGCGGCGACGAGCGGGGACATGCCCTCCGTACGCCCCTCACGGCGGGCCGTCACCGACGAACCGCCCTCCGCCGAGTCCTTGTCCATGGGGTCGAGCAGCCGGTGTATCCGCAGGGCGGCCACCGAACAGCCGTCGGCCCACTCCCGAAACGCCCTCGCGGACCGCTCACCGGGCACGGCGGCCAGCATCCGCCGGGCGAGCAGAGCGGCCTCGTCCTCGACGGAACCACTGCCGGGACCACCGCCCTCGCCCCAGGCGTCCCCCACGTCCAACTCCCCGCGCACCTTGGTGACCCGCTCTTCCCAGTCACCCCAGGCGTCCGCGCCCGCGAGGCTCGCCCACAGCGGGCGCAGCACCTCGTCGTCGCCTCCGAGCAGTGGAACGCAGCGATCCAAACAAGCCAGTCCGCTGGCGGCCAGCCCGCGTTCGTCGGCCTGTGCGATCAGTTCCACCAGGCTCATCACGCCTCCTCGAACTCGCTCAAACTCGCTCGACTGGGCGCCTGCGCTTGATGGAGCCCGCACTTCCCCTTACTGCGTGCGACGGCCCGGGAGTGTCACAGGGGTACGACCCCGAGCCGGTCCAGTAACTGGAAAAGCAGGTTTTCGGCCACCGGAGCGGACGGGTCGGGCTCCATGGCCAGCAGGTCGGCGAGCCGCTCGGCACTCGCGGTGTGCCCGGCCTCCGCGGCCCAGGCGACGGCCCGCTCGGCGGCGTCGTGCGGCTCCAGGAAGTAGTCCTCGACGGTGAGCCCGTCCTCGGCGCCGCCCAGGTACCCGGCCATGGCCCCGCGGGCCAGACACGTGGTCCAGCCGCCGCTCTCGGGAGCGGCGGCCTCGACCGCCACGCAGTCGCTGTTCATGACATAGCCGAAGAGCGCGGGCGCCCCGGTCTCGCGGGCGAGCGCCTGCATGCTCCCGACGTCACCGGAGCCGTCCTGGTTCGTGTACTCCCAGACCTGCCAGCCGTCGTCCCCCGTCGAGAGCAGCGACATGCCCTCGGCCTCCGCCAGCGCGTCGAGCTCCGCGAGCGGCCGCTCGCTTCTGCCCACGACGTAGTAGCCCCAGTAGCCCATCCCGGCTCCCCCCGTCATCTCGGCACGACTCGCGCCGACTCCACCACAGCCGTACGGCAGTTCGCCCCCGGAATCGGGCAATCCGCCCCGGCGCGCCCGCGGTCAGCCGGAGACGGGCACGGGCGCGCCCGGCCCGCTGCGCGCCTTGGTGTCCTGCATGCGGGTCAGCGTGAGCACGAAGAGGATCGCGAGGACGGCGGCGACGACGTCGACTACGTCCGCGAACAGGATCTGCCCCACGGCCCGCTCGATCTCCGGCGCCGTCTCGGCCCTGCGGTACGCGGTGGAGGCGAGCCGCCCGGCGACCTGACTGATCACCCAGGCCGCCCACCAGGCGTTCACGAGCGCATGCGAGCGGGGCGCGTTCCAGGAGCTGCTCGCGTCCCAGATGTCGAGCGCGATCCGGCGCGGGAACCACAGGTTCACGATCGGCACGAACCAGCCGCCCACCGCCCAGCCGCGCTTCTTGCGGTGCCCGAACGGGTGGAACACCTCGGCGTTCACCCGCACCCGGTGGAACCAGACGAGGAAGACGACGGCGGTGCAGAGCAGAGCGGCCGTCTGCACGGACCCGGCCGCCACGAACAGCGAGTCCGCGGATTCGGCCCTGCGCGGGACGGCCGCACTGGTGTCGCCGTCGGCGATGTCGCCGGCCACGTCGTAGGACACGAGGTCCGCCCAGATCGCGAACAGATCGGCGGCGACGACCGCGCCGAGCAGCACGGCGACGGCCCGGCCGAGACCGACGGGCGAGCTCAGCCAGGCGCCCCGCCCGTGCGGCGGGGCCACGGGCGCGGCGCCGGCCGCGGCGCACTGTGCGCAGATGACCCCGTCAGGTGTGGCGTCGAAGTGTCGGCACCGCGTGCAGAGCATGGTGGAGTGGCCCCCCGTGTCGGATCGGACAGAACCGCACGGGGCCCTCCCCAGAACCTCACGCGCGGCACGCGGAACATACGGCGCACCGGCCGCGCACGTCCACCGGTTTCAACCCGTACGAACGCCCGGCGCGCCACGCGTCAGCTCCTCAGCTGACCCGGTCCGCCAGCTTCTGGAACTCCGCCCAGGACAGGGCGGGCTTCCCCGGATCCCACAGCTTCTGGCTCAGCGCCCGCAGCGGCATCCTTACGCCCTGTGCCACCTGTGCCTCGGTCTGGGAGTTCGACAGGTCGCACCAGACCGCGAAGGACCCGCCCAGGATCTGGTCGTCGTACTGCTCGGCCACCGGAGTCGTGCCGCGCAGCACGAGCGGCGTCCACTGCTCGTAGATCCGCTCCCCGGTCGGATAGACGAAATCGTTGGGTTCGCCGAGGACGTAGTACAGGAACTCGTCGTTGTAGTTGACCACCCGGCGTCCGGCGCTCAGGTATTCGTCCGGCTGCCGGGCCCCGATCTCCTTGCCGGTCCAGTACGCGACCTGGATGTCACGCGACGGCTGCACCTTGGTGTCGCGGAAGAACCCGTCGTTCCAGGCCCGCATCGTCCGGTCGTGCTTGCGAATCGTGGCGGCCCGGTCGTCCATCCAGCCGGTCGCCAGGTCGGCCACGGTCGCCCCCGCCCCGTAGCGGGCCCGTGCCGCGGCCGCCAGCTGCGGATACGAGGTCTCGGGGTCCGAGACCATCAGCGCCCGGTACTCGTCGGCGCCGAGGTGCCAGTACGGCCCGGGGAACAGGTCCGCGTACTCGTTCAGCAGATCGTCGACGATTTTCGCCGCCTTGGGCTTGGAGATGTCCACCGCGCCGGAGGCGGCCACGCCGCTCGCGTTGCGCAGCTGCAGGTCCGGGTAGGCGGCGATCACCGCGCCCAGGTGGCCCGGCGAGTCGATCTCGGGGACGACCTTGATGTGGCGGCTCGCCGCGAGGTCCACGATGCGCCGCACCTGTGCCTTGGTGAGGTGCTGCTTCGACACCACCTGGGGGTGCGTGTCGGACTCGATGCGGAAGCCCTGGTCGTCGGAGAAGTGCAGCCCGAGCTGGTTGTACTTCAGGTCGCCGAGCTCACGGATGCGGTCCTCGATCCAGCCCGCCGTGAAGTGCTTGCGCGCGATGTCCAGCATGAACCCGCGCTGGGGCTTGGCCGGCTCGTCCCGTACGACGCCCTCGGACGCCGTACCGCCGTCGCGCACCTCCTGTTTGAGGGTGCGCGTGCCGTAGAAGACGCCCGTGTCGGTGGCCGCGGAGATCCGTACGCGCCCGTTCCGCACGGTCAGCGTGTACGCCTCGGAGTTCGGCTGGTTCTTGCCGGTCAGCGCCAGCTGTACGTCCCCGTCGCAGGGCTCGGCCTCTCCGGCGTACGTGAGACCCAGCTCACGGGCGGTGAGCTTGCCCTCGTCGGCCAGCTTCTTGTCGCCGATCACGAGCCGGGCGCCGTCGGAGGGTCGCCAGCCGGGACCGCGGGCGGGCGTGTGCTCACGCACCGCCGGGATCGTCCTGGGCTTCTGTGACATCGGGTACGAGCGCGAGGACGACGCGGACGGGGAGGGGCAGTCGCTGCTCCCCGCACCCACCCCCGTCGGCTGGGAAGCGGTCGTCTCCCCCGTGCCACCGCCCGGCCAGACGGTCACACCGAACACGACGGCACCCCCCGCCAGAGCAACCCCCACGAAGGGAAGCAACCACTTGGGCGCCATGGGCGTCCTTCTACGGGGTGCCCGGCGCCGACCACGGTTCACGACGCACCTCCGGCTGCTCTTTCTATCCGCATTCGCCCCATTTCACGTACCTCCACTCACGTACCTCCACCGTCGAACCTACGACGTCCATCCAGCCCGACTGTCCACCACGGTTTCCGAAACTCTTCCCTCCGGGTGAATTTCGGGCATCGTTCAGACAGTCGTTGACCGCCCTCGATAACGTGACGGCACATCCCACACCCCACCCCCAGCCGACCCGTACGCGAGGTCCACAAGACCTCGCCACACACCGCCGAGGACCCACGCTGCCTTCGCACCGTATTCCGCACCTCCCCGGCCAGGTCGCCTTCCCGGAGCAGTCCCGCACCGCCCCCGGCCCCATGGCCCTGGAGGGGTTCAACACCGCGCCCGCCACCGACGCCGAGCAGGCCCTCCTCACCTGCTGCCGAAGTCTTCGCTGGGCCCACCGCGTCGCCGAGCACAGGCCCTACCCGGACCTGGAGGCGCTCCTCGCCGCGGCCGACGAGGCGTCGTACGACCTGACGCCCGCCGACATCGCCGAGGCCCTGGCCGCCGAGTCGCTCACCCCGCTCCCGGCCGGCGCGTACTCCGCCGCCCACACCGCACTGAGCGCCGCACACGCCGCGTACGAGAGCCGCTTCGGGCACGTCTTCGTGATCTGCCTGGACGACATCCCCGCCGCGGAGGCCCTCGATCGGGTCCTCACCGGCATCCGGTCACGATTGACAAACGATCCGGAGGAAGAACGCCTCCTGACAGCGGAGGAGCTCCGCCGCCTGGCGAGGGGAAGGCTGAGAAGGATCGTAGGGGACTTTTCATCCCAGCCGGTGCCTTAGGGGGCGCGAAGCGCCTTTTAGGGGCGCGGGGAACTGCGCGACAAGCCAAAAACAACCCGCACCCGGCAAACAAGACAAGCCCCCACCCCGGAAGCCGCCCACCACTACCCCGTACGCATGCCTGTTTGATCACACCCACGGCCCCCGAGTAAGCGCCACAGGCACACGTCGCTACGATGCTGGGGGCCGGTGGACCGTACCCGGCCGGGCCCGACCGACACAGAAGCCGGCAGGCCCCAGTCCCCGCTCCCGGAGGGTTCTTCCGTGCCGGCTGGAACGCTGTACCGCGGCCGGGAAGGAATGTGGTCCTGGGTGGCTCATCGAGTCACCGGCGTCCTCATCTTCTTCTTCCTGTTCGTACACGTGCTGGACACCGCTCTCGTGCGTGTCTCCCCCGAGGCCTACGACACCGTCGTGGCCACGTACAAGACGCCTCTCGTCGCGCTGCTGGAATACGGCCTCGTCGCCGCCATTCTCTTCCATGCGCTCAACGGCCTGCGCGTCATCGCCGTCGACTTCTGGGCCCAGGGCCCGCGCTACCAGAAGCAGATGCTCTGGACCGTCGTCGGCGTCTGGCTCGTGCTGATGATCGGGGCGCTCTACCCCGTCCTCGGCCACGCCGTTCGTGAAGTCTTCGGGAGCTGAGGCGCATGTCCACCACTGAGACCACCGAATCCGGAATCGGCCCGGTAGAGGGCACGGGCGAGCTGTCGGGCTACAGCCCCGAGAACCCGGCTCCCGTCATCGAGCCGCCCCGCAAGCGCACCACGAAGACCCCGAAGTCGACCCGCGGCAACTTCGAGATGTACGGCTGGCTGTTCATGCGCCTGTCCGGCATCGTCCTGGTCGTCCTGGTCATCGGCCACCTGCTGATCCAGCTCGTCCTCGACGGCGGCGTCTCCAAGATCGGCTTCGCGTTCGTCGCGGGCCGCTGGGCCTCGCCGTTCTGGCAGACCTGGGACCTGCTGATGCTGTGGCTGGCGATGCTGCACGGCGCGAACGGCCTGCGCACGGTCATCAACGACTACGCGGAGCGCCCGAACACGCGCCTGTGGCTGAAGGGCCTGCTGTACACCGCCACGGCGTTCACCATCCTGCTGGGCACGCTGGTGATCTTCACCTTCGACCCGAACATCCGCTAGGCACGGGGCTGAGGTATCCACTCATGAAGATCCACAAGTACGACACCGTCATCGTGGGCGCCGGTGGCGCCGGTATGCGCGCCGCCATCGAGTCGACGAAGCGCAGCCGCACCGCCGTGCTCACGAAGCTCTACCCGACCCGCTCCCACACGGGCGCCGCGCAGGGCGGCATGGCCGCCGCGCTGGCGAACGTGGAGGAGGACAACTGGGAGTGGCACACCTTCGACACGGTCAAGGGCGGTGACTACCTGGTCGACCAGGACGCCGCCGAGATCCTGGCGAAGGAGGCCATCGACTCGGTCCTCGACCTGGAGAAGATGGGCCTGCCGTTCAACCGCACCCCGAACGGCACCATCGACCAGCGCCGCTTCGGCGGTCACAGCCGCAACCACGGCGAGGCCCCGGTCCGCCGCTCCTGCTACGCGGCCGACCGCACCGGCCACATGATCCTCCAGACGCTGTACCAGAACTGCGTGAAGGAGGGCGTGGAGTTCTTCAACGAGTTCTACGTCCTGGACCAGCTGATCACCGAGGTGGACGGCGTCAAGAAGTCCGCCGGCGTGGTGGCCTACGAGCTGGCCACCGGCGAAATCCACGTCTTCCAGGCGAAGGCCGTGATCTACGCGTCCGGCGGCTGCGGCAAGTTCTTCAAGGTGACGTCGAACGCGCACACGCTGACCGGTGACGGTCAGGCGGCCGTATACCGTCGCGGGCTGCCGCTGGAGGACATGGAGTTCTTCCAGTTCCACCCGACCGGCATCTGGCGCATGGGCATCCTGCTGACGGAGGGCGCCCGTGGTGAGGGCGGCATCCTCCGCAACAAGGACGGCGAGCGCTTCATGGAGAAGTACGCGCCGGTGATGAAGGACCTCGCGTCCCGCGACGTGGTCTCGCGCTCCATCTACACGGAGATCCGCGAGGGCAGGGGCTGCGGCCCCGAGGGCGACCACGTCTTCCTCGACCTCACCCACCTCCCGCCGGAGCAGCTGGACGCCAAGCTCCCGGACATCACGGAGTTCGCGCGCACCTACCTCGGCATCGAGCCCTACACGGACCCGATCCCGATCCAGCCCACCGCGCACTACGCGATGGGCGGCATCCCGACGAACGTCGAGGGTGAGGTCCTGATCGACAACACCACGGTCGTCCCGGGCCTGTACGCGGCCGGCGAGGTCGCGTGCGTGTCGGTGCACGGCGCGAACCGCCTGGGCACGAACAGCCTCCTGGACATCAACGTCTTCGGGCGCCGCGCGGGCATCGCCGCCGCCGAGTACTCCCAGAAGGCCGACTTCGTCGAGCTGCCGGAGAACCCGGAGTCCCTGGTCGTCGAGCAGATCGAGCGGATGCGTACGTCCACGGGCAGCGAGCGCGTGGCGGACCTGCGCCGCGAGCTGCAGGAGACCATGGACGCGAACGTCATGGTGTTCCGCACCGAGCAGACGATCAAGACGGCCGTGGAGAAGATCACGGAACTCCGCGAGCGCTACAAGAACGTCTCGATCCAGGACAAGGGCAAGCGGTTCAACACGGACCTGCTGGAGGCCATCGAGCTCGGCAACCTCCTGGACCTGGCCGAGGTCATGGCCGTGTCGGCGCTGGCCCGCAAGGAGTCCCGCGGCGGTCACTACCGCGAGGACTACCCGAACCGCGACGACGTCAACTTCATGCGCCACACCATGGCGTACCGCGAGGTGGGCGACGACGGCGCCGAGTCCATCCGTCTCGACTACAAGCCGGTCGTCCAGACCCGCTACCAGCCGATGGAGCGTAAGTACTGATGGCTACCCCTGTTCTGGACAAGGCCGAGACCCCCGATTCGGCGTCTGCGGCCTCCCCGTACATCACGGTCACGTTCCGCGTGCGCCGGTTCGACCCGGAGGTCGCCGCCGAGGCGTTCTGGGAGGACTTCGAGCTGGAGATCGACCCCAAGGAGCGCGTCCTCGACGGCCTCCACAAGATCAAGTGGGACGTCGACGGCACCCTGACCTTCCGCCGTTCCTGCGCCCACGGCATCTGCGGCTCGGACGCGATGCGGATCAACGGCAGGAACCGTCTCGCCTGCAAGACGCTGATCAAGGACATCAACCCCGAGAAGCCGATCACGATCGAGCCCATCAAGGGCCTCACGGTCCTCAAGGACCTGATCGTGGACATGGACCCGTTCTTCCAGGCGTACCGGGACGTGATGCCCTTCCTGATCACGAAGGACACGAACGAGCCGACGCGGGAGCGCCTCCAGTCGTCGGAGGACCGGGAACGCTTCGACGACACGACGAAGTGCATCCTGTGCGCGGCCTGCACCTCCTCGTGCCCGGTCTTCTGGAACGACGGCCAGTACTTCGGCCCGGCCGCCATCGTCAACGCGCACCGCTTCATCTTCGACTCGCGTGACGAGGCGGGCGAGCAGCGCCTGGAGATCCTCAACGACAAGGACGGCGTGTGGCGTTGCCGCACGACCTTCAACTGCACGGACGCCTGCCCGCGCGGTATCGAGGTCACGAAGGCCATCCAGGAGGTGAAGCGCGCGCTGATCACGCGCCGCTTCTGATCCGCTGAGCCGCCTGGCTCCACGGTGCAATGGGCCCCGTCTCCCGGTTGTGAACTGTCACGTGCCGGGGCGGGGCCCATACGTATCTCTCCGGCCGTGCCGCCTAGGGAGCCCGCCACTCGGCCCACACCTCCTTCCCTCCGCCGTCACGACGCCCGTTGACTACGAGAAAGTGCCCCCACTCATCGGCACACGCCTGCGTCAGCCAGAGCCCGCGCCCGCTCTCCTCGTCGAGCCCCGGCTGCGGGCTCTCGCGTGGAGGACAGGAGCTGCTGTCCCACACACTGAGCCGCAGCCGCCCGTCGGCCCGTACAAGCCGTACGGCGACGGGATCCCTCGTACAAGCCAGGGAGTTGGTGACGAGCTCGGAGGCGACGAGCTGGGCGTTGTCGAGGACGGTGGGTTCGGTCCGGTACCGGGTGAGCACGGTCCGGACATGGGCGCGGACGATGCCGGGTCCGAAGGGTGAGTGAGGGATACGAAGGCTGTACGCCCAGTCGGTGTCGAGTGGGGAGTGAGTTGCGAACTTTGTCTGGGTGATTTCGGTCATGGCCGTAACTCCTCTTCGAGGAAGGGGGCTGGATCCGTGGACCATTCAGTGGGGTGACAGGTGACACAGGCGGTGGCTCCGCCGCCACTGCCGTGTGCTGGACTCGGGCAGGGCGGTGCGCTTCCGGGAACCCGGTCACCACGTTGGGTAGTTGATGCAATACTCACCGTAGAGCACGCAACTACAATACTGCTACCGAACACGGAAACTTCCTGGATAGGAGCGACTGTGCCACCAAGGCCCACAGCAACCGCGAGGCAGCAGCGACTAGGCGCCGAACTGCGCAAACTGCGCGAGCGTGCGGGCCTGACCACCCGCGCGGCCGGTCAGAAGTTGGGGGTTGATCCGGCCAGGATCAGCAACATCGAGTCCGGGAGATTCGGCGTCAGCGCCGACCGTGTTCGAGCTTTCGCCTTCGGATACGACTGCGACGACAAGCCCTACCTCGACGCCCTGGCGACCATGACCACGGTCCGCTCCCGCAACTGGTGGGATGACTACCGCGATCTCCTGCCGCCGGTTCTGCTTGACCTGTCGGAGATGGAGGAGCACGCGACCGCGCTCCGCACCGTGCAGTTCACACACCTGCCCGGCCTGCTCCAAACCGCGGACTACGCCCGCCTGGTCTTTCAGCAGAACGTCCCGGCGCTCTCTCCACCCATGGTCGAGCACCGCCTCTCCCACCGCATCAAACGCCAGGGCATCCTCTACGCCGACGCCCCGACGCCGTACACCGCGATCATCCATGAGGCCGCCCTGCGCATGCAGTTCGGTGGCCCGGAAGTCATGCGCAAACAGTTGGCGCACATCGCGGAGATGAGCGACCGTGAGCACGTGACGGTCCTCGTCCTGCCGTTCGCAGCGGGGATTTTCCCTGGCGCGGGCCAGACCGTGGTCATCGCCCAGGGCCCGGTCCGGCAGCTGGACACCGTGCAGCTGGACACTGAACACGGCTCCGAATTCCTGTACGCGGAGGCGCAGTTGGTCAAGTACCGGACGATCATGGGCCGTATGGAAGACCTGTCGTTGGACGCCCCCGCCTCACGCAACCTCATCCACACCCTGATCACTGACCTGTGAAAGGCCACCCGATGCCCGAACTCAACTGGCAGAAGTCCTCGTTCAGCAGCGAGGCCAGCAACTGCCTTGAACTGGCCACCGCCTCCGACGGAACGATCCACCTCCGCGAATCCGACGAACCAACGGTCACCCTCGCCTTGCAAGTGCCCGGCCTCGACTCCCTGCTGCACGCGGCTCGCCGAGGAATACGCACTGCCCGCGACACCGGAAGCACCCCAAAAGCCAGCGCGATGTCAGTCCCACCAAAACGTCCACACAGTCGAACGAATCTCGCCGCCCCCTAGCACCGGCAAGTCCGAAAGAATTGTCACAGCAGTAGGAGTACCGCTCGACGGCCGCACGACCCGCAGCACGACCTCCGCCACTCGACCACGACCCTGCTCCTGGAACAAGGCGTCGACCTCGTCGTGATCAAGGAGCTCCTCGGCCACGCCCACATCGGCGTCACCGCCGGCGTCTACGCCCGCGTGCGACTCCGCCTCCAACGCCAAGCCATCGACACCCTGAATAGCGCTCTGGGTGGCACTGAGGAGCCACAATCCACCTGCCGCAACGCTCGTCCGCAGACGTTGCCGTCAGCGTTGCCGTCAACCGCACGGGAGCCTCCGCCCGATAACCGATTCGGCGGAGGCTCCCAATTTACGTCCGAGTGAACTCGGAAATCCTCGACAATTTGTTCTTCGGTGCGCCGAGGACGTCGGCTCCTACGACAAGTTATGCCAGGCGTGACTACAAGCTCCTCGGCACTCCATTTCTCTGCGTCGCGCATCAGCCACCGCGAACGTTGACATGAGGACACGGAACGCCTTCAAATATTCCTGCTGCGGCAATCTTTCAATCTTCCCTATTTGTTCGAGGATCGGCTCCCGAACAATGAGGACCGCGGGGGTCATGGTCGCCTTCACCCCTGATTTCTCGAGGCCCTTACGCCCATCTTCCACAGTGACATGCGCCTGCATCAGATAGAGGGCGATCTCATGCAGAACTGACTTCTGCTCCTCTGGAGCGAACGCGGAGAACCACTCCACGCCTTCCTCCAGACTGTGCAACTCCTGGGCCACCTCGTTGATCATCCGTTCTGAGGCCCGCAATTCGGTCACGTCACCTACCCCCTGGGCTCGAAGACCACGTAAGGCCTATCCCTGTCCAATTCCGTGTACTGCTTGGCGTTTGGATTGTAGCTCTGGTAGAAGTCCCGGCCACGCCCACTTCCACCCTCTCCATCACCCATCCCCTGAGGCAGGGAGTTCTTGACGCTACTACGGGCCCGGGACGGACCGGTCAATATGTAATCCCAGTCAGAAGTTGGGTTGACCTTCCCGTTGCCCGCTCGGCTCCCGACCACGATGATCGTCTGACCTGTCTTTTCGGCAGCATTCTGGATTCGCCTCGCATCATTGGGTCTGATACCCGCCTCTGACGCAGTTCTAAAGCCTGGACCACACCACCCGTTGGAATTATGAACGAGGACCGGCGTCTCGCCCGCCAGCACATAGTACGTATGCAGGTCGTCAACCGTGAGGTTGTAGGTACGGGCGTGCCTGGTGAAGGCGCGATTGCCTGTGACGATGACCGTATCTCCGTCATCGGTGCGCAGAGTCATGCCCGGCCTGAGCTTGCCTGCCTCAATCCAGTCACGTTCGGACGGGGACCAGAAGGGGTGCTCGTGAGTGGCCGTGAGTTTCTCGATGCCGTCTGCCGTGGCGATCGACAACTCGTTGAAGTACTTGTCGCCCGCAGTGCGGATGAGGCGAGTGACTTTTCTGGGTCCGGTTCTACCTGTTTTCGGGTCAGTAGCCAGGACCTTGTCCCCGAGTTCGATGTCCTCGATGTCCTTGGTCGAGCCGTCAGCCATCAGGACGTCGGTTCCGGCCAGGAAGCACCGGCAACTCCACTTGATCTTTCCTGTCTTGCCCGCGCCGATGCGGGCTGTGATCAACTGGAATCCCACATTGCCGCATACAGGGCACGTGTCGGCGGCGTCGAGGCTGGCCACGTGTTTCCAGCCACCGTAGAACTTTCGCAGTTCAGCACACCCGTCGTTGAAGCCCTGACTACAACGCTCCCGGAAGTAGTATTCGACCATGAGTTCATAGCTGAGGGCGGCGTTGTAAACGCCGTTCTGCCGCAGCTGGCCAATTCCGGGAAGTTTGTTCTGATACAGCTGGTAAAGCTTCTTGGACGGCAAGGCCGGCTTACCATCGCCGAGATCAACGATGACTGGAGTTCCCCCCGAGTTCTTGCCTTTCGAACCGGACGAGCTCCCTCCTGCCGCACCGCCACCACTGCCGGCAGGATTGGACGGCGTCGTGGTGTTCTGGCCGCCGTCCGGACACAGGTCCCTCGGGCACAGGCCAGTCGGGTCGCTCTTGCTGACCGGGCTGTTGTTGCTGTAGGCGTACCCGTTCATCTGGAGCGGGTCCGCGATGTCGATGATCAGGTCCGCAGAGAGGAAGCGGCCGGAGTTCTGGTCGTACTCGCGGGCGCCGATGTGCGTCAGGCCCGTCGCCGCGTCGTCGATGCCCACGCCCAGGTAGCTGCGCTTGTTGGGCCAGGACGAGGGCTTCGGCCCCCGCGCCTCGCCGTACGGCTTGAAGGCACGGCGCGTGACCTCCTGGCCGCTCGACACCTTCACCGACGTGGTCGCCGTGCCGAGGTGGTCGGCGAGCATGACGCTGCGCTGGTGGCCCGTCGTCGCGCCGTTACTCGTGGTGCGGGTCACCGTCGGGGCGCCGGGATGCGCGTAGGAGCGGGAAGCCTTGGTGACCGTGCCGGACGCGTCCGTCGTCACCTCCGTCTCGCCCAGGTACAGCGTCGAGCCCGACGGGGAGTTCTCCAGGACGCGGTTGCCGGCGGCGTCGTAGACGTACGTCGTCTTCTTGCCGTCGTCCGTGATCGTGGCGAGCTTGTTCTCGGACGTCCAGGTCAGGTCCTGCGTCGTGGCGGGCAGGTCGCGGGACTCGGTGTTGCCCACCGCGTCGTACGCGTAACTGCTGCCCTTGCCCGACGGGTTGGAGCTGATCCACTTCATGGTGTGCGGCTGCGTTGCCCCGTAGCCGTACGTGAAGGTGACGTTCTTCGTCGCGTCCGCCGGGTCGGGCTCCGTCATCGTGGCGCGGTTGCCGAGCCAGTCGAAGGTGAAGGACTGGCGGTAGGCCGTCGTGCCCGTGGAGACCGTGGCCTTGTCGGGAGCCGTGTCGGCCAGCGTCGACGTCAGTGAGGCGTCCGGGCTCGACACGTCCGTCGACGCGTCCGGGGCGTCGGCCACCGGGCCGGACGAAGCCACGTAGTCCGTGCGGTAGCCCCACGTCGTGCCGTTCGACGACTTGCAGCCCGTGCCACTGCCACCGGGCGTGATGTTCGACGTCCAGGCGTTCACCAGCTCGCCCATCACGTCGTACGTGAAGCACTGGGTGTCCCACGTCGTGCCCGAAGCCTCCGACAGCTTGCGCGCGTTGGACGTGATGGTGCCCGACTTGTCGTAGGAGTAGTAGCTGTCCGAGATGCGGTGCGGGCCCGATGTCTCCCGGTCGGCCACCGTGCGCTGGAGACGGCCGGTGTGCGGGTCGACGAAGTTGGTCGTCCAGACCCGGTACGGCTGCGCGGCGGAGACCGTGCGCAGGGGCTCGCCGTACGGCGAGTAGGTTACATCGGACGTGTACCAGGCGAGGCCCGAGGTCGACTCGGCCAGGCCGTCTTCGTTGTAGCGGGTGACGACCTTTTCCTTCGCCAGCCCGCCGATGGCGGGAAGCGTCACCGTCTGGGGCTTCCCGGTCGGCGTGTAGGTGTACGCGTACGCGTACGTGCCGGAGAAACCCGTCGTCATCGTGTTGGCGGGGATGACCGTCTCGGTGCCGGTGGGACGGTAGTCGGTGTCGTAGCCGGTGACGCGGTTGATGTAGTCGCCGTTCGGCGTGCGCCGGATCGAGGCGACCGGCTGGCCGAGCGCGCCGGACAGGGTGTCGTACGTGAACTCCTTGACCGGTGTGGCCGTCTCGGAGCCCTCGCGCACGTACCTGACCCGGCCGAGTTCGTCGTACTGCGTGTACGTCGTCCTCGACTTCGCGTCCGTGACCTTGACCGGCCGGTCGGCGTCGTCGTACCCGGTCTCCGTCCTGCCGGTGTCGGGGTCGGTGGTCGAGGTCACCCTGGCCCGGGCGTCGTAGGTGTACGTCCAGGCGTTGCCTGCCGGGTCGGTCACCTTGCTGCGGTTGCCGCGAGCGTCGTACTCGTAGACGGTCGTGCGCCCCTGGTCCGTGCTTCCGTCGTCCTTGTAGTGGCGGATCGAGGTGACGCGGCCGAGCGCGTCGGTGAAGGTGCGGGTCCGCGGGGCCGTCGAACCGGCCGGGTCCACGTAGGTGCTGGTGTCGCCGTATGCCGTGTACGTCGCGTAGACGTAGTCGCCGTCGTGGTACGTCGACTCGCGAAGCTTGCGTTCCAGGCCGTCGTAGCGGTACTTGACCCAACTCGGTATCAGCGACTTGGACCTTGGTTTGAAGAGCTCGGCGGCCGGCTCGCCCTTCGCGAGGTAGGCACCGGTCTGTTCATCGACCAGGCCGTGGTCGTCGTAGGTGGTGTCGGTGACGATCCGGCCGGGGCCGTGGGCCTCGGACTGGGTCTGGACCTGGCGCATCAGGCCGTCGTAGATCGTCACCTGGCGGCTGTAGGAGCCGTCGTCCTTCAGTGTCCTGGTCGTGACGGCGGCTGGGCGGGTTGTCTGCGAGGTGGCGATCGCCGCCTGGTACGCGATCTCGACGTCCGGCGACTTGCCGCCCGAGGAACGCGACGGAGACCAGCCCTTCACGAGGCGCCCGAGATCGTCGTACTCGTTGCGCGTGACCCGGCCGTTGGCGTCGGTGACCGTCAGTGCCAGGCTGCGGCCGGGGTCGAAGGCCGTCGTGACGGAATGGCCCTTGGCGTTGATCGTCTTGACGGAGGTGACCGGGCCGCCCGCGTCCCCGGGCGTGTACTGCGTCTCGGTCGTTCCGGCGCCCGGCTTCGTGACGGTGCGGACGCGGCCCAGCGGGTCGTACGTCGTCTTCGTGACGATCGAGTACGAGGTTCCGGCACCGTTGATGTCGGCGGCGGAGGTGACCAGGCCCTTCGTCGGTGTCTCGCCGTACGCCAAGCCGTCGTAGCTGTTGCGGACCGCTTTCACGAGCTTGGTCGACGGGTCTGCTGTGTCGTAGCCCGCGCACGACGTGCCCGTTGTCCGCTGCTCCTTCGGCAGCCCGATCAGCCACGCCGACGTGTTGTGCGCGTACGACGTCCTGGTGCAGGTCTGGTCGGACAGGGTTTCGCCGGACCCGTTCGGCTTGACCACGGACGTCTCGACCTCGATCGGGAGCCCGTATGTGTCGTCCACCGTGGTCGACGTCCGCACGGCCTGCCAGCTGCTGCCGACCGTCTGGATCGCGTCCGTGCGCCTGACGCCGCTGCGGTGCGCGAGGAGCGGGTCCATGTCCGTGCCGTTCTCGGCCTCGCGGGCACGGGATGCGGTCTGCTTGGACCAGGGGTACGTCAGCTCCCTCTTCTTGACCGCCTTGTCGGAGTCGAGGTACGTGATGGTCTCCGCCATCATCCCCGCGTACTGCGGCGCGTCATCGGCGAGCAGCGTGTACTTGCCCGTCGAGTCCTTGACCTCCCCACCGACGCCCTGGAAGTACCGCGTCTCGGAGTACGACTGGGACAGCGGATCGCCCTGCTGGGAACTGGACCGGCTGCCCTTGGTGACCGCCACCTGGCGATAGCCGCGCCAGACGCTGTACGTGCGCAGGGACGGGCGGGTGAACTCGTCGTCGTTCTTGGCCCAGGCGGGGTCCGTGTACTTGTACGTCGTGTGGACGGGCCTGCTCTGGGAGGTGACCTTGTCGGTCTCGGTGACGGATGCGACAACGTACTTGTTGAACCAGGCCTTGGCCGGCGTCCTCTCGTCACCGTCCGGCGACCAGCGCACCGGGTAGCAGGTGCCGTTGTTCTCGCCCTTGTCCTCGGCGGGTTCGGACGCGCAGCCTCCCCTGTACTCGACCTCGATGTCGCCGCCGTACTCAGTGGCGACCGTGCCGATGCGCGGTCGAGTGAAGCCGGGGCGCTGGTCGTTCGAGCCGCTGGGGACCAGGTTCGGGAGCTGGCGGTCCTTGAGGCGGGCGCGCAGGGGCGAGGTCGAGCCGACCGTGTACTCGGCGAAACTGACTCCGTCCTTGGACTGCAGGGTGCCGGTCGTGTCGCCGGGGGCGAAGCCGCGTCGGGTGATCGAGTTCAGCCAGAGGCCGGGGGACGTGTCGTACCAGTCCTCGGGGAAGGACTGGTGGAGCTCGTACGTGTCCACCTTGCCGAGGCCGGCCCGGTCGGCGCGGGCGGCCTTCGTCGTCACCGTGTCCAGGCGCATCTGCGTCCAGAAGGACGGGAAGAACGGGCACAGCTTGGACGTGGACTTGCAGTTGAGGTTGCCGGGTGTGTCCCACCAGGGGCGGTACGCTCCCGGGTCGTCGGTCTTGGCGAAGTTGGCCGAGTCACAGGCCGTCTCCGACTTCAGACAGCGCTGCTGAGCTCCGAACTCGACCGTCGCGGACGGCTTCGTCAGGTCGGACGAGCGCATGCCGTACTCGATGGTCGTCGGGTAGGCGTAACGGTCGTACTTCTCAGGAGTCTTGGACTTCTTCTTTACGGCGTAGTAGTTCGTCTCCTGCTTCCAGTTGACGACCATCACGTTTCCGTGCACGTCGACTACCTTGTCCAGGCCCCAGCGCCAGGCCTGCTTCTTGCCCGCGCCGCAGCGGGAGTCGGCGAAGGCGGTGGCGTGGCAGGGTTCGCCCGGGTGGTTGCCG
Organism: Streptomyces acidicola; assembly: GCF_009377235.1. Classification (GTDB taxonomy): domain Bacteria; phylum Actinomycetota; class Actinomycetes; order Streptomycetales; family Streptomycetaceae; genus Streptomyces; species Streptomyces acidicola. Next base: position 26,314 of record NZ_VMNX01000103.1, read on the forward strand.
AAGACGGGGACGGTGGAGACCGAGTTGGTGTCGGCGTGGCCCCCGCCGACCTGGTTGAGGCCGAAGTGGTACTTGGTGCCGTCGGCGGTGGTGACGATCCAGTACTCGCCGTTGTTGTCGCCGTTGCTGCCGCCGGTCCTGCGCTCGACGCGGGTGCCGTCGTCGCTCTGCGGGCGGTAGATCTCGGTGTCGGTCTCCGGGTCGCTGCTCGTGGGCGCGTCCCTCACCAGCTCGACCGTCCTGCCGCCGAGCGACATCACCGCGTTGTACGACACCCAGCACAGGTCGGACGTCTTGTCCTTCTTGGCCGTGTTGTTGGGCGTGCCGGAGTTCAGGTTCTTGCGGTCGTCCTTGCAGGTGCGGTAGCGGCGCTCGATGTGGCCGGGGTCGTAGTCCCAGCCCTCGCCGATCCAGGAGGACTGGGGAGAGGAGACCGCCGTACGGCCGTCCACGGTCTGGGAGTTGTAGTTGAAGGAGATGGCCGGGGCCGGGCCGGCGGGAGCTGCCGGGATGCTCAGCGGGTACGACCACGTGAACGCGCCCGACGAACCGCCCGCCTCCCACTTGCCGTTGGAGGCCAGGGGCGTAGCCTTGAAGGAGCCGCCCTCGGCGCCACCGGAGTCGACCGCTCCGAGGACCGCCTTGTCGCCGGTCGCCGCGACCGGTGTCGTCGCAGCCCCGTAGGAGGCCTGGGCAATCGACGCGCCGTCGGACTCACGGAGGTTCGCCGAGGCCGGGGTGACCGTTCCGTCCGCCGTCGTGTCGACCGTGGCCGTGATCGACTGGGCCTTGGTGTCATTGGTGGTCTCCAGCTCCTCGTACTCCTGGCACGCCTCGTCGTCCGGCGTGTCCAGGTAGCACTCGGGGAACTGGACGAACCGCAGGCGGGAGGCCCAGTCGGCGCCGTAGAGGTTCCTGAACTTGGCGTAGTCGAGCCTGACCGAGATCGGCACGGAGCCGGTCGCCGGAGCCTGGACGGTCACGACGGCACCGTCGACTCCCTGCGATACGGGCGCGGTGCGGGCGGCGACGGAGACCTGCCACGTACCGGTGGGCGCGGGCTGGTCCGGGGCCTGCCCAAGACTGACCGGGAGGTCCTCGACCGGGGTCAGGTCGACCTGTTGGGCGTTGGTACCCGTGCGCGCCGCAGCCGGAGTGGCATTCGCGGAGGAGCCGAAGCTGACCGTCCCCGAGTCGGCAGCGGGAGCCGTCGCGGTACCCGCCGGTGCCTGTTCCTGGTCCTCAGGGACCTCGACCTTCCACCGACTTCCCCAACGCCGACGGCAGCGAGAACGGCTTCGGCAACGACGCCGAGGACGCGAACTGGAGCACGAAGAAGTTCGGTGAGGCGGGCAGCTTCACCGTGCGGGCGCTCAACAGCGACGTCGTACGGTATGAGTACGGCTTCAACTCGCCCAGCTATCCGTTCTCCCTCGCACGGACGGCAGGTACGAGCACGAGCGTGAGCGCGACCCTCCAGAACGCGAAGCCGCCCACGGCCGGCCCCAACGTGCTGTACGTCAGAGCGGTGGACGGCGCGGGCAACGTCTCCGAACCGACGAAGTACTTCTTCTACGTCACGCCTCGCGACCAGGCCGACTCGCCCGGCGACTTCACCGGCGACAAACTTCCCGACCTGATGGCGGTCACCGAGGGCGGCAACCTGTCCCTCTATCCCTCGCAGGCCACCAACGATCTCTCCAAGGGCTCGGGCGACCTGGACTACTCAATGCCCGGCGCCTACCGGAGCAACCCCGACAAGGACCCCAACGGCGACGAGCTGCCACCGTACGTCGCCCCGCCCTCCGGCCATTTCAAGGGGGCACTGATCACCCACAACGGCGACATCTACGGCGGTGACGGCCTCCAGGACCTCGTCGTCCGCGTCGAGGGCAAGCTGTGGGTGTACCCGGGCGACGGCTACGGTGCCGTCAACATCGACAAGCGCCGCGAGATCCTGCTGCCGGACGGCGCGCCCAGTCCCGCCGACCTGACCCAGTTCGTCTCGGCAGGCGATGCCACCGGAGACGGCCGGACCGACTTCTTCGCCACCATCGGCGACGAGTTGTGGATCTTCACCGGCTACCACGGGGCGACGATCGATCAGGCGACCCGGCTGTGGTCGTCGGGCTGGATCGCACGCGACATCGTCACCGCGCAGGACATCTCCGGCGACGGTGTCACCGATCTCGTCTACCGCTCCGACCCCGCGGCCAAGCTGATGCTCCGCAAGGGCATCTCCGACGGCGACGGAGGCGTCGACCTGGACTCGCTGGCCTCCGCCGGCGGCTCTGCGGGCGGCAACGACAGCGAATACGGTTCCGCGGGCTGGTCGGTCAGCAGCGTCCCGCTGCTGATCGGCACTCCGGACGCCAACGGCGACTCCATCCCCGACGTCTGGGCCGTACGCTCCGACGGTTCCGTCCGCTTCTACGCGGGCGGAAGGACGACGCTGCCCGGGTCCGGTACGGAGATCATCAGCCCCAGGTCCTACTGGCGGACACGGATCGCCATCGGCTGAGGGCACCTCGCGACGGGGCCGACCGCAGCGTGTGGTCGGCCTTTCGCCGTGTCACCCCCGCTCCCGATCCGGTGCGGCCCCCGGGCGCCGGTTGATGGCCGTCAGGTCGATCTCGATGTCGAAGGGCACCGTGACCTTGAGGCGGTCGTGGAAGATACCGGTGAGGCTGTAGGACTTGGTGGCCGGGTCGAGTTCGTAGACGTAGACGACGGGGAGGCCCTTGTCCTCGTCCTTCTCGACCCGCCAGAAGTGCGGGACGCCAGCAGCAGCGTACTTGCGGGGCTTGACCTCGCGGTCTCGTTCACGGGAGTCCGGCGAGACGACTTCCACGGCGAGGATGACGTCCTCAGGCCTGTGCCAGGTCTGGTCGGGACCTGAGTCCGCATCCGCCGGGATCACCAGGATGTCTGGTTCTGGCCGGTTCTTGTTGTCGAGCTTGACGGTGAATTCCCGATCGATGTCCAGGTGCTCCGGCGCCTGCGCCAAAAGGCCGTACTCCAGCAGACGCATGCAGCGCAGATGGAACCGGGTCTGCGGACTCATAAAAACGAGACTCCCGTCGATCAACTCCGTGTGTGGCGGGAGGCCCGGAATCCGGTCGAGGTCGTCCGCGGTCCAGCCCTCGGGGGGCGGGATGGGCCAGCGGTACTCCGGCCCGTCGTCGAGTCGGCCGTCCAGCCCGTTCTCGGATGCGGCGCTCATGATTGCTCCCATGGGACGGAGTCTCGCCTGCCTCACCAGCGTACCCAGCGGGAACGGCAGGGGACTCAGCTCATCGAGCGACCAGCCGATGGGACACCTGAACAGCATTCGAAATTTCGCACGACACATCTGGCCGCTCACCACACGGGCGACCTCGCTGCGGGTCGCCTCGCCATACGCAGTGCCGGACCTAATCTGACTTTATGTCAGATAACGAGTCGTACGAGCTGCTCGGTTTCGACAACGTGCTCCTGCCCGTGGGCGACCTCGACGAGGCCGTGACCTTCTACGGGCGGGCCGGGTTCGGGGTGGCGTTTCGGCTGGACGAGGCCGGGATCGCGCTGCTGAAGGTGGGGAAGGAGACGCCCGGCTTGCTACTCCGGATGGAGGAGGCGCTGGGTCAGCGGCCGCCGGAGTGGGCCTCACCCCGGGTGTGGCTGGAGGTACGGGACGCGCGGGCCGCCGGGCGGGCCCTCGAAGCGGCCGGAGTGCAGCCGCTCGACGCACCCTTCTCCGTAGCCACGGGGTGGACCGTGGAGTTCGCCGACCCCTGGGGCAACGTCATCGGGCTCACCGACTACAGCAAGCGGCCGGAGCTGGGGCGGGGCTGACACCCAGCGCCCCAGCAC
>NZ_VMNX01000104.1 GCF_009377235.1 Streptomyces acidicola
CGGCGGAGGTGGAGGCGGCTGACACGGGGCAGCCGAGCTCCGCGCGCCACTGAGGCGAACAAGACAAGGCGCGCACCGCGTCCGGACCCAGAAACGAGCGCCCGCCGGTAGACGACCCCCCGGCGGGCGCTCGCCGTTGTGCGTCGCCGTCGTGCGGACAGGCCGGCGTCCGATGGCGCTCATCTCGCTCACTGCCCACATGGGGGCGCACGCACAGACGCACACGCACATTCGTCCCCGCGCTCACGTGCTCACCCGCTTGCCCGTAGCGCCGTACACGTAACAGGCGCGCGAGTGGCATTCCGGCGCGGTGGGCGCACGCCGGGTTGAACAGATGAACTGGGTAGCCCTCGCGGGGGTGGAAATCCTACAAAATTGGGTAAAGTCGCGGTGGTAGCGGCACAGTTCATGATTCCCTATAAATCACCAACGCAGCCCCCGGACGTCCTCACCCGACAGGCCTGACCGGGCTGATCGGATCGAATCGGACAAACGATGTGGGCGTCCTCACCTGATCTGACTGATCCGATCCGGCTGACCGGGCCCGTCTCCCGGTGCCGGCCGGGGCGCGCCGGAACCCCCCACTCCGTTCCCCACTCCTCTCTTTGCGTGCTTGCGGAGCTGACCGATGCTCACGACCCTGAACACCTCCTACACCGACACCCGCGCGGCCGACCTGGCCTGGGCCCTGGGGCGTGAGCCACTGCCCGCGCTCGCCACCCTCGATCTGGAACTCACCGGGGCCAAGCTCCAGTTGAGACTCCTCGGCGCATCCCACCAGGTGCTCCTGGAGGAGGAACGCGGCGGCTGCTCGGAGACGGTCGCGTGCATCGCGGGCTCCAGCGAGCCCCTTCCCCTCGGCGTGGCCAAGCGCGTCGACGACTGGGAGTACGAGTTCGCGGCCCGCGTGGAGGTGCTCTCGCCCGGCTCCTTCGCCGGCCGCGCCCAGGAGTTACTCGCTCTTGTCTCCGACCACCCCCACGGCCTCGCCGGCGTCTTCCCCGGCAGCCCGCACGCGTTCACCGCGATGCTCGCCCAGCGGCACGAGGGACAGGTCCACTGGCGTACGTGGCACGCCTACCCGCAGGACGGCCAACTGGTGGCGACGCGGACGAGGGTGGGAGTACGGGTGCCGGCGGCAGCACATCCTGAGCCCAGTACGGCTACCAGCAGCCTGTCCGGCGCTTGAGGGCGAGGCCGTTCAAGAGGCCGTTCAAGGGGACAGTGGGGGTCTGGAGGCGGCAGCCCCCAGGATCGGCCTCACAAACTCCGGACACCCGACGCAGTGGGACTTCCACACGTGTGGGTGACAAAGCGCACCGCAGGCGTGACGTAGCGTTCCCTAGCGTGATCGAACCGCACGCCCCGGCACCCCCCGGCGCCCCACCGCCCCGGCGCGGCCACGGCGGTCAGGCACCGCTGCCGGTCCGCACGGGTACGGGCCGGTTCCTGGTCCTGGCGTGCGTTTTCGTCTGCGCGGCCTGCGGACTCGTGTACGAACTCGAACTCGTCGCCCTCGCCTCGTACTTGACCGGCGACTCGGTCACCCAGGCATCCGTCGTCGTCTCCGTGATGGTCTTCGCGATGGGCATCGGCTCCCTCGCCGCGAAACGGCTCCGCCGGCTCGCCGCGGCCGGCTTCGGCGCCATCGAGGCGGCCCTCGCCCTGACCGGCGGCTGCAGCGCGATGGCGGTGTACGCGGTGTTCGCCTGGACCGGTGACTGGGGCGGGCTGTGGACGGACGGCCCACGCCACCTCCTCGTCGCCTTCTCCCTCGCCATCGGCCTGCTCATCGGCGCTGAAGTCCCCCTGCTCATGGAGCTGATCCAGCGCATCCGCCGCCAGGACGCGGGCGGCGCGGTCGCGGACCTCTTCGCCGCGGACTACGTGGGCGCACTCGTCGGCGGCCTGGCGTTCCCCTTCCTCCTGCTCCCCTGGCTGGGCCAGCTGTCCAGCGCGGTGCTCACCGGCGCGGTGAACGCGGTCGCCGGCGGCGCCCTCGTACTCGGCCTGTTCCGCGGCGACCTGAGCCGCCGTGGCCGCTGGCTCCTGCTCCTCGCGAACGCCGTCGTCCTCGGACTCCTCGCCACCGCCGCCGTGCTGGTCCACGACTTCGAACGCGCCGCGCGGCAGGCGCTCTACGGCAAGGACGTACGGGTCGCGCTGCACACCGGCGTACAGGAGGTGGTCCTCACCGGCGGCACCCACGGCCACCCGCTCGACCTCTTCCTCGACGGCCGCCTGCGGTTCAGCGGCCGCGACGAGCGCCGCTACCACGAGGCCCTCGTCCACCCCGCGATGAACGGCCCCCACGCACGCGTCCTCGTCCTCGGCGGAGGCGAGGGCCTCACGGCGCGCGAGGTGCTGGGCCACCCGGGCGTGCGCCGGGTGGACGTCGTCGAACCCGACGCGGGCGTGGTCCGTCTGGCGCGCACCGACTCCGCCCTGTCCTCCCTCAACGACCACGCCTACGACGACCCACGCGTGCGCGTCCTCACGGCCGACGCCTTCGCCTGGCTGCGGCAGGCACACCCCGCGGCCTACGACGTCGTGATCGCGGACCTGCCCGACCCGGGCATCACGGCCAGCACGAAGCTGTACTCGCAGGAGTTCTACGGCCTCGCCCGCAAGGTCCTCGCCCCCGGCGGGCGCCTGGTGGTGCACGCGGGGCCGGTGGCCTCCCGGCCGCGCGTCTTCTGGACGGTCGACGCGACGGTACGGGCGGCCGGGCTGCACACGACGCCGTACTGCGTGGACGGCCGCGCCCCCTCCTTCGCGGCGGGACCGGACCGTACGTCGGGCGTCTCGCGGGGCCCGCGCGACTGGGGCTTCGTCCTGGCCTCGGCGTCGGCCACGGCCCAGCGGTCCGCGCCCGCGTCGACGACCGCTCCGGGTCTCCTCTCCCCTACGGGGCGCTTCACCGCCGCGGCCCTCACGGCGGCCGAGCGACGAGCCGACGCCACCCGTATCGAGGGCCTGCCGCCGTCGACGCTGGTGCACCCGCGGTACGGCGACTGAGACCCGCGCAGCCCCCACCGACGCCCACGCCGACGCCCACGCCGACGCCCACAGGAAGGAAAACGCGGATGTACGGGTGAGACCGGGCGGCCCGTGGGTAGGCTCGGCTGACATGGAGCATGAGGTGTTCGTTCCGGTTCCCGTCGAGCAGCTCAGGGCGGCCCTGTCCGACCCGGAACGGGTGGCCCGGGCGGTGCCCGGTCTCCAGCAGGACGCGGGTACGGCACCGGTGGCCGGACGCCTGAAGGTACGCGTCGCCGGCCACACCATCACCTACCGCGGTGCGCTCCGTGTCGCCGTGCGGGACGACGGCTCCTACGCGATAGAGGGCGACGCCACGGAGGCCCGGGGCAGCGGCTCGGTGAAGCTGGCCCTCTCGGTACGGCTCGCTCCGGCGGAGGGCGGCACGACGGTCGCCTTCGGCGGCACGGCGACGGCCGACGGCCGCATCGCCGAACTGCCCGACGACGCGGTGACCACCGCGGCCACCCGCCTCCTGACCCGCTTCGCGGAGAGACTGGGGGAGCCCGCGGGAGAGCCGACGCCGCCCACGGGGGAGCAGCCGACACCGCCCACCGGGGAGTCGACGCCGCCCGCCCCGGCCGGGCGTGAGCAGGAGTCCGAGGAGAAGCCCGGGCAGGAGCCCCTCGTGGAGGACGATCTCGCGCCCGAGGTGCCCGAGGTGCCCGAGGTGCCCGAGGTGCCCGAGGTGCCCGAGGTGCCCGAGGTGCCCGAGGAGGACGTGATGGCCGGGACCTTCGCCGAGGAGGAGGAGCCCCCGGCCGAGGCCGCCCACGCGCGGCGCACGATGATCGGTCGCAGTGCGGAGGAGGTGGACCACGCCCCGCCGCGTGGCCGCTACGCTCCCGTGCCGGTGCCCGAGTCCGTCGTGACCGGCCCCACGCTCCGCTGGGCCGCCCCGGCCGCGGCGCTCGCTCTCGCCTCGGCCATCGTCGTGGCGCGGGCCCTCCGCAGACGCCGCTGAACTCCTCTTCCCCGAACGCCGGAGGGGCTGCGTTCCCAGAGCCGCGAGCACCCCTTAGGGTCGTGCCGTGAGTAACGAACACATCACGTTGGCCGCGGGTGACGCGGAGGTTGTCCTGGCGCCGGGCAACGGCGGGCGGGTGAGCGGGCTGCGGATCGGCGGGACCGAACTGCTCCGGCAGGGCGAGCGGTTCGGCTGCTTCCCGATGGTCCCGTGGTGCGGCCGGACGAGGAACGGCCGGTTCCTGAGCGGGGGCGCCGTCCATCAGATGCCGCTCAACGCCCCGCCGCACGCCATCCACGGCACCGCCCGCGACGGCGCCTGGCACATCGCCCGCGCGACCGGGGACGAGGCCGTCATCACGTACGACCTGGTGGAGCCCTGGCCCTACTCCGGCCGCGTCACCCAGGTCTTCGCCCTCACCGAGGACGCCTTCACCCTCACGATGTCCGTGGAGACGTACGACTCGTCCTTCCCGGCGCAGATCGGCTGGCACCCCTGGTTCAACCGGAACCTGGGCGGCGGCGGACAGGACGTACGGCTCGACTTCACGGCCGCCTGGCAGGAGGAGCGCGGCGACGACCACCTCCCCACCGGCAACCGCATCGACCCCCGGCCCGGCCCCTGGGACGACTGCTTCGGCATGCCCGGTGGCGTCGACGTCACCCTCACCTGGCCCGGACAACTGGAGCTGAAGGTCGCCAGCCGTGAGGAGTGGGTCGTGGTCTACGACGAACAGCCGGAAGCCGTGTGCGTGGAGCCGCAGACGGGCCCGCCCAACGGCCTGAACACCCTCCCGCGCCTGGTCACCCCCATCGAGCCCCTCGAAGCCTCCGCCACCTGGACTTGGCGGCGGCTGTGAGACGGCTCGTAAGCTGAGCCGCATGAGTGAGGTCGACGAAGCAATGCCGCAGGGCACACGCGGCACGCTGCTGCAGCAGATCAAGGACAAGGCCGTCGTGCACGGCAAGGTGACCCTGTCGTCGGGTCTTGAGGCCGACTACTACGTGGACCTGCGCCGCGTCACCCTGGACGGCGAGGCCGCACCGCTGGTGGGCGAGGTGCTGCTCGACCTGACCGCCGGTCTCGACTTCGACGCGGTCGGCGGGCTCACCATGGGCGCCGACCCCGTGGCCGCCTCCATGCTGCACGCCGCCGCGGCACGCGGTCGCCGGCTCGACGCCTTCGTCGTGCGCAAGGCGGCCAAGGCGCACGGGCTGCAGAGGCAGGTCGAGGGGCCCGAGATCGCGGGGCGGCGCGTGCTCGTCGTCGAGGACACCTCCACCACCGGCGGCTCCCCGCTCACCGCCGTCGAGGCCGTGCGCGAGGCGGGCGCCGAGGTCGTGGCCGTCGCGACCATCGTCGACCGGGCCACCGGCGCCGCCGAGAAGATCCAGGAGGGCGCCGGGGTTCCGTACCTCTTCGCCTACTCCAAGGACGAGTTGGGCCTGGACTGAAACTGGACTGACTGGACTGACTGGACTGGCTGAAAGGCGTCGCGGACGGCGGGCGCCGAGGGCGGAGAACACATCGGGACACCTTGGCCGGAGCATCCGGCCAAGTCTGGAAAGATGGGACGACGACGTCGCATCCCCAGGTCTAGGTCAGGGCCGTAAGCAGCAGAAGAGCCGTACAGCTGGACAAGCAGTACGCGACCCGCACATAGAGGAGCGGACAGATGCCCATCGCAACCCCCGAGGTCTACAACGAGATGCTCGACCGGGCGAAGGCAGGCAGGTTCGCCTACCCGGCCATCAACGTGACCTCTTCCCAGACCCTGCACGCGGCGCTGCGCGGCTTCGCGGAGGCGGAGAGCGACGGCATCATCCAGATCTCCACGGGTGGTGCGGAGTTCCTCGGCGGCCAGCACAACAAGGACATGGTCACCGGAGCCGTGGCCCTGGCCGAGTTCGCGCACATCGTCGCCAAGAAGTACGACATCACCGTCGCCCTGCACACGGACCACTGCCCGAAGGACAAGCTCGACGGGTATGTGCGGCCGCTGCTCGCGGTGTCGGAGGAGCGGGTCGCCCGCGGCGAGAACCCCCTCTTCCAGTCGCACATGTGGGACGGCTCTGCCGAGACCCTGGCCGACAACCTGGCGATCGGGCAGGAGCTGCTCGCCCGCGCCGCCGCCGCGAAGATCATCCTTGAGGTCGAGATCACTCCGACGGGCGGCGAGGAGGACGGCGTCTCGCACGAGATCAACGACTCCCTCTACACGACCGTCGACGACGCCATCCGCACGGCCGAGGCCCTCGGTCTCGGCGAGAAGGGGCGCTACCTGCTGGCCGCCTCCTTCGGCAACGTCCACGGCGTCTACAAGCCGGGCAACGTCGTCCTGCGCCCCGAGCTCCTGAAGGAGCTGAACGAGGGCGTCGCCGCCCGGTTCGGCAAGGAGTCCCCGTTCGACTTCGTCTTCCACGGCGGTTCCGGCTCCTCCGAGCAGGAGATCCAGACCGCGCTGGAGAACGGCGTCGTCAAGATGAACATCGACACGGACACGCAGTACGCCTTCACGCGCCCGGTCGCCGACCACATGTTCAAGAACTACGACGGCGTCCTGAAGGTCGACGGCGAGGTCGGCTCGAAGAAGACGTACGACCCGCGCACCTGGGGCAAGGTCGCCGAGGCGTCGATGGCCAAGCGCGTCCTCGAGGCCTGCCAGCACCTGCGCTCGACGGGCACGAAGATCAAATAAGCGGATCGGCTGATTCGGTCCGATTCGGTCTGCTTCGGTCGGGCCCGGCACCTGCTGTGGTGCCGGGCCCTTCCGTATGCTCCGAAGCATGGCAGCGCCGTCGAGCGAGAACAGCGAGAACACGGCTGTCAGGCTCGCCTCCCCGCGGGGGAAGTGGATCCTGCTGACCACGGTGCTCGGCTCCAGCATGGCGATGCTGGACTCGACCGTGGTCAACGTCGCGCTGCCATGGATCGGGCGCGACCTGAACGCCGACCTGGCCGCTCTGCAGTGGACGCTCAACGCGTACATGGTGACGCTGGCCGGGCTCATCCTCCTCGGCGGTGCCCTGGGCGACCGGTTCGGGCGGCGGCGGATCTTCGTGCTGGGCGTGGTGTGGTTCGCGGCCGCGTCGCTGCTGTGCGGGATCGCCCCCAGCGCGGGTGTGCTCATCGTGGCCCGCGCCCTCCAGGGCATCGGCGGCGCCCTCCTCACCCCCGGCTCGCTCGCCCTGATCCAGGCCTCCTTCCACCCCGACGACCGGGGGCGGGCCGTGGGCCTGTGGTCCGGATTCGGCGGGATCGGCGCGGCGGTCGGCCCGTTCCTGGGCGGCTGGCTGGTGGACGGGCCGGGCTGGCGCTGGGTGTTCCTGCTGAACGTCCCGCTCGCGGCCCTGTGCGTGCCCGTCGCCGTCCGTCACGTACCGGAGTCCTCGGACCCGCGGGCCCACGGCCGCTTCGACGTCGTCGGCGCGGCTCTCGGCGCCCTGTGCCTGGCCCTGGTGACGTACGCGCTGATCGAGGCCGGGCAACTGAGCACGGCGCTGGTGACCGTGACGGCGGTGGCGGGGCTGGCGGCCGGGGTGGCCTTCGTGTACGTCGAGCGCCGGCTTCGGGACCCGATGATGCCGCTGGAGATGTTCTCCTCGCGGCAGTTCACCGCGGTCAACCTGGTCACCCTGTGCGTGTACGCGGCCTTCGGCGGCTTCTTCTTCCTGGCGGCGGTCCAGCTCCAGGTGGTGTCGGGCTACTCGGCCCTCGGCGCCGGTACGGCCCTGCTGCCCGTGACCGTGCTGATGCTCCTGCTGTCGGCGCGCTCGGGCGAGCTGGGCGAACGGATCGGCCCGCGCATCCCGCTCACGGTCGGACCGCTGGTGTGCGCGGCGGGCATGCTGCTGATGCTGCGGGTGGGGCCGCACGCCTCGTACGTCACGGACGTTCTGCCCGCGCTGCTGGTCCTGGGCCTCGGCATGGTCACCCTGGTCGCGCCGCTCACCGCCACGGTCCTGGCCTCCGTCGACACCGAGCACGCGGGGATCGCGAGCGGCGTCAACAACGCGGCGGCCCGCGCGGCCAGTCTCATCGCCGTGGCCGCGTTGCCCCTGCTCACCGGGATGAGCTCGGAGGCCTACCGCTCGGCGCACGCCTTCGGCGCCGCCTTCCAGCGGGCGATGCCGCTGTGCGCGGGCGTCCTCGTGGTGGGCGCGGTCGTCGCTTTCACGACGGTACGGCGGCCCGTGCCGGAGTGCCGCCATCCCGAGCGCCACACCCACTGCTGCCTGACGGCTCCGCCGCTGGAGGGGGGCGCGGAGGGCGCGGCCTCGCCGGGCAAGTGACCCCTGGGGGCTGCCGCCCCCAGCCCCCCGCATCGGCCTGAACGGCCTCGTCCTCAAACTCCCCCAAGCTCTCGGCTTCGCTCGACCAGGGGGGACCCCCATGACGGGCTGGGTTGTGCCTGGCCTCGGCTGAAAATCCTCAGCCGGAAGATCCCGGCCCCGGCCCACACAATCCAGCCCCTCCAGCGTTTGAGGAGCGGCGCGGGTAGGGGCCGCAGGGGCGTCCTCCTGCGGCGCCGGGGCCCGGGGACTATTCCAGGCGGCGGAACCGCAGGTTCTCCCCCAGCGCTCCCGCCCTCCACAGGTCGTTGCACGCTTCCGCCATGTCGTCCAGGCCCTCCACCACCTGCCCCCACACGATCCCGGGCACCCAGCCCACATCCCCGTTGAGGAGCAGGTTGTTGCGCTCGTAGAAGAGGGCCAGGTCCACGACCGTCGTGCCGGGGCGGACGTCGCGGTCGTAGCCGTAGGCCTGGGTGCCCAGTTCCGTGCCCGAGAAGGCGAAGTAGCACAGGTCTCCGGGGATCGGGGTCACCGTCGGGTTCTCCAGCGGGGGCTCCGATGCCGCGAATGCCGGGAAGAGGGCATAGATCTCGTTTCGGGCGTATTTGGCGTGATAGACGTCGCCGGCCAGCGGAAGAGCGTCCCAGACCGCCGCGCAGGTGATCGGCGCGCGGTCGTCGAGGAGTTTTGCCGTGCAGTGGACCTGCCGTTTGACCAGCGAGACTTCGATGTAGCGGTCGGTCATGCCCTCCATGGCATGCGGTGGGCCCGCCGGCGTCAAGGGGGCCTCGCCCGCGGACGGGGCCGAAAGCGATCTGCATGAATCGCATCGTCTCGGGTAGCCGCGCGGCCATGGCTCCACCACTTCGGAAAGACGCAGACGAACACGACGAGACAGGGACAAGAGGGCCGAGCCGGAGGTCGCTGCTCGCAGGCGTCGCGGCCTTCGGCGCGCTGGGTGCCGCCGGATGCAGCCGGGTCCCCACCGCGGCGGCGGGCGTGGAAGGCGGTGACCTGCTCGACCGGCTCAAGGCGCAGGGAGTTGCCCGGCTCGGGATCGCCGGCGAGGTCCCCTTCGGCTACATCGACACGAACGGCGAGCTGACGGGTGAGGCGCCCGAGCTGGCCAAGGTGATTTTCAAGCGGCTCGGCGTCGAACGCGTCCAGCCCGTGCCCACCGAGTTCGGCTCACTCATACCCGGGCTCGGCTCACAGCAGTTCGACGTCGTCTCGGCCGGGATGTACATCAATCCCGAGCGCTGCGAACAGGTGATCTTCTCCGATCCGGACTACCAGATGAAGGACGCCTTCATCGTGCGGAAGGGGAATCCCAAAGGGCTGCACGACTACGCGGACATCGTCGAGAAGAAGGCGAAGTTCGCCACCGGTACGGGGTACGCCGAGATCGGGTACGCCGTCGAGGCGGGCTACAAGGAGAGCGACATCCTGATCGTGCCCGACCAGGTCGCGGGGCTGAACGCCGTGGAGGCCGGGCGGGCCGACGTGTTCGCGGGTACGGCGCTCACCGTCCGCGAAGTCGTGAAGAAGTCCGCGAAGGCCGAGGCCACCGAGCCGTTCGCGCCGCTCGTCGACGGGAAGCCGCATGTGGACGGCGGGGGGTTCGCGTTCCGGCCGACCGAGACGAGGCTGCGTGACGCCTTCAACGCGGAACTGCGGAAGCTGAAGGAGAGCGGTGAACTGTTCCGCATCCTCGGGCCCTTCGGCTTCACCAGGGACGAGATGACCGACATGACCGCGAAGGAGCTCTGTCGCGGATGACTTCGGGACTCTGGGAACTCGTACTCGAGGGCATCTGGGTCACCGTCCAGCTGCTCGTCCTCAGCGCGCTGCTGGCCACGGTCGTCTCCTTCGTGGTCGGCGTGGCCCGCACCCACCGGTTGTGGATCGTCCGCTTCCTCGCGGGCTTCTACACCGAGGTGTTCCGCGGCACATCCGCGCTGATCATGATCTTCTGGGTGTTCTTCGTGCTGCCGCCCGCGTTCGGCTGGCAGCTGGTGCCGATGTGGGCGGGCACGCTGGCGCTCGGGCTGACGTACGGGGCGTACGGCGCGGAGATCGTGCGCGGTGCGCTCACCGCGGTGGACCCGGCGCAGCGTGAGGGCGGGATCGCGCTGAGCTTCACGCCGTGGCAGCGGATGCGGCTGATCCTGCTGCCGCAGGCGGTGCCGGAGATGATCCCGCCGTTCTCGAACCTGCTGATCGAGCTGCTCAAGGGCACCGCCCTGGTGTCGGTCATGGGCATGGGCGACCTGGCGTTCAGCGGCAACCTGGTGCGGCTGGCCCTCCAGGAGAGCGCGGAGATCTACACGTACATCCTGCTGATCTACTTCGTGATCGCGTTCCTGCTGACGCGGGTGATGCGCGGGCTGGAGCGGCAGTTGAAGGCGGGCGTCGGAAAGGCACCACGCAAGACGGTGCCGGCTCAGGCACGCGTGTCCGACGGCGCGGGCGCGGTCAAGGTCGGAGGTGGTGCGTGATGCAGTGGGACTGGGGCGCTGTCGCCGACTTCATGCCGCACTTCTGGGACGGACTGCTGGTCACCCTGCAGGCCCTGGCCCTGGGATCGGTCATCTCCTTCGTACTCGGCCTGGTGTGGGCGCTGCTGATGCGCACGCCGAGCCGGTTCGTCCGCTGGCCGGTCGGGGCGGTCACCGAGTTCATCCGGAACACCCCGCTGCTGGTGCAGCTGTTCTTCCTCTTCTACGTGCTGCCCGAGTGGAACATCACGTTCTCCGCGCTGACCACCGGCGTCGTCGCGATCGGGCTGCACTACTCGACGTACACGATGCAGGTCTACCGGGCCGGCATCGATGCGGTGCCCGTCGGCCAGTGGGAGGCGGCCACGGCACTGAACCTGCCGCTGCGGCGCACATGGACGGCGGTGATCCTGCCCCAGGCGGTCCGCCGGGTGGTGCCCGCGCTCGGCAACTACGTGATCGCGATGCTGAAGGACACACCGTTGCTGATGGCGATCACGGTGCTGGACATGCTGGGCGAGGCACGGCTGTTCTCGCAGCAGAACTTCCAGTTCACCGAGCCGCTCACGGTCATCGGTGTGGCCTTCATCCTCATCTCCTACCTGGCGTCCGTCCTTCTGCGAGGACTGGAGCGACGTCTTGTCCGCTGACACCGTTCCGGAGCGGTGAGAACGAGCACCACGGAACGTCAGCACGGCGGGGAGCCCCTGAACCGGCACTCCAGTGGAGCAGGGGCTGCCCCGCAGGCCGACAGCGCGTGCACCCGCGAGCGCACGACCAGGTCAGCCCACCCCACGCACCCTCCCTCAGCGACCCAAACCCCTTTCTTAGGAGCCCTGATGACAGACCCCGGTTCCCATACCAACCCGCCTGTGGACGGCAGCGAGCTGATCCGCTTCGACCACGTGACCAAGAGGTTCGGGAGCAACACGGTCCTCGACGGGCTCGACTTCTCCGTGGACGCGGGCAAGCACGTCACGCTGATCGGGCCGTCGGGCTCGGGCAAGACCACGATCCTGCGGCTGCTGATGACGCTGATGAAGCCCGACGAGGGCACGATCACCGTCGCCGGGGACCAGCTCTTCCCGGCGAGCGAGAAGCAGGTCCGCGAGGTGCGCAAGAAGATCGGGATGGTCTTCCAGCAGTTCAACCTCTTCCCGAACATGAACGTGCTGCGCAACATCACCGAGGCCCCGGTCACCGTCCTCGGCATGTCCAAGGACGAGGCCGAGCAGCGGGCCCGCGAGCTGCTGGACCTGGTGGGCCTCGCGGACAAGTGCGACGCCTATCCGACGCAGCTGTCCGGCGGGCAGCAGCAGCGGGTGGCGATCGCCCGGGCACTGGCGATGCGGCCGCAGGTGCTGCTGCTCGACGAGGTGACCTCGGCGCTCGACCCCGAGCTGGTCGCGGGCGTGCTCGACGTCCTCCGTGACATCGCCCGCACCACCGACATCACGATGCTGTGCGTGACCCATGAGATGAACTTCGCCCGGGACATCTCGGACCAAGTTCTCATGTTCGATTCCGGCCATGTGATCGAGTCCGGGCCGCCCGAGAAGATCTTCGGTGATCCCGAGCACGAACGAACGCGGGAGTTCCTCGGCGCGGTCCTCTGATTACGAGAAGTGAACGCTTCAATACCCCAGGTCATGCCGCCTGGGTCATGACTTTGGCATATGCCAGAGTGCTGGCATCGCTGTTGGGGGCCCCGGTGGTGCGTCAACTTTCTCGCGAACAACCCCTCCCCGTACGCTTCTTGGGCCGTATCGTGGACAACGGCAAGCATCGCTTGGCTGTCCAAAAAGCGGCCCGAGAAGCGCAGGGGGAACCGTGGCGCTCAAGCACGAGCCGACCGCGCCGTACCACTCGGCACAGGACGCCCTGCGCGTCCTGGAGACCGTGGCACGCCGCTCCGCCGGCGTCACCGACGTCGAACTCGCACGCCAGACCGGCCTCGGCAGGGAGCGGCTGACCTCCCTCCTGCGGATGCTGCGGCGTGAGGGCTACATCGAGCAGATAACCGACGGCGCGTATGTGACCGGGGAGGCCCTGAGCCGCCTCGGCTCCGCCCACGAGCGTGACCTGGCCCTGCGCGACAAGCTCCAGCACACCCTCGACCGGCTGCGCGACTCGCTGGGCGCCGCCGTCTACATCAGCCGGTACGTCGACGGCGAGATCAACGTCACGGGCTGCGCCGAGAGCGCGACGATCCCGGCCGTGCACGAGTGGGTGGACTTCCGCTCCTCCGGGCACGCCAGCGCGATCGGCAAGGCCCTGCTGGGGCAGCTCGACCTGAACGCCCGCCGGGACCACCTCTCCCGGCACAGGCCCGCCCGCCTCACCTCACGCACGATCACCAACGAGAGGGTCCTGCTGAGCAAGCTGGACGCCCAGACGCCCACGGTGCCGGTGCTCGACCTCCAGGAGTACGCGGTGGGCACGGTCTGCGCGGCCGTCCCCATCACGGCGGGCTCCTCCGTCGGCTGCCTCGCGCTGTCCCTGCCGGTCGAGCACGCACACCGGCTGAAGCAGGCGGCGGACACCCTGAACCGGGGCGCGGCGCCCGTGCTGCTGTCCCTGGCGCTCTAGAAACTGAGCGATCCAGAAACCGGGCGATCCAGGAACCCGAGCTCTGGAAACCTGGAGATCCAGGTCACGTTTGGGCGGTCAGGAGCACCCCTCCGGACCGGGTAATATTTTCCGTGTCGCCAACCGCGAGAGCGGGAAACGACGGAGTCTGCGCCGCTAGCTCAGTTGGTTAGAGCAGCTGACTCTTAATCAGCGGGTCCGGGGTTCGAGTCCCTGGCGGCGCACGATGACGATGGCGAGGCATGTTCGCAGAAAGCGCGAACACGCCTCGCCATCGTCGTTTCTGCGCGGCTTCGCCGCGCGTTGTGGGGGCTTCGCCACCCACACCCCCTGAGCCACAGTGGCCCTCGCCGTTACCCGGCCAGCAGCCCTTCCCTCCCCCGCACCCGGTACTCCGCCACCAGCCCCGCCACGTCCTGCGCGTCCAGCCGCCGGTACGCGGACTCCCCCGGCGGCCGCCACCACACCGGGTCCGGGCACCGGAAGCCCTCGCGACGCAGCCGTACCCGGTGGATCTTGTTCGTGGCCGTGACCGGCATCCGCCCCACGACCCGGACGAACCGCGGCGCCATCTTGGTCCCCAGGTCGGGCTGGGCCAGCAGGAACGCACCGAAGGCGAGCGCGTCGAAGGTGCCGGCCAGCGTCGCCATCACCTGGTCGCCGGCCACCGGGTCGGGCACCGCGTACACGGCGACCGCGTCGGCGCCCTCGTACCGGGCGAGGATGTTCTCGATCATCGCGGCGGCGAGGTTCTCGCTGTCGACGCGGAGGCGGTCGTCCGTGCGGCCGGCGAAGTACAGGAAGCCGTCCGTGTCCCGGTAGAAGAGGTCCCCCGTCCAGTACCAGCCTCCCCCACTCTCGGCTTCGCTTGAGCGGGGGGATCCCCATCTCTGCCGTGCCGCGTCCGCCTCGGGGTTCCTCCAGTAGCCCTCGAAGGGGTTGGGGCCGCGGTTCACCAGCTCGCCTATCGCCTCGTCCCCGTTGAGCAGCCGGCCGTCGGCGGCGAACTCGGCACGCGGGCACTCCGCCCGCGTCACCGGGTCCACCACCGCCAGGTCGTCCCGGGGAGCCGCCCGCCCGATCGCACCGGCCGGAGTGCCGGGCGTCCACTGGATGGCGGCCCCGCCCTCGGAGGAGCCGTAGCCCTCCACGAGCCGCGCCCCGAAGCGTTCCTCGAAGGCCGCCGCGTCCACCGCGCCCGCCTCCGTCCCGAAGCCGAGCCGCAGCGCGTGGCCCCGGTCGTCGGGGCGAGGCTCGGTGGCCAGGATGTACTGCACGGCACGTCCGACATAGGTGAAGTACGTCGCCCCGTAGGCCCGTACGTCGTCCAGGAACCGCGACGCCGAGAACCGCCGCCGCAGCGCGACCCCGGCGCCGGCCGTGAGCGCGGGCGCCCAGTCGGCGATCACCGCGTTGCCGTGGAACATCGGCATGCAGACGTAGTGCACGTCGTCCGGCCGCACCCCGAACTGGCCGACCAGCGACCGTCCGGCCGCCGCGAGCCGCCCCTGGGAGCAGATCGCGGCCTTGGGCGCACCGGTCGAGCCGGAGGTGAAGTAGAGGAGGAGGCGGTCGTCGGGCGCGGCCCGGGCGGGGTCCGGCTCGGCGTCGGCGTACGGCGCGAGCAGGTCCTCGTACGCCTCCGTGTCGGTCACCAGCAGGCGTAGGCCCGGCAGGTCGAGGCCGTCGAGCAGCGGGAGGTGGGTCCGTTCGGTGACGAGGACCCGGCAGTCGGTGTGCAGGATGTCGCGGGCCAGCTCCGGGCCCCGGCGGGTGGGGTTGATCCCGGCGACGGCGGCGCCGGACAGGGCGGCCGCGGCGATCCACAGCGGGTACTCGGGGGTGTTGTCGAGCAGCACGCCCACGTGCGGCTCGGCTCCTGGCTGCAGCAGATCACCCAGCAGTGCCGCCCGCGCCGCGGCCGCGGCGGCGACCTCGTGCTGGCTCAGCACCCGGTCCTCGAACCACAGTCCCGGCCGGTGGTCACCCCAGCGGGCGGCGACGAGCTCCGCGACGGTACGCCTCGTGGACTCCATGAGGGCGCACGGTAGCTGACGTCACGTCAGATAGGGAGAGGATGCGGCAGCCTGGGGACGGAGGCGAAGCCAGCCGCGTGCGCCGGAGCCGGAACCGGCAGCCCCGGCGCACGCGACCCTATCCACGCCGGATCAGAACGTGACGTCCGAGCAGGCGTAGAACGCGTTGCCCGTGTCCGAGATGGTCCACACGGCGAGGATGACGTGGTGGCCACTCAGGCCGGACGGCAGCCTCCCGGTGTGGGAGAGCGTGGACGGCGGGCGCTGGCCGTTGTACGGGACCGTGAAGAACGGGGTGAGGTTGAGGTCCGAACGGGACAGTGCCCCGTTCTGGTTCCAGCCCGGCTTGGTGACGTAGTACTTGAAGTCGGTCGTGGCGTGCATGGCGGTGAACTGCCAGCGGAACGTGTAGTCCTGGCCGCCCGTCACCTTGGTCGTGGGCCAGGCGCCGCCACCCGGCTTGGTGGCCGAGTTGAGCTGGCCGAACCGGCCGACCCCGCCGGAGCAGAGCTGACCGTCGGCCGGCCCGGAGCCCGGGAAGCCCTTCGGCCCCTCGACGCTCTGCGGCTCGTACTGGATGTCGCCGCAGCCCGTGACCGTGCCGTTCTGACAGAGCTTCTGCCGGCTGATGGGGAGATCGGTGTAGCCGTGCCCGGAGGCGCCGCCGCTGGAGAGCACGAGGGCTCCCGTCGTGGCGAGGCCGACCGCGGCCGCGTACCACTTGGTTTTCTGACGCATGCTGTGCTCCTGGAGAACGTGGGGAGTTCCGTGAGCCGTGCGTGCGCATCGCGATGCGGTGGGGAGTACCCGTACGCGTGTGAGGACACATACGGGTTTCGGATCTTTCAGGCCCTTCAGGCCTTTCGGATCCTTCAGGTCTAGACCAAGCCTCAGATTAGGGGCGGCGCTTGAACATGTCCATACCAATCCGAAGGGAATCGAGGAACCGAGAAATCGGGGAATCAGGGAATCAGGTGGACACTTCGCCCCGGCCTGTACAGAACGCCACGGTGAGGTCCTTCACCAGCGCCTTGCGCTCGTAGTCGTCCAGTTCGACCAGGCCGCGCATGGTCAGCCGGGTCACGGTGTCCTCGACCGAGTCGACGACCGAGGAGAGCACCGTGTCGCGGTGCTGGGCGTCGAGCGCGGCGATCCGGCGGCGCTGCATGACGGCGGCCACCTCGGGCGCGTACTCGATCCGGGTCGGCTGGGCGGAGAACACCTCCAGGCCCACCGGCGCCGCGTCCGCCGCCACGAGCCGGGTCAGCGACTCGCTCACCGCCTCGGTGTTGCGCAGGGTCGCGTCCTTGACGAGGGCGGCGGGCGGCACGTCGGCCGGGAGCCGTGAGAGCACCCGGGCCAACGCGGCCTCCACACACTCGCGCAGATACTGCTCGTGGTCCTCGATCCCGAGCGTCGCCCGCGCGGTGTCCTTGACCCGCCAGGCGACGAGCACGACAACGCGGAGCGCCACCCCGCCCGCGTCGACGGCCGGCATCGGCTCGCTGCGCCAGTGCCGCAGCCGTACGTCGACCCGGCGACGCAGCACCAGCGGGTTGACCCACATGAGCCCCGTGCGCCGCACGGTCCCGCGGTACCGCCCGAACAGCCCGAGCACCCAGGCCTGTCCGGTCCGGCCTCGCGCGAGCCCGCCGAACCCGAACAGTCCGAGCGTGCCGGCCCCGGCGTACGCGGCCCACAGCGCCGGACCGAGCCCTGCCCCCGGGGACTCGGGCAGCCCCGACGCCGCCAGTACGGCCTTCGGCAACACCCCGGCCCACCACGAGGTGAGCACACATCCGGCCACCCCACACGTCCCGGCCAGCACCCCGGCCACTCCGGGCAGCACCCGTGCGGGCCGCTCGACCAGATCCGGGTCGACTTCGGGCGCGGGCCGTGGCCGCACCGTGCCCGGCAGGCCCTGCCGCACCCGCGGCTGCTCCCCGGTCCCCCGGCGCCGCCCCACGACGGTGGGCGCCAGCGGCACGGCCACCGAGTCGATGTCGTCCCGGAACAGCAGGTGTACGGGGATCTCGGTGGTCGCCTCGTTCTGAATGAGCCGGGCCGGTCGAGCGACCCTCTCCGGCTCCGGTGTCTGCGAAATGGTCGTACTCATATGCGCCTCCATGCCTCCGCGCAGGAAGAACCGCAGGAAGAACCCCGGGACGAGGCCCAGGAAGAACCGCGGGACGCGACCCAGGAAGAACCCCGGGACGAACCGCCGGCGTACCGCGGACGAACCGCGGAAGGACCGTCAGGAGTTCAGGCGCCGCCAGGTCTCCGGCCCCGGATACCCGTCCGCCGCCCCGCCGCGCCACCCCTGGGCCCGCTGGAACGCCTCCACGTTCCGCCGGTCCGCCTCGGTCCAGCGCGGCCCCGGACCCACGGCGTAGTACTTGCCGAATCCTTTCTTCACCAGTCGCTGCCCCAACTCGGTGACGTACGGGTTGTCCGCCCCGGGCCGGAACAACCCGCGCCCCGGATAGCCGGGCACTCCGTACGAGGCGCTCCGGCCCGACGCTCCGGGGCTCCCGGTCGCCCCCACGCGCTCCGCCGCCGGAACGTCCTGCCCCAGCCCTTCGACCAGGTACTCCCACGTCGTCGGCCCCGGCAGCCCGTCCGCGGCCGATCCGCTCCACCCCTGGGCCTCCTGGAACGCCCGGGTTGCCCTGCGGTCCGCCTCAGTCCAGACCGGCCCCGGACCGGTGGTGTAGAAGCGCGACGCGCCCCGTTCCGCGAGCATGCGCCCCAATCGGGTGACGTACGCGTTGTTCGCGCCCGGCCCGAAGTACACCGCTCCGGGGTACTCGTCGGCGGCCCCGGACTCCTCCGACACCGCCCCCGCACTCCCCGCCACCAGCCCCTTGTAGCGGTACGGCACATAGCGGCTCGAATTCTTCCAGTAGGCGTACGGGGTGACCTGCCTCCGAGCGTGCGGACGGGTCGACTCGTACGCGACGTAATAGGCGCGCGTGGAGTCCGTCCAGCCCCCGAAAATGACCACGTGCGAGCCGTTCTGCGGGTCGGCCGGATTGTGGAACAGAAGCATGTCACCGGGCTGCAGTTCGTCCTTCGAAATCCGCACGCCGTACTTGTCGAGGCTGCCCGTCCATTCGTTCTGCCCCAGGTTCCAGGCCATCGAGACAAAGCCCGAGCAGTCCTGCCGGTAACCGTCCGACCAGTACGACGTCATGCTGTACGGGACCTGCGCCGCGACCCATGTCCTGGCCCGGTTGATGATCTCCGTCCGGGTGATCGAGGGAAGCCTGGTGGCGTCCGAGGGAGGGCCGGCGGGCGTTGCCTGCCCCGCCGGGCCGTGCAGCGGAGCCTGGCGCCCCTGGGGTGTGTCGGGCCCGTCATCTGCGGGAACGCCGGGCACGGCGGGCCCGTGGACGGCCGCGACCGCCGGCACGGCGTGCCCCACGCCGAGTGCCGTGCCCGCCGCGGCGGCCGTGGCCACCAGAACGACGCCACGGCGGGCCGCCGGATGGCCGACGTTCCCCTGCACCCGGGAACGCGCCACGACCCGCCGCCAGTACACACATCCGGGGCATTCGCAGTCACTCGCGGGGTCGAATTCCTCGAATACCGGGGTTCCCATGCCATTCCCTTCCGCCCGTCGGCTGGAATTTTCTTCGTTTCCGCACGGTCGTCAGTTTCTCAACTGTCATCCGGTGTCGCATGTTGACGGTCCAAATGATGTACGCGCGCCATCGAATGAGGGACACTCAGACGTCCACGGACACGAAAGGCCGCCGAAGCGGCTCGTCCTGCGACCTGCCGCGCGGGGCGGCGGGGCAGGAGCACCCTTCCGGATCCGGTAGAGTTTCCTGGGTCAGCAGGCGCCGCTAGCTCAGTTGGTTAGAGCAGCTGACTCTTAATCAGCGGGTCCGGGGTTCGAGTCCCTGGCGGCGCACCGACCAGAGAGGCCTCTCGCGCGGCGAGAGGCCTCTCTGCATATGCCGACGTCACCATGCGAGTGCACCTACGCCCGAAAGTGCGCGTTCCCGCACCCCAATGTGCCCGTATGACCGGTAAACAGCGCGTTTCGCATCTTGCGATCATGCTGAACACCGTAGAACCCTGGGCCGTAAGAGACTGCGGATACACGGCAGTTGGGGGGCTTGGGCCGGGTTCGGCCCTGGCGGGGAATGGGGGTCCCCGTTAGTGAACGGATGCCGAGGGGGGCATCATGCAACCGGAAGGCCCTCGTCCCGTGTCTATAAGGTGTAGATCACGTGGGGATGCAGGCCTGCCACTGATACGTCCGGGGACGGTCGAGGGGGACCCCAGCCGGGCGGAACGACCGACGAACACACACGCGCGCGTGTGTGCGGGGGGATGACTCATGACGTCGACGCCGAAGGGCGCCCGGCAGAATTTCGACCCGTCCGAGACCACCCAGCTCAGGGTGCCGTCGACTCGGACGGGGAGCTTCCGCAGGATCAAGAAGACGCTGCCCAGATACGACTACGAGCACTACAGCCGACTCGCGGGCCCCCTCACTCAACCCGATCCGAACAAGCCGTACAAGGTGCAGTACCGCACGCTGCTCTCGCAGGAGCCGCACCGCATCCGCGCCGCCCTGATGCTGGGCGCGGCCCCGATACTCTCCCTGGTGCTGCTGTTCTGGCTGCTGCAGCCGGAGCACTGGACCGAACGGGACTACCCGGCCTACGACTTCCTCCCGGCGCTCGACATCGTGATGCTGGTCTCGATCGGTCTGATCGAGTTCTTCCGCTGCATGAACGTGCTGTCGAACGCGCACGCCACCCTCGTCGCCCGCGACCCGGTCCCGGTGGTGCCCGAGGTCGGCACTCGAGTCGCCTTCCTCACCTCCTTCGTGCCCGGCAAGGAGCCGCTGGAGATGGTGACGAAGACGCTTCAGGCGGCGGTGAAGATCCGTCACCGCGGCCTCATGCACGTCTGGCTGCTGGACGAGGGCGACGACCCCGAGGTGAAGGAGGTCTGCGAGCGCCTCGGCGTGCACCACTTCTCCCGCAAGGGCGTCGCGAAGTGGAACCAGCCCAAGGGCCCGCACCGCGCCAAGACCAAGCACGGCAACTACAACGCCTGGCTGGACGCGCACGGCGACGACTACGACTACTTCGCCTCGGTCGACACCGACCACGTGCCGCTGCCCAACTACCTGGAGCGGATGCTCGGTTTCTTCCGCGACCCGGACGTGGGCTTCGTCATCGGCCCGCAGGTGTACGGCAACTACGACAACCCCATCACCAAGTCCGCGGAGTCCCAGCAGTTCCTCTTCCACGCGCTGATCCAGCGCGCGGGCAACGCGTACGGCTCGCCGATGTTCGTGGGCACCTCGAACGCCGTGCGCATCAAGGCGCTGAAGCAGATCGGCGGTCTGTACGACTCGATCACCGAGGACATGGCGACGGGCTTCGAGATCCACCGTCACAGGAACCCGGCGACGGGCCGGAAGTGGCGCTCGGTCTACACCCCGGACGTGCTCGCGGTCGGTGAGGGACCGGCGGCCTGGACGGACTTCTTCACCCAGCAGATGCGCTGGTCGCGAGGGACGTACGAGACGATCCTCAAGCAGTACTGGAAGGGCTGGTACTCGCTGCCGCCGAGCAAGCTCTTCAACTACACGATGATGATCATCTTCTACCCGATGTCGGCCCTCAACTGGATTTTGGCGGCGCTGAGTTGTGCGCTGTTCCTGGGGCTGGGCGCCTCGGGTGTGAACATCGACCCGACGATCTGGCTGATGCTCTACGGCAACGCCTCCGCCCTCCAGATCGGTCTCTACGTCTGGAACCGCCGCCACAACGTCTCACCGCACGAGCCGGAGGGCTCCGGCGGTGTGGCCGGCATGGTCATGTCCGCGCTGTCGGCACCGCTCTACGCGAAGGCGCTGATCGATTCGGTGCTGCGCCGCAAGAGCAAGTTCGTCGTCACCCCCAAGGGGGATTCGGCCAGTCCGGACACCTGGTTCGGGACTTTCCGGTACCACTGGTACTTCATTCTGGTCTTCGCCGCTTCGATCAGTGCCGGCTTCTACTTCGGCCACTCCCACCCCGCGATGATCATCTGGGCGACGTTCGCGCTGCTGATCACCGCCTCGCCGATGTTCGCCTGGCGCTGGCAGATGCGGCAGGACCGGAAGAAGCCGACGGGTGCGGCACCGGCGGCCGGCGAACCGCAGGGCGCCGTGACGCCCACACAGCCGTTGCCGGCCCAGCAGGCCCCGGGGACCGGGGGCCACGCCCCGCAGCACAAACCGAGCTGGGCGGCCGCGAACGGAGGCAACGAGCAGACCATGCAGATCGCCCTTGGGGGACGTAAGAAATGACAGACCGTGCAGGCCGCCGTCGCGCTCGTCGTCTGGCGATTGGCGCGGCGGTGGTCCTGGCGCTGGCCGGGATGAACGGGCCGTGGCTGTACCGCTTCGGGACGGAGCAGTACCACGAGTACAAGATCAACAGACCCGAGTACAAGGCCGAGAACGGCAAGTGGGAGATCGTCGAGTTCCCCAAGGAGTACCGGCAGAACACGATCCACGCGGCGCTGCTGCGCACGGGGAAGGTGCTGCTCGTCGCGGGTTCGGGCAACGACCAGGACAACTTCGACGCGAAGAAGTTCGACACCAGGCTCTGGGACCCGGTCAAGGGCACCATCAAGAAGATCCCGACGCCCGCCGACCTGTTCTGCACGGGCCACACCCAGCTGGAGAACGGCAACCTGCTGATCGCGGGCGGCACCAAGCGGTACGAGAAGCTCAAGGGTGACGTCACCAAGGCCGGCGGCCTGATGATCGTCCACAACGAGAACCCGGACAAGCCGATCACCCTGCCCGCGGGCACCAAGTTCACGGGCAAGGAGAACGGCAAGACGTTCATCTCCAAGGACCCGGTACTCGTACCGCGTGCGAAGAAGGTGTTCGACCCGGCGACCGGCGCGTTCCTGCGCAACGACCCGGGGCTCGGCCGTATCTACGTCGAGGCCGCCAACAGCGGCAAGAAGTACGAGACCGGCACCGAGGACAACTACCGGATCCAGGGCCTCACAGGCGCCGAGGCGCGCAACACGTACGGCATCGCGCAGAAACTCGCCCTCGACAAGAAGGACTTCCAGGGCATCAGGGACGCCTTCGAGTTCGACCCGATCGCCGAGAAGTACATCAAGGTCGACCCGATGAACGAGGCGCGCTGGTACCCCACGCTGACCACACTCTCGGACGGCAAGATCCTCTCCCTGTCCGGGCTGGACGAGATCGGCCAGCTGGTGCCGGGCAAGAACGAGGTCTACAACCCGTCGACCAAGGCGTGGACGTACACGAAGAAGATCCGGCAGTTCCCGACCTACCCGGCGATCTCCCTGATGCAGAACGGCAAGCTGTTCTACTCGGGCGCGAACGCCGGGTACGGCCCCGACGACGTGGGCCGCGACCCGGGCATCTGGGACCTGGACACCAACAAGTTCACCAAGGTCCCGGGCATGAGCGACGTCAAGCTGCTGGAGACCGCCGGCACGGTGCTGCTGCCGCCCGCGCAGGACGAGAAGTACATGGTGATCGGCGGCGGCGGGGTCGGCGAGTCGGAGAAGTCCAGCAAGAAGACCCGCGTCATCGACCTGCTGAAGGACGACCCGAAGTTCGTGGACGGCCCGTCACTGGAGAAGGGCACGCGCTACCCGCAGGCCTCGATCCTGCCCGACGACACGGTCCTCATCTCCGGTGGCTCGGAGGACTACCGAGGCCGCGGCGCCTCCAACATTCTCCAGTCGCGGCTGTACGACGCGAAGAACGGCGAGATGCGGCGGGTGGCCGACCCGCTGGTGGGCCGCAACTATCACTCGGGGTCCATCCTGCTCCCCGACGGCCGGGTGATGTTCTTCGGCTCGGACTCGCTCTACGCGGACAAGGCCAACACCAAGCCGGGCGAGTTCGAGCAGCGCATCGAGATCTACACGCCGCCGTACCTGTACCGGGACGCTCAGCCGTCCCTCTCCGGGGGCCCGAAGACGGTTCAGCGGGGTGACTCGGCGACCTTCTCCACGAAGCACGCCTCGTCCATCAAGACGGCCCGCCTGATCCGCCCCAGCGCCTCCACCCATGTCACCGACGTCGACCAGAAGTCCATCGCCCTGGACGTCAAGACATCCGGCAACAACGTCACGGTGACCGTCCCGAAGAACCGCAACCTGGTCCAGTCCGGCTGGTACATGCTCTTCGTAACAGACGACCAGGGAACCCCGAGCAAGGCACAGTGGGTGAGGGTTCCGTAGGGCAGGCACACGTTGCAGGCCCCCGCGCGAGATGCGCGGGGGCCTGATCTTTTGGGGTGAGGGTGGTAGTTGGGCGCGTCTTCAGGGCGCGGGAGGCCGGGCGCGTTTTCAGGGGCGCGGGGTACTGCGCAGGTCTTTGGGGGCCCGGGGAACCGCGCGGTTTTCAGGGGCGCGGGGAACTGCGCGACCAGCCACAACCGAACCCGCACACGCCCCTCAACCTCAGGCACCCCCCACAGAAGGCGCCCCCACAATCAGCCGGAGGCTCCCGTCAACTTCAACGCGTACTCCGGCCACCACTCCCCCGCCTTGGGCCCCCCCTTGCACTCACCGTCCGACTCACCGGGCCGCTTCACCCACAGATACGCGTCCACCAGATCGTCCGCGGTCTTCGTGGTCGGGGCCTCACCGAGCGCCCGCCCCGGCGGATTGCACCAGCGCTCGCCGGGGTCACCCTCGGTGTACGGCCCGTTGCCGTTACGACTGGTGTCGATGACGAACGGCTTGTTTCCGACCTTCGCGGAGAGCTCCTTGCCGTACTTGATGGAGTCCTCGGTGGTGTAGAAGTTCGAGACGTTGACCGAGAACCCGTCGGCCTGCTCGACGCCGGCCCACTTCAGGGGCTCGAAGATCTGGTCGGGCTTGCCCCAGCCGGCATTGCCCGCGTCGAGGTAGACCTTCGTGTTCTTCAGGGACTTGAGCTTGCCGATGGCACCCTTGAGGAGGTCGTAGCGCTCCTCGTGGAACTCGTCCGGCGTGCACCCGTCCACCAGGTGCAGCACCGCGTCCGGCTCAAGGATCACCGTGGTCGGCCGGTCGCCGATGCCGTTTGCCACTCTGTCGATGAAAGCCCGGTATTCGTTGCCGTCCGCCGCGCCGCCGCCCGAGTACTGGCCGCAGTCGCGGTGCGGGATGTTGTAGAGGACGAGGATCGCGTCCCGGTCGGCCCGCTGCGCGGCCTCCGTGAACCCCCTGGCCTCCTCCTCCGCGCTCTCCGGCGTCAGCCACTGAGCCGTCGGCTGCTCGGCGATCTCGCGGATCTGCTTCGCTTCCTCCGCCTTGCCGTCCTTCTCGTACGCGGCCACCTGCTTCGCCGCGTTCCCCTCCGGGTTGACCCAGAACGGGTCCGAACCCTTGGGCTGCTGGCTGATCTTGTCGTCGGAGCCCTTGTCATCCTTGTCGCCGCCGTCTCCCCCGAAACAGCCGGCGACGAGCAGTGCCGCCCCCGCCACGACCACGGACGCCCGTGCCCCCCTCTTGCCGTACATCCAACTCCCCCCTGGTGCAGCGTCGTACGTCCCAATCCTGGCATACGTCCCGCGGCGCTCACGAGATCATCCATGCCTTGTCGGCCACCTGTTACCTCACGCCCCGGGTGGGTGGGCGACAGCCGCCTCGGTAGCCGCCCTTACCGAACGTCCCTCCATACAGGGCGAGTTCGCCGTCGACTTCGAAAAGCGCGCCACCCGCCTGCATCACATAGAGCCACCAGTGGTCGACTTGGCGTTAAACAGCCTCTAGGCCGCAGGCTTCCACCGTTCTAGAGTTGTTCGGACGAGACGGCCCCAGCCGCCGGTTGTCACACCATCTGCCGCACCATCCGTGATATCCGGATTGGCCCAGAGGCCTCCCGCGCCTGTGCCGGGTTACTCCCGCGGCCCGAGCGCGCGCGGTCGAGGACCAGCCCGGTCGGCGGCTCTGGGGGGAGCGGGTCGCCGACCGGGCCAAGGTGGTTCAGGTTCACTGTTTCGTGCCGGTGAGGTACGCGGACACGATCACGTCGGCCGTGCAGGTGCCGCTGTCCCGGTCGAAGGTGCCGCCGCAGCTGACCAGCCGCAGCTCGGCCCGCCCCGACTGCCGTACTGCGTACGCCTGTTGGGCGTCGAAGCGATCCCGGCCGACGACCCGGACGTCGTCCACGGTGAACTCGGCGGCCGTCCCGTCGTCGCGGACCACCCGGACCGTCTCGCCGATCCGCACCGCGCTGAGCCCGTGGAAGACGGCGGGCCGGGCCTCGGTGCCGGCGTACCCCACGAACAGCGCGGCTCCCGCGGCACCAGGGCGCGTTCCGGCCGCGTACCAGCCGACGGCGCCCGAGCGGGCGTACGGCGGCGGGCCGATCGCGCCCCGGTCGGCCGGCCCGCGGGCCGCGACCGGCGCCCGCACGCCCAGGGACGGGATGTCCAGCCGTTGCGGCCGAGCGTCTTCCAACGGGTCGGTCTCCGGCGGCAGTTCGGCCCCGGCGGGCCGCCCGACCGCCGCCATGTCCCCCGTGGTCGGCGCCCAGATCCCGCGCCGTACATCGGTCACTTCACGGCCCCACAGCCACAGGCCGAGCAACAGCACGGCCCAGGCGACACCGGTGACGAGGCGGCCACTGCCCATGGGACGGTTCCGTTCGGTCATCTCCGTCATTCCGTGCCGCGTCCCCTGCGGGCGCCGCGGCGGACGACGACCAGCGCGGCCACACTCGCCAGGACGAGACCGACCACGGCGTGACGGGCGCCCGGGCCCTCGGCCCGGGGGTTCAGCTCCCTGTTCTCCTTCGCTACGACGTGCGCGGCCCCGCCACCGCCCACGCCCAGGGGCTCGACCGGGGAGGCGGAGGCGACGGGGGCTCCCGGGGTGGTCATCGAGGCGGAGGCAATGGGGAATGCCGGCGCGGCCGGGGAGGCGGAAGCGGAAGCGGAAGCGATGGGGAATACCGGGGCGGTCTGCGAGGCGGAAGCGACGGGGAAAGGCGGGGCGACCAGGGGAACCGGGGCAGTCGGCGCGGCCGGAGCCCGGGTGGTCGTGGCGGCGGACGGTCCCCGCGCGCCCGCCCTCTCCGCGACCATGAGCGTGGTCTCGATCTTGTCCTCGACGCCGTCGCAGGGGACCTCGACCCGGTACGTTCCCGGCCTGAGCGAGGAGCGGACGCGGGTCTCGCCGACGAGCACACCGCCCCGGCCGGTGGTGAGCACGGCGTCCGCGACGAACGCCTCCGACGAGGCCGTGCCCGTCCGCCCCGTCCGCCCCGAACACCCCTGGGCGCGCAGCTGGATGTCGCTGCCGGGCACCGCGGGCGACGGCGTCACCGAGATCCCGCCATCGGCCGCGTACGCCACCGGACATGCCGCCCCCGGCGTCAGCGTGGCCGCGACCGCGACCGCCGCACCGGAACAGAATGTGACTCGCACTGAACCCATCGTGAACCTCCAGACATCTGGAGACTCCCTCTCCGGACGCGCACGCGCATCCGGGCAGGGACGTGGCTGCTCCGTTCGAGTGGGGGATGTTTGTGGTGGCCCGTGAGGCGTTGTGGGCGGGAGGGTGTCAGACGCGGTCGACCAGGTCGGCGATCGAGTTCACGACCTTGGAGGGCCGGTACGGGAAGTTCTCCACCTCGTCCGGGCGCGTGAGCCCCGTCAGCACCAGGTACGTCTGCATCCCCGCCTCGATGCCGGCCAGGACGTCGGTGTCCATGCGGTCGCCGATCATCGCGCTGGTCTCGGAGTGCGCGCCGAGCCTGTTCAGCCCGGTCCGCATCATCAGCGGGTTCGGCTTGCCCGCGAAGTAGGGCTTTCGGCCGGTCGCCTTGGTGATGAGCGCGGCGACCGCGCCGGTGGCGGGCAGCGGGCCCTCGGTGGACGGGCCGGTCTCGTCGGGGTTGGTCGCGATGAAGCGGGCGCCGCCCTGGATCAGCCGAACGGCCTTGGTCATGGCCTCGAAGGAGTAGGTGCGGGTCTCGCCGAGAACGACGTAGTCGGGGTCGTGGTCCGTGAGCACGTACCCGATGTCGTGCAGGGCGGTGGTCAGGCCCGCCTCGCCGATGACGTAGGCCGTGCCGCCGGGCCGCTGGTCGTCGAGGAACTGCGCGGTGGCGAGGGCGGAGGTCCAGATGTTCTCGACGGGCACGTCCAGCCCCATGCGGGACAGCCGGGCGTGCAGGTCGCGGGGCGTGTAGATGGAGTTGTTGGTGAGCACGAGGAACGGCTTGCCGGACTCCCGGAGCTTCTTGATGAAGGCGTCGGCGCCGGGGATCGGCACACCCTCGTGAATCAGCACACCGTCCATGTCGGTGAGCCACGACTCGATGGGCTTGCGCTCTGGCATGTGCGATCTCCTGCCGTACGTCCGCGGTTCGTGCTGGGCGCCGGACGTCTCTGTACCGACGGCCCCACCCTAATGAGCGGTGACCGAAAACAGGAGGGGGATCCTGGCTCAGGGATCAGCGGGACTTCCGGCGGGCGAGCGCGACCAGCAGGGCGCCGACGGTGAGCAGCAACGCCCCGGTGACGTACGTCATGACGTACGTCGACGCACTCGCCCCGGTCCGTGCCAGCTCGTCGGCAACCGTGGGGCGCTCGTCGCGTGCGTCGGTGCCGGTGGAGTCGCTTTCGTCGCCTTCAGCGCCTTCAGCGCCGTCGTCGCCTTCCTCTCGGGCGCTGGTGTCGCCGTGCTTGGGGGTGTCTTGCTTTGGAGTGTCTTGCTTTGGGGTCTCACCTTTCTTTGGGGCGGTGGCTTCGTCTTTCTTTGGGGCGGTGGCTTCGTCGTCTTCCGTTCGGGTCGTGCCGTCGTCGTCCTTTCGGGCAGTGCCATCGGCTTCCTTCCGGCCACTGCCGTCGCCTTCGCCTTCCTTCCGAGTGGTGCCCTCGCCTTCCTCTTCCTCTCCCTCCCGACCGCTGGGTTGTTCCTCTCCTCTCCGGCTGCCGCCTTCGTCGCTGTCGGTGATCCGGAACTGGTAGTCGTTCGACTCCCCCACCCAGTCGCCGTCGTCGCCCCGTCGTTGGACGACGGCCGCGTTCACCACGACGTCGTTGTCGGGCTCGGCCCCGGAGGTGACGGCGAGGCGGAGTTTCACGGTGAGGGTGTCGCCCGGGCGGACGGTGAATCCGGGGAAGCCGTCGTGGTCGAGGACACCGACGAGTTCGTCCGCGTCGGTGCGTTCGAAGGTGACGGGGTAGGGATCGGAGCCGTCGTAGAACTCCAGGGTTGGCTGGGTCGGCTGGAGCGCGCGTTTGTCGTCGACGAGGACGATCACGGGGTGGATGTTCTCGCAGGTGTGGGAGGTGGTGTTGGTGAGGTCCAGGGACCAGGTGCCGTACCCGCCGCCCGCGTCGTAGCTCGTCGGGCCGTCATGGATACGGGTACGGAGGGGAAAGGAGCCGGGGTCGCTGCCTGCACAGGTGGGGCGGGAGGGATCGGTAGGCAGAGAGGTCGTGGCGGACGCGACGGTGGCGGACGCGACGGTGGCAGACGCGGCGGTGGCGGGCCGTGTCGTGCCGACGGTGAGGACGGCTGCGGTCACAAGGGCGACGGTCAGACCAGTAAAAATTCGCATAATCACATGACCTTGCCCTCCAGCCTCCACATTCGGCCCCGCCACGCCAGACGCACCCCGAACGGCCCTCCAAGTCCCCTCGCTCGGCCGAACGCGCCCAGCCGTTCCCTCACCCGAACAGCGGCACCGGCAGCAACTGGGCGGCACCCTCGGCGACCTCACACCCCTCGCCGGGAGCGATCATGCTTAAGTGGACGTATGACGACTGGCATAGCCTCCGCCCCCGGCGTTCCCCTCCGCGTGGCCCTGGTCGGTTACGGCCTCGCGGGCTCCGTCTTCCACGCCCCGCTGATCGCCGCCACCGAGGGGCTGGCCCTCGACACCGTGGTCACCAGGAATCCCGAGCGGCGGGAGCAGGCCCGTGCCGAGTTCCCGGACGTACGGTTCGCGGACTCGCCCGACGAACTGTGGGACCGCGCCGGAGAGCTGGACCTGGTCGTCGTCGCGTCCCCGAACAAGACGCACGTCCCTGTGGCGACCGCCGCTCTCAAGGCCGGCCTCGCGGTCGTGGTCGACAAGCCGATCGCGGGCACGGCGGCCGAGGCGCGCGAACTGGCCGCCCTCGCCGACGAGCACGGCCTCCTCCTCTCCGTCTTCCAGAACCGCCGCTGGGACAACGACTTCCTGACCCTCCAGCGGCTCCTCGCCGAGGGCGAGCTGGGTGACGTATGGCGTTTTGAATCCCGTTTCGAGCGCTGGCGCCCCCAGCCCAAGGGCGGCTGGCGCGAGTCCGGTGACCCCGCAGAGATCGGAGGTCTGCTGTACGACCTGGGCAGTCACGTGGTCGACCAGGCCCTGGTCCTCTTCGGCCCGGCCACCGAGGTGTACGCGGAGTCGGACGTCCGCCGCGCGGGCGCCGAGGCGGACGACGACACGTTCATCGCCCTCACGCACGCGAGCGGAGTCCGCACCCACCTGTACGTCTCCGCGACGGCGGCCCAACTCGGCCCGCGCTTCCGTGTGCTGGGCTCGAAGGCGGGTTACGTGAAGTACGGCCTCGACCCCCAGGAGGCAGCCCTGCGCGAGGGCGAGCGGCCGACGGCCGGGGCGGGGTGGGGCGTGGAGCCCGAGTCGATG
>NZ_VMNX01000105.1 GCF_009377235.1 Streptomyces acidicola
CGGGAGGGGTGGGGCTTGGTGAGGGTTCTTTCACTCTGATGTTTCTTGGGAAAGACCGCGCACGGCACCGGAGCACACGCGGGCGGGCTTCGGTGCCGGTGGCAGGGCGATTTCCGCCCAGATCGTCTTGCGCGGGTACGGTCCGTCCGTGGTGCCCCAGCGGTAGGCCAAGGTCTCGACGAGGAGCAGCCCTCGGCCGGACTCGGCGTCCGGCCCAGCCGCCCCGAGCTGCGGCAGACGGTCGCCCCGGGTGTCGGTGACCTCGATGCGCAGGGCGTCGCCGACGACATAGAGCGTGAGGCGGAAGTCGCGGCCGGGGACCCGGCCGTGGGTGGCGGCGTTGGCCGCGAACTCGGCCACCACGAGGTCCGCCGGGTGCAACGGGAGTCCCCAGGTGCGGAGTTGCTCGGTGGCCAGGAGGCGTGCGAGACGGGCTCCGCGTGGCGTGGAGGACAGCAGCACGCTGAAGTTGCGAGTGGAGTCGTCGAGTTGGGGCGCGGAGCGGGCGGTTTCTTGAATCACGTCACTCAGCGTGGCGGAATCTGCTTACGCTGAACTGTAATCCGGCCTGTACGTACGGTCACCGTCTCGCTGTTGTCCTGTTCTGTCTCGGCTGTCCCGGTGCCGTACGGGTACGGCTGCGCGTTGGAGGTGGGTGGCTATGAGTAACGAAGGTGTGGACGAGGCGGGTTGGGACCTCGAACCGGGGGACGAGAGCGCGCCGTTGGTGGAGGCCGTGGGGCGCCTGGTGAAGTTCTGCAGGGAGGCCGCCGGATTGCGGGCGTCCGATCTCGGCGATGCCCTCGGGTACGGCGAGGACATGGTCCGCAAGATCGAGCGCGGGGCACGGATTCCCCGACCGGAGTTTCTGGACCGAGCGGATGAGCTCCTGAACGCGGGAGGGCATCTCAAGGCGTTCAAGGAGGACATGGAGAAGGCTCGGTATCCGAAGAAGGTGCGGGAGCTGAAGGCGTTGGAGGACCGGGCGGTTGAGGTGCTGCTTTACAGCAACCACAACATCCATGGCCTGTTGCAGACGCCGGAGTACGCGCGGGCGCTGTTCGAGATGAGGCAGCCCGCGTACTCGTCGGACGTGGTGGAGCGGGAGACCGCCGCTCGCATGGCCCGGAAGTCGGTCTTCGAGCGGGAGCCCGCGCCGACGCTCAGCTTTGTGCAGGAACAGGTGACGCTGGAACGCCCTCTCGGTGGGAAAATGGTGCTGCGCGGGCAGCTCGAACACCTCCTGGAGGTGGCGCGGTTGCGCAACGTCACGCTTCAGGTCATGCCGACCGACCGCGAGGAGCACGCCGGAACGCAGGGCCTGATCGAGGTGCTGAAGTTCGCCGACGGCACGGCGGTTGGGCGTTCCGAAGGCGCGTTCAACGGGCGCCCGGTCTCCAACCTCCGGGAGCTTCGTATCCTTGAGCTGCGGTATGGCATGATCCGCGCCCAGGCTCTCACTCCGAGGGAGTCGCTGGCCTTCATCGAGCACGCGCTGGGGAGACTATGAACGCCTCGGAACTCCACTGGTTCAAGAGCAGCTACAGCAGCAGCGGCGAGGCAGGCGACTGCGTCGAAATAGCCAACACCCCCACCACCATCCACATCCGCGACTCCAAGAACACCGAGGGCCCCCGCCTCACCTTCGCCCCCGGTGCCTGGGCCGACTTCGTGTCGTACGCCGCTCTCGGCTAAGGCGTCACGCTCGCCTCGTTGCCGCTCCGCGCGGTGGGGATCGTGCCGTCGGCGACGAGCCCCGCCACCGCGTCGCCGTGGTTGCGGACGAGGTAGTCCATGGCGTGTTCGGTGGTGGACTGGTATTCCAGGTGTTCCCGGTAGAAGCGGAGCCGGGCCTCGCAGTCCTGGAAGAGCTCGCCCCAGGTGCGCACCCAGATCCGGTACGTCGGCTGGTTGAGTGCGCAGCCCGGCGGGTTGTGCGGCTGGTGTGCCAGTTCCCGGAGGGTGTCCGTCATGTCGTTGCCGACGAGCCAGAAGTCCCAGGTGGTGCTGGTATCCCGGAACCTGTCGTCTTTCCGCACAGCCTGTGCGTAGCTGCTGAGCTGCTCGAACTCGGCCGATCCCAGAACGAGTCCGGGGCGCTTGAGTTCGACCACCAGGTGGTGCCGCTCATCGAGCCGGTGCCGCGAGGCGCGCGACAGCATCAGGTCGACGATTCCGCGACGTCCGTCGTCGCGCAGCACCGATGCGCCCGACGGCTCTTCCCGGCCCAGCAGTTGACAGTGCGGCCGCAACACCTCGTTGAGGCTGCGATCGCTTACATGCAGGCTGTACTCCTCGCCGAAGACCCAGCATTCGTTCTCCAGGACTCGGTGGAGTTCCGAGCGCTCCTTGACGCGGTTCCTGGCTTCGGGGTCGAAGACGAGATGCTCCAGGGCCGCGAGGAAGTCGAGCCGGTTCGTCGCCCCCGTCGACGCCTTGACGAGCGCCGACAACGGGGTGCGGTCGAGGAGCCGGTTGAGCTGTTCCCGTTCCTGCTTGGAGAGGCTGAACAGCTCTTCCGCGATGCGCAGGACGTCCGAGGGCTCGTGCGCGAGTACGGAGCGGAGCAGTGCGAAGGCAGTTTTCCGGGTGCCTGTGGACCTGGGGAGGTGGCGGAAGACCGTCGTCGCCACGGCGTCGAAGGTCTCGCGTTCGGCAC
Source organism: Streptomyces acidicola (assembly GCF_009377235.1). Lineage (GTDB taxonomy): Bacteria > Actinomycetota > Actinomycetes > Streptomycetales > Streptomycetaceae > Streptomyces > Streptomyces acidicola. The sequence goes on from NZ_VMNX01000105.1 coordinate 2,660, forward strand.
GCTCACGTGCATCCGTGGGCCGTCCTGCGTAGGGGTAGACGCCCTCCTGCTGCCACTCGGCGACCTGTTCCTGCCGCCGTTCGTCCACCCGCACCCGGAAGTGGGACCGGAGCTTGTCGCGGGCCGCGCCGAGCACCTCGGCCAACGGCCCCTCCGGCGCCCAGTCCGTGAACGCAAGCTCCTCGGAGTCGACCTCGTCGAACCCTGCCCAGCTCAGATGCGCGGTGAACTCGAAGCCAGGGGCCTGGATGCCGGGCTTGAGCTGGGCGCGGGACATGCCCTCGCCGTCGCAGAGGAAGAGGGCGCGGGGGACAGGCCTGCGCCATTCGACGATCTTCAAGCGAGCCGGTTCGCCGGTCCGGCCGGAGGGAGAGGGCAGCACGTAGTCGCGTACGTGCAGTTGTTCCGCCGCGGGGTCGAGCTCCTGGCCGTCGTACTCGATGCGCACGTCCGGATATCTTTCCAGGTATGTGGCGAAGGCCGCGGTAAGCGACGACCTGGCACGGCACTCACCCAGCACATCCAGCTCCTCGCCGCCGAACGCCTCGAAGAGCGTGCCGGCGGGGTCGGCCGTGGGCTCCGGATCGCCGATGTCGAACTCGTTCATGGAGTGCCGGTCCGCCTCGATCACCAGCTGCTGCCGCACCCCCTGAGCCTCGCTGACGCTGGTCCAGCGCACCCGGGTGCCCAGAGCGAAGGCACGCACCCGGCCGCGTCCGTTCTTGCCGTGCAGGGCGCGGCCTTGCTCCGGGGTGCCCTTCGCGCGCTTCTTCCACGAGGCGCCGATGGGACGGAAGTACTCCTCGCAATGCTCGGCGGACATGCCGCTTCCGTCGTCCTGGACGCGGACCCGGTCCACGCCACCGAGGTCGTTGCGCTCCAGTGTGACCACGACACGCTCGGCGTCGGCGTCGAGGGCGTTCCAGATCAGCTCTTCGACGGCGCCGACGGGGTCCCGTAACCGGGCCAGCTCCGCGATGTGCTCCCTGCTGGTCTCCAGTCGCACCTTCACCATGACGTGGCCTTTCTCGCTGTGCGATCCCCATGCTGCGAACCGCGTCTGGGGAGGCCAGTCTGTGTTTCCCTGCCTTGCCGCGCGTGCGGAACCGCAGGGGAATCACTCGCCAGGATGATCAACCAGCGATGATTAGCCAGCAGGGTGCTCCGCGCGCCCCGTACACCCACCCAGACCGCCCCAGGTTTGACCCACGTCACCCTCCGGGTACCCTCTACGCCCCGATTGGCCAGCGCCGCGCCCCGTATGGCAGACTAGCGGGGTTGCTCGGTCGAGTGTTGATGCTGCGCGCCTCCCGCCGGGAGGACTGGAAGCGAGTCCCACAGTACTCGTCGCCCCAACTGCCGTGAGGCAGCGCTGGAGCGGACGTACGGGAATCTTCCGGGAAGTGTGAGCGCGGCACCGGCCAGGCACCCGGTGGGCCTTCGGCGGCGGAAACACGCTGCTCAGCCTCCGGTCCGCGGTTCTGGTAGGGCCGCGCCACCCCGGTAGGGATGTTCGAACAAGGGACATCTGTGTCGGCGGGAGCGCGACACACCCGACCGCGTGGGTCGGAGGAAGTCAAGGGAACACCGGGTTCCGGAGCGTAAAGAGAGACAGGACTACGAAGTAGCCATGGCGGGACAGAAGATCCGCATCCGGCTCAAGGCCTACGACCACGAGGTCATCGACTCCTCGGCGAAGAAGATCGTCGAGACGGTGACCCGCACTGGTGCGTCGGTCGCGGGCCCGGTGCCGCTGCCCACTGAGAAGAACGTGTACTGCGTCATCAAGTCGCCGCACAAGTACAAGGACTCGCGCGAGCACTTCGAGATGCGCACGCACAAGCGCCTGATCGACATTCTCGACCCGACCCCCAAGACCGTTGACTCTCTGATGCGACTCGACCTCCCGGCCGGTGTCGACATCGAGATCAAGCTCTGAGGCTGGTGGGCTGAGAATGGCTAAGCAGATCAAGGGCATCCTGGGCGAGAAGCTCGGCATGACGCAGGTGTGGGACGAGAACAACCGTGTTGTTCCGGTCACCGTCGTCAAGGCCGGCCCCAACGTCGTGACCCAGGTTCGTACCAACGACGTCGACGGCTACGAGTCGGTCCAGATCGCCTTCGGCGAGATCGACCCGCGCAAGGTGAACAAGCCCCTCAAGGGTCACTTCGCCAAGGCCGACGTCACCCCCCGTCGTCACCTCGTCGAGATCCGTACGGCGGACGCCTCCGAGTACACCCTCGGCCAGGAAGTCACCGCCGAGGTCTTCGAGGCCGGCGTGAAGGTCGACGTCACCGGCAAGAGCAAGGGCAAGGGCTTCGCCGGTGTCATGAAGCGCCACAACTTCCGTGGCCTCGGCGCCGGGCACGGCACCCAGCGCAAGCACCGCTCTCCCGGTTCCATCGGTGGCTGCGCCACCCCGGGCCGTGTGTTCAAGGGCCTCCGCATGGCGGGTCGCATGGGCAACGAGCGGGTCACCACCCAGAACCTGACCGTCCACGCCGTTGACGCGGAGAAGGGTCTGCTGCTCATCAAGGGCGCGGTTCCCGGTCCGAACGGCGGCCTCGTCCTGGTCCGCACCGCGGCCAAGGGGGCCTGAGGTAACCGATGAGCACTGTTGACATCCTTTCGCCTGCCGGCGAGAAGGCCGGTACCGTCGAGCTCCCCGCGGAGATCTTCGGTGTGGAGAAGGTCAGCATTCCGCTGATCCACCAGGTCGTCGTCGCGCAGAACGCCGCTGCCCGTCAGGGCACGCACAAGACCAAGACCCGTGGCGAGGTCCGTGGTGGCGGCAAGAAGCCGTACCGCCAGAAGGGCACCGGCCGCGCCCGTCAGGGCTCGACCCGCGCGCCGCAGTTCGCCGGTGGTGGCGTCGTGCACGGCCCGCAGCCGCGTGACTACTCGCAGCGGACCCCGAAGAAGATGAAGGCCGCGGCCCTGCGCCACGCCCTCACCGACCGGGCCCGCGCCAACCGCATTCACGTCGTCACCGGCGTGATCGAGGGCGAGACCCCCTCCACGAAGGCCGCCAAGAGCCTGTTCGGCAAGATCTCGGAGCGCAAGAACCTGCTCCTGGTCGTCGAGCGCGCCGACGAGGCCGCGTGGCTGTCCGCCCGCAACCTGCCCCAGGTCCACATCCTGGAGCCGGGCCAGCTGAACACGTACGACGTGATCGTCTCGGACGACGTGGTCTTCACCAAGGGCGCTCTCGAGTCCTTCGTCGCCGGCCCGCAGAAGGCCAACGACACCGAAGGGAGCGAGGTCTGATGGCTACCCGTCACCCCTCCATCGCCTCGAAGGCCGCCAAGGCCGCCAAGGCCGCGCGCGTCGCCAAGGCGCGCCGCCACGCCACCGAGGGCAAGAACACTGTCGTCACCCCGGCGAGCAAGTCGTACACGGACCCCCGTGACGTCCTGCTGAAGCCGGTCGTGTCGGAGAAGAGCTACGCGCTCCTCGACGAGAACAAATACACGTTCATCGTCGACCCGAACGCCAACAAGACCCAGATCAAGCAGGCCGTCCAGGCGGTCTTCCAGGTCAAGGTCACCGGGGTCAACACGATCAACCGCATTGGCAAGCGCAAGCGCACCAAGACCGGTTTCGGTCAGCGCGCGTCCACCAAGCGCGCGATCGTGACCCTTGCCGAGGGCGACCGTATCGACATCTTCGGCGGTCCGACCTCCTGACGGAGGTCCGGATCGTCCGATATCGGACGAGGACTGAGAAATGGGAATCCGCAAGTACAAGCCGACTACGCCGGGCCGTCGCGGCTCCAGCGTCGCCGACTTCGTCGAGGTCACGCGGTCCACGCCGGAGAAGTCGCTGGTCCGCCCCCTGCACAGCAAGGGCGGCCGTAACAACTCGGGTCGTGTGACTGTCCGCCACCAGGGTGGTGGCCACAAGCGCGCCTACCGCGTGATCGACTTCCGTCGTCACGACAAGGACGGCGTGCCGGCGAAGGTCGCGCACATCGAGTACGACCCCAACCGCACCGCGCGCATCGCGCTCCTGCACTACGCGGACGGCGAGAAGCGCTACATCCTGGCCCCCAAGGGCCTCGGACAGGGCGACCGGATCGAGAACGGTCCCGGCGCCGACATCAAGCCCGGCAACAACCTGGCGCTCCGCAACATCCCGGTCGGTACGACGATCCACTCCGTGGAGCTTCGTCCGGGTGGCGGCGCCAAGTTCGCCCGCTCCGCCGGTGCCTCCGTGCAGCTGCTCGCGAAGGAGGGCCAGATGGCCCACCTCCGCATGCCGTCCGGTGAGATCCGCCTGGTCGACGTGCGCTGCCGCGCCACCGTCGGCGAGGTCGGCAACGCCGAGCAGAGCAACATCAACTGGGGCAAGGCCGGCCGCAAGCGCTGGCTGGGCGTCCGCCCGACCGTTCGCGGTGTGGCGATGAACCCGGTTGACCACCCCCACGGTGGTGGTGAGGGCAAGACCTCCGGTGGTCGCCACCCGGTCAGCCCCTGGGGTCAGAAGGAAGGTCGTACTCGTTCGCCCAAGAAGGCGTCGAACAAGTACATCGTCCGCCGCCGCAAGACGAACAAGAAGCGCTAGGAGCGGGTTTAGATGCCGCGCAGTCTCAAGAAGGGGCCCTTCGTCGACGACCACCTGATCAAGAAGGTGGACGCCCAGAACGAAGCCGGCACCAAGAACGTCATCAAGACCTGGTCCCGTCGCTCCATGATCGTGCCGGCCATGCTCGGCCACACGCTCGCGGTGCACAACGGCAAGACCCACATCCCGGTGTTCGTCACCGAGTCGATGGTCGGCCACAAGCTCGGCGAGTTCTCGCCGACGCGCACCTTCCGGGGCCACGTCAAGGACGACCGGAAGTCGAAGCGCCGCTAGTAGCGGATCGCATTCAGACACGTAAGAAACTGAAGGGACAACCATGGACGCCAGGGCCCAGGCGCGGTACATCCGCGTCACGCCCATGAAGGCCCGCCGTGTGGTGGACCTCATCCGTGGCATGGACGCCACGGAGGCCCAGGCTGTTCTGCGATTCGCTCCGCAGGCAGCCTCCGTGCCGGTCGGCAAGGTGCTCGACAGCGCCATCGCCAACGCCGCGCACAACTACGACCACACGGACGCCACCTCGCTGTTCATCAGCGAGGCGTACGTCGACGAAGGCCCGACCCTGAAGCGGTTCCGTCCGCGTGCCCAGGGCCGTGCCTACCGGATCCGCAAGCGGACCAGCCACATCACCGTGGTCGTCAGCAGCAAGGAAGGAACCCGGTAATGGGCCAGAAGGTAAACCCGCATGGGTTCCGGCTCGGTGTCACGACCGACTTCAAGTCGCGTTGGTACGCCGACAAGCTGTACAAGGACTACGTCAAGGAAGACGTCGCCATCCGTCGGATGATGACGTCCGGCATGGAGCGCGCCGGTATCTCCAAGGTGGAGATCGAGCGCACCCGTGACCGCGTCCGCGTGGACATCCACACCGCGCGTCCGGGCATCGTCATCGGCCGCCGTGGCGCCGAGGCCGACCGCATCCGCGGCGACCTCGAGAAGCTCACGGGCAAGCAGGTCCAGCTGAACATCCTCGAGGTCAAGAACCCCGAGACCGACGCTCAGCTGGTTGCCCAGGCCGTCGCCGAGCAGCTCTCCTCCCGCGTCTCCTTCCGTCGGGCCATGCGCAAGAGCATGCAGTCCGCCATGAAGGCCGGCGCCAAGGGCATCAAGATCCAGTGCGGTGGCCGCCTCGGCGGCGCCGAGATGTCCCGCTCGGAGTTCTACCGCGAGGGCCGTGTGCCCCTGCACACGCTCCGCGCGAACGTGGACTACGGCTTCTTCGAGGCCAAGACGACCTTCGGCCGCATCGGTGTGAAGGTCTGGATCTACAAGGGCGACGTCAAGAACATCGCCGAGGTCCGCGCCGAGAACGCTGCCGCCCGTGCGGGTAACCGCCCGGCGCGTGGCGGTGCCGACCGCCCGGCCCGTGGTGGCCGCGGTGGCGAGCGGCGCGGTCGCAAGCCGCAGCAGGCTGCCGGCGCCGAGGCCCCCAAGGCCGAGGCTCCCGCTGCCGCCGCTCCGGCTGAGAGCACCGGAACGGAGGCCTGACCGACATGCTGATCCCCCGTAGGGTCAAGCACCGCAAGCAGCACCACCCGGGGCGCAGCGGTGCTGCCAAGGGTGGCACGACGGTTGCGTTCGGCGAGTACGGTATCCAGGCGCTGACCCCGGCGTACGTGACGAACCGTCAGATCGAGGCCGCTCGTATCGCCATGACGCGTCACATCAAGCGTGGCGGCAAGGTCTGGATCAACATCTACCCGGACCGTCCCCTCACCAAGAAGCCCGCCGAGACCCGCATGGGTTCCGGTAAGGGTTCTCCGGAGTGGTGGATCGCCAACGTCAAGCCCGGACGCGTGATGTTCGAGCTGTCGTACCCCAACGAGAAGATCGCGCGCGAGGCCCTGACCCGTGCGGCTCACAAGCTGCCGATGAAGTGCAAGATCGTCAAGCGCGAGGCAGGTGAAGCGTGATGTCGGCCGGTACCAAGGCGTCCGAGCTGCGCGAGCTGGGCAACGAGGAGCTTCTCGGGAAGCTCCGCGAGGCCAAGGAAGAGCTGTTCAACCTCCGCTTCCAGGCGGCGACGGGGCAGCTCGAGAACCATGGCCGTCTGAAGGCGGTCCGCAAGGACATCGCGCGGATCTACACCCTGATGCGCGAGCGTGAGCTGGGCATCGAAACGGTGGAGAGCGCCTGATGAGCGAGAGCAACGTGACTGCAGAGAAGACCGAGGCGCGCGGATTCCGCAAGACCCGTGAGGGTCTGGTCGTCAGCGACAAGATGGACAAGACCGTCGTCGTCGCTGTCGAGGACCGGGTGAAGCACGCCCTGTACGGCAAGGTCATCCGCCGTACGAACAAGCTCAAGGCCCACGACGAGCAGAACGCCGCGGGTGTCGGCGACCGCGTCCTCCTCATGGAGACCCGGCCGCTGTCCGCGACGAAGCGCTGGCGCGTCGTCGAGATCCTCGAGAAGGCGAAGTAACAAGCGGGGGCTGAAGCCCCTGCTGACCCCCCGCCAGGAGCCAGGGGTCCGGGCGCAGGTCCGGTGCGGAGTTCCGCGAGGCGACTCGTGGAACCCCGGCCGCCCTGTGACCGGCCCCGCCGGGGCACTGCCCCGGCTCCCGGCGCGGGTTTCCGCCTGTAGAGGCCCAAGTAATTCCTGCGGGAACAACCCGCAGGACAGTTCCGCCAGGCTCTCCGGCCTCAACTCCGGAGGGAACCGGCAGACGATCAGGAGATAGACGTGATCCAGCAGGAGTCGCGACTGCGTGTCGCCGACAACACGGGAGCGAAGGAAATCCTTTGCATCCGTGTGCTCGGTGGCTCCGGTCGCCGCTACGCGGGCATCGGTGACGTCATCGTCGCCACCGTCAAGGACGCGATCCCCGGTGGCAACGTGAAGAAGGGTGACGTCGTCAAGGCGGTCATCGTTCGCACCGTCAAGGAGCGCCGTCGTCCGGACGGCTCGTACATCCGCTTCGACGAGAACGCCGCCGTCATTCTGAAGAACGACGGCGACCCTCGCGGCACCCGCATCTTCGGCCCGGTCGGGCGTGAGCTGCGCGAGAAGAAGTTCATGAAGATCATCTCGCTGGCTCCGGAGGTGCTGTAAGCATGAAGATCAAGAAGGGCGACCTGGTCCAGGTCATCACCGGCAAGGACAAGGGCAAGCAGGGCAAGGTCATCGCGGCCTACCCCCGCGAGGACCGTGTTCTGGTCGAGGGTGTCAACCGGGTCAAGAAGCACACCAAGGCCGGCCCGACCGCCAAGGGTTCGCAGGCCGGTGGCATCGTCACGACCGAGGCGTCGATCCACGTCTCCAACGTCCAGCTGGTCGTTGAGAAGGACGGCAACAAGGTCGTCACGCGTGTCGGTTACCGCTTCGACGACGAGGGCAACAAGATCCGCGTTGCCAAGCGGACGGGTGAGGACATCTGATGGCTACCACCACCACTCCGCGTCTGAAGACGAAGTACCGCGAGGAGATCGCGGGCAAGCTGCGTGACGAGTTCAAGTACGAGAACGTCATGCAGGTCCCCGGCCTCGTCAAGATCGTGGTCAACATGGGTGTGGGCGACGCCGCCCGCGACTCCAAGCTGATCGAGGGCGCCATCCGCGACCTCACCACGATCACCGGTCAGAAGCCGGCCGTCACCAAGGCCCGCAAGTCCATCGCGCAGTTCAAGCTGCGTGAGGGCCAGCCGATCGGTGCCCACGTCACGCTCCGTGGCGACCGCATGTGGGAGTTCCTGGACCGCACCCTGTCGCTCGCGCTCCCGCGCATCCGCGACTTCCGTGGTCTGTCCCCCAAGCAGTTCGACGGCCGTGGCAACTACACCTTCGGTCTCACGGAGCAGGTCATGTTCCACGAGATCGACCAGGACAAGATCGACCGCGTCCGGGGTATGGACATCACCGTGGTCACCACGGCGACCAACGACGCTGAGGGCCGCGCGCTCCTTCGTCACCTCGGCTTCCCCTTCAAGGAGGCGTGAGCGAGATGGCGAAGAAGGCTCTGATCGCGAAGGCTGCTCGCAAGCCCAAGTTCGGCGTGCGTGGCTACACGCGCTGCCAGCGCTGCGGCCGTCCCCACTCCGTGTACCGCAAGTTCGGCCTGTGCCGCGTCTGCCTTCGTGAGATGGCTCACCGTGGCGAGCTGCCGGGCGTGACCAAGAGCTCCTGGTAATCCCAGTAATCAGGGATTCCGGAAGCTCTCGGTAAGTAACGGGCACTGTCAGGGGCCCACCTCTCCATGGCATAGGCTTGGAGGGTTGGGCGCCTGACGCCCATACGACTTACTACGCCGTAGGTCCACCGTGCCGCACCCGCCCCGTCTCGGATCGGGGAGAGGGATGGCACACCAGGAAACCCCGGCGAGAGAGGCCGAAGGCCAATTCATGACCATGACTGATCCGATCGCAGACATGCTTACGCGTCTGCGAAACGCGAACTCGGCGTACCACGACTCCGTGACGATGCCGGCGTCGAAGATCAAGTCTCACATCGCGGAGATCCTCCAGCAGGAGGGCTTCATCACGGGCTGGAAGGTCGAGGACGCCGAGGTCGGCAAGAGCCTCGTCCTGGAGCTGAAGTTCGGCCCCAACCGTGAGCGCTCCATCGCGGGCATCAAGCGCATCTCCAAGCCCGGTCTCCGGGTGTACGCGAAGTCCACCAACCTGCCGAAGGTGCTCGGCGGCCTTGGCGTGGCGATCATCTCCACGTCCCACGGGCTCCTCACCGACAAGCAGGCCGGCAAGAAGGGCGTGGGTGGGGAAGTCCTCGCCTACGTCTGGTAGCAGAAGGGAACGGAGGAAACAGCTATGTCGCGCATCGGCAAGCTCCCCATCGCGGTTCCCGCCGGCGTGGACGTCACCATCGACGGCCGTACGGTCGCGGTCAAGGGCCCCAAGGGCACGCTGACCCACACCGTTGCGGCGCCGATCGACATCGCCAAGGGCGAGGACGGCACCCTGCAGGTGACCCGCCCCAACGACGAGCGTCAGAACAAGGCCCTGCACGGCCTGTCCCGCACGCTGGTGGCGAACATGATCACCGGCGTGACCCAGGGTTACGTGAAGAAGCTCGAGATCAGCGGTGTCGGTTACCGCGTGACCGCGAAGGGCTCGAACCTGGAGTTCGCCCTCGGTTACAGCCACCCGATCACCGTCGAGGCGCCCGAGGGCATCACCTTCAAGGTGGAGGCCCCCACCCGCTTCTCGGTCGAGGGCATCGACAAGCAGAAGGTCGGCGAGGTCGCGGCCAACATCCGCAAGCTCCGCAAGCCCGACCCGTACAAGGCCAAGGGCGTCAAGTACGAGGGCGAAGTCATCCGCCGCAAGGTCGGAAAGGCGGGTAAGTAAGCCATGGCATACGGGCAGAAGATCCTCAAGGGCGACGCCTACAAGCGCGCCGCGATCAAGCGCCGTCACATCCGGATCCGCAAGCGGATCAACGGTACGGCGGAGCGCCCCCGTCTGGTCGTGACCCGTTCCAACCGCCACATCGTGGCGCAGGTGATCGACGACCTGAAGGGTCACACCCTGGCGTCGGCGTCCACCCTGGACTCGTCGGTCCGCGGTGGCGAGGGCGACAAGTCCACGCAGGCCAAGCAGGTCGGCGCCCTGGTCGCCGAGCGTGCCAAGGCCGCCGGTGTCGAGGCCGTCGTGTTCGACCGTGGTGGCAACCAGTACGCCGGGCGCATCGCCGCCCTGGCGGACGCCGCCCGCGAAGCCGGGCTCAAGTTCTGAGCCGCTGTAGCTAGCGGAAAGAGAGAGGTAATCCAATGGCTGGACCCCAGCGCCGCGGTGGCGGTGCCGGTGGCGGCGAGCGGCGGGACCGGAAGGGCCGTGACGGCGGCGCAGCTGCCGCCGAGAAGACCGCGTACGTTGAGCGCGTAGTCGCGATCAACCGCGTCGCCAAGGTTGTGAAGGGTGGTCGTCGCTTCAGCTTCACCGCGCTGGTCGTGGTGGGCGACGGTGACGGCACCGTGGGTGTCGGTTACGGCAAGGCGAAGGAGGTGCCGGCCGCCATCGCCAAGGGCGTTGAGGAGGCCAAGAAGCACTTCTTCAAGGTCCCCCGGATCCAGGGCACCATCCCGCACCCGATCCAGGGTGAGAAGGCTGCCGGCGTCGTGCTGCTCAAGCCCGCGTCCCCCGGTACCGGTGTTATCGCCGGTGGTCCGGTGCGTGCCGTGCTGGAGTGCGCCGGTATCCACGACGTTCTGTCGAAGTCGCTCGGCTCCGACAACGCGATCAACATCGTGCACGCGACCGTTGCGGCCCTGAAGGGTCTGCAGCGTCCCGAGGAGATCGCGGCCCGCCGTGGTCTGCCGCTCGAGGACGTCGCCCCCGCGGCCCTGCTGCGTGCGCGTGCCGGGGCGGGTGTGTGATGGCTCGCCTCAAGGTCACGCAGACGAAGTCGTACATCGGCAGCAAGCAGAACCACCGTGACACCCTGCGCTCCCTTGGCCTCAAGGGCATCAACACGCAGGTCGTCAAGGAGGACCGCCCCGAGTTCCGCGGCATGGTGCACACCGTCCGCCACCTCGTGACGGTCGAGGAGGTCGACTGATCATGGCGGAGCAGAACCCGCTCAAGATCCACAACCTCCGTCCCGCCCCGGGCGCCAAGACCGCCAAGACCCGTGTCGGTCGTGGTGAGGCGTCGAAGGGTAAGACGGCCGGTCGTGGTACCAAGGGTACGAAGGCCCGTTACCAGGTTCCGGAGCGCTTCGAGGGTGGCCAGATGCCGCTCCACATGCGCCTCCCGAAGCTGAAGGGCTTCAAGAACCCGTTCAAGACGGAGTACCAGGTCGTGAACCTGGACAAGCTCTCCGCCCTCTACCCCGAGGGTGGGGAGGTCACCGTTGCCGACCTGGTCGCCAAGGGTGCCGTCCGCAAGAACAGCCTCGTCAAGGTCCTCGGCCAGGGCGAGATCTCCGTGGCGCTGCAGGTGACGGTCGACGCCGTCTCCGGCTCCGCCAAGGAGAAGATCACCGCCGCCGGCGGTACCGTCACCGAGCTCGTCTGACATCACGGCAGGCGTCTTGATGACCTGAACGATCCCACCGGGGATGCCCCACAAAAGGGGTATCCCCGGTTGGTCGTTCCGAGGGGGCAGTCTCGCCGGTAAGGTGGCCTGCACTGCCATCTTTCACAGAGTGCGCCACATGGGGCACCCTGAGCGGCAGTTGGCCGTTACATATTCGTCGAACCTCAAGACCGTCACCCTTGACGCAGTAGCGCGGGGGTCGCAGGAGGCACCGTGCTCACCGCGTTCGCCCGGGCGTTCAGGACGCCCGACCTGCGCAAGAAGCTGCTCTTCACGCTCGGCATCATCGTGCTCTACCGGATCGGTACGCACGTCCCGATCCCGGGCGTGGACTACACAGCCGTCCAGTTCTGCATCGACCAGGCGAACCAGAACCAAGGTTTGTTCGGTCTGGTCAACATGTTCAGCGGCGGCGCGCTGCTCCAGATCACGGTCTTCGCGCTCGGCATCATGCCGTACATCACGGCGAGCATCATTCTGCAGCTGCTGACCGTCGTGATCCCGCGCCTCGAAGCCCTCAAGAAGGAGGGCCAGGCCGGTACGGCGAAGATCACACAGTACACGCGCTACCTCACGGTCGCCCTGGCGATTCTCCAGGGCACGGGTCTGGTGGCCACCGCCCGCAGCGGCTCGCTGTTCTCGAACTGCACCATGGCGAGCTCCATCGTCCCGGACCGCTCGATCTTCACCACGATCACGATGGTGATCGTGATGACCGCCGGTACGGCCGTCGTCATGTGGCTCGGTGAGCTCATCACCGACCGCGGCATCGGCAACGGCATGTCGATCCTGATGTTCATCTCGATCGCCGCCACCTTCCCGTCCGCGCTGTGGGCGATCAAGAAGCAGGGCAACCTGGCGGACGGCTGGATCGAGTTCGGCACCGTCATCGCCGTCGGCCTGGTCATGGTCGCGCTCGTGGTCTTCGTCGAGCAGGCCCAGCGCCGTATCCCGGTGCAGTACGCGAAACGCATGATCGGCCGCCGTTCCTACGGCGGTACCTCGACGTACATCCCGCTGAAGGTGAACCAGGCGGGTGTGATCCCCGTCATCTTCGCCTCGTCGCTGCTCTACATTCCCGCACTGATCGTCCAGTTCTCGAATTCTCAGGCGGGCTGGGCGACGTGGATCCAGCAGAATCTGGCGGACACGGCGGCGCCCGCGCACATCACCCTCTACTTCTTCCTCATCGTTTTCTTCGCCTTCTTCTACGTGGCCATCTCGTTCAACCCCGAGGAAGTCGCGGACAACATGAAGAAGTATGGTGGCTTCATCCCGGGCATCCGGGCTGGTCGGCCGACCGCTGAGTACCTCTCGTACGTGCTCAACCGGATCACTTGGCCGGGCTCGCTGTATCTGGGGCTCATCGCTCTCGTCCCAACGATGGCGTTGGCTGGTTTCGGGGCAAACCAGAACTTCCCGTTCGGCGGAACCAGCATCCTGATCATCGTGGGTGTGGGTCTGGAGACGGTGAAGCAGATCGAGAGCCAGCTTCAGCAGCGCAATTACGAAGGGTTCCTCCGCTGATGCGAATCGTCCTCGTCGGGCCGCCCGGTGCCGGCAAGGGAACGCAGGCCGCGTTCCTTGCCAAGAACCTGTCGATCCCGCACATCTCCACGGGCGACCTCTTCCGTGCGAACATCAGCCAGCAGACGGAGCTCGGCAAACTCGCGAAGTCCTTCATGGACAAGGGCGAGCTGGTGCCGGACGAGGTCACCATCGCGATGGCCAAGGACCGCATGGAGCAGCCGGACGCCGCGAGCGGCTTCCTGCTCGACGGCTTCCCGCGGAACGTCTCGCAGGCCGAGGCGCTGGACGAGATGCTCACCGCCGAGCGCATGAAGCTGGACGCGGTGCTGGACCTGGAGGTCCCCGAGGACGAGGTCGTCAAGCGGATCGCCGGCCGCCGCATCTGCCGGAACGACTCGTCGCACGTCTTCCACGTGTCGTACAAGGCACCGAAGGAGGAGGGCGTCTGCGATGTGTGCGGCGGCGAGCTGTACCAGCGCGACGACGACTCCGAGGAGACCGTGCGCAAGCGGCTGGAGGTCTACCACACGCAGACCGAGCCGATCATCGACTACTACAAGGCCCAGGGCCTGGTGGTGACGATCTCCGCGCTCGGCAAGGTGGAAGAGGTCACCGAGCGCGCGATGGAAGCGTTGAAGCGCGAGGACGACGACAAGTAGTCGAGCTGGTTACTTCGGCCGCGGTGTCCCTCCGGGGAGCCGCGGCCGAAGTGTGCGGGTGGGTGGCGCCGTCTCTGTGGGGTGTCGTCTCTGGGGGCTGCGTCCCCAGACCCCCGCTTTCGGCCTGACCGGCCTCGTCCTCAAGCGCCGGACTGGCTGGGTGTCCGTCCCCCGTATTGTTGAAGGGTCCGTCTTTTCTCCGGTCCAGAAAGGCCGTAGCCCCCATGGTGCAGATCAAGACCCCCGAGCAGATCGCCAAGATGCGCGAGGCTGGGCTGGTCGTCGCCGCCATCCACGCGGCCACCCGTGAGGCGGCCGTGCCGGGTGCCACCACCAAGGACCTCGACGACGTGGCCCGCAAGGTGATCGCCGAATACGGGGCCAAGCCGAACTTCCTGGGCTACGGCGGCTTCCCCGCCACCATCTGCACCTCCGTGAACGAGGTCGTCGTCCACGGCATCCCGAGCGACGAGGTCGTCCTCAAGGACGGCGACATCATCTCGATCGACGCGGGCGCGATCATCGACGGCTGGCACGGGGACGCGGCGTTCACCGCCTTCGTGGGCTCCGGTCACGCTCCGGAGCTCATCGAGCTGTCCCGGGTCACCGAGGAGTCGATGTGGGCCGGCATCGCGGCGATGAAGCAGGGGCACCGGCTCGTGGACGTCTCCAAGGCGATCGAGACGTACATCCGGCGCCAGCCGAAGCCGGGCGGCGGCAAGTACGGGATCGTCGAGGACTACGGCGGGCACGGCATCGGCACCGAGATGCACATGGACCCGCACCTGCTGAACTACGTCGACCGGCGGCGGGGCAAGGGGCCGAAGCTGGTGCCCGGGTTCTGCCTGGCGATCGAGCCCATGGTGTCGCTGGGGACGCCGAGGACCAAGGTGCTGGAAGACGACTGGACCGTCATCACGACGGACGGTACGTGGTCGTCGCACTGGGAACACTCGGTGGCGCTGACGGAGGCGGGGCCGCTCGTGCTCACCGCTCCCGACGGGGGGAAGGCGAAGCTGGCGGAGTACGGGGTCACCGCGGCGCCCGATCCGCTGGCGTAACGGAGCGACTGCCCGCGGCCGCACTCCCCGCACTCTCCCGGCACCCCGGCATAACGATCTCGCTTCGTGGGCAGCCTTCTCGATTCGTGTTTCCGGGAGGGCTGACGTAGACTGACTCGTCGGCTCTCGTGTTCCCGTATGCCCGCATGCGGTCGCCCGGGGCCGATCTAGGTAGTCGATTCGAAGGGCGAAGCGTGGCCAAGAAGCAAGGTGCCATCGAGATCGAGGGCACTGTCGTCGAGTCTCTGCCGAACGCCATGTTCAAGGTCGAGCTCCAGAACGGCCACCAGGTCCTGGCACACATCAGCGGCAAGATGCGTATGCACTACATCCGCATCCTCCCTGACGACCGGGTAGTGGTGGAGCTGTCTCCGTACGACCTGACGCGTGGCCGGATCGTCTACCGCTACAAGTAGATCTTGCCCAGGTCCCGTGTTTCCCGCGGGTCCGCCGGCAACTGACCCGGAGAACCTCACATCCCATGAAGGTCAAGCCGAGCGTCAAGAAGATCTGCGACAAGTGCAGGGTGATCCGCCGTCACGGTCGGGTCATGGTCATCTGCGAGAACCCGCGCCACAAGCAGCGCCAGGGCTGACGCACGATCGATCGCTCCCTCTGCATCGACATCGCAGAGATTCGCGCGACGCGAGCTGAATTTGTTCATACGCAGGGCCCAGGCGCCAGACGGTGCCTGACACCCCCGGTTCGGAGGCCGGGGACCCAGTCCGTACCTAATCTTCGGCTGCATCCTTTGAGCAGCGTGAAGAGGCCGGCGGCTGGGAGGCGGCTCTGTGGAAGACCTCCGAGTATCAACTGGAGCCATTGAATGGCACGCGTTTCCGGTGTTGACATCCCGCGCGACAAGCGCGTGGAGGTCGCCCTCACCTACGTGTTCGGCATCGGCCGGACCCTGTCGCAGCAGACGCTGGCCGAGACCGGCATCAACCCGAACACCCGTGTTCGCGATCTGACCGAGGAAGAGCTCGTCAAGATCCGCGAGTACGTGGACAACCACATCAAGACCGAGGGTGACCTCCGTCGCGAGATCCAGGCCGACATCCGCCGCAAGGTCGAGATCGGCTGCTACCAGGGTCTGCGCCACCGCCGTGGTCTGCCCGTCCGCGGTCAGCGCACCAGCACCAACGCCCGCACTCGCAAGGGCCCGCGTCGCGCCATCGCCGGCAAGAAGAAGCCGGGCAAGAAGTAGTCCGCAGCGGACTCGCCGTCCAGCGGTCTTCGCTGTAGGACCGACCACCTCCCGTAGGAGTTATAGATGCCCCCCAAGGGTCGTCAGGGCGCTGCCAAGAAGGTGCGCCGCAAGGAAAAGAAGAACGTCGCTCACGGCCACGCGCACATCAAGAGCACGTTCAACAACACCATCGTTTCGATCACGGACCCGTCCGGCAACGTGATCTCCTGGGCCTCCGCCGGCCACGTCGGCTTCAAGGGCTCGCGCAAGTCGACCCCCTTCGCCGCGCAGATGGCTGCCGAGTCGGCCGCCCGTCGCGCGCAGGAGCACGGCATGCGCAAGGTCGACGTCTTCGTGAAGGGCCCGGGTTCGGGTCGTGAGACGGCCATCCGTTCGCTGCAGGCGACCGGTCTCGAGGTCGGCTCCATCCAGGACGTCACCCCCACCCCGCACAACGGCTGCCGTCCGCCGAAGCGTCGTCGCGTCTGACGCCTCGGGCACGGTGACTCGGCTTCCTGCTGGGGGTGTGGGGGTTATCCCCCACATGTCGCAGTACGGCTGCCGTCCGCCGAAGCGTCGTCGCGTCTGACGCCTCGGGCTTTCGCGGTTTCCGGGCGGTACGACCCTTTGGGGTCGTATCGCCCGTACCCTTGCAGTACCCGCCCTCTATGGCAGGGGCGGTTCCGTCGGGCGTCATATAGCGGGCGCCCACGACTGAAGGATCTGATCCACACATGCTGATCGCTCAGCGTCCCTCGTTGACCGAAGAGGTCGTCGACGAGTTCCGCTCCCGGTTCGTGATCGAGCCGCTGGAGCCGGGCTTCGGCTACACCCTCGGCAACTCCCTGCGTCGTACGCTCCTGTCGTCGATCCCCGGTGCGGCTGTCACCAGCATCCGGATCGACGGTGTCCTGCACGAGTTCACCACCGTGCCGGGCGTCAAGGAGGACGTCACCGACCTGATCCTCAACATCAAGCAGCTGGTCGTCTCCTCGGAGCACGACGAGCCCGTCGTGATGTACCTGCGCAAGCAGGGCCCGGGTCTGGTCACCGCCGCCGACATCGCGCCCCCGGCCGGTGTCGAGGTGCAC
Source organism: Streptomyces acidicola (assembly GCF_009377235.1). Classification (GTDB taxonomy): domain Bacteria; phylum Actinomycetota; class Actinomycetes; order Streptomycetales; family Streptomycetaceae; genus Streptomyces; species Streptomyces acidicola. The sequence continues at coordinate 19,766 of NZ_VMNX01000105.1, forward strand.
AACCCCGACCTCGTCCTCGCCACGCTCAACGGCAAGGGCAAGCTGGAGATGGAGCTGACCGTGGAGCGCGGTCGCGGCTACGTCTCCGCCGTGCAGAACAAGCAGGTCGGCCAGGAGATCGGTCGTATCCCGGTCGACTCGATCTACTCGCCGGTGCTGAAGGTCACGTACAAGGTCGAGGCCACGCGTGTCGAGCAGCGCACCGACTTCGACAAGCTGATCGTCGACGTCGAGACCAAGCAGGCCATGCGTCCGCGTGACGCCATGGCTTCCGCCGGTAAGACCCTGGTCGAGCTGTTCGGTCTCGCCCGCGAGCTGAACATCGACGCCGAGGGCATCGACATGGGTCCGTCGCCGACGGACGCCGCTCTGGCCGCGGATCTGGCGCTGCCGATCGAGGAGCTGGAGCTCACCGTTCGGTCGTACAACTGCCTCAAGCGTGAGGGCATCCACTCCGTGGGTGAGCTCGTCGCCCGCTCCGAGGCCGACCTGCTCGACATTCGTAACTTCGGTGCGAAGTCGATCGACGAGGTCAAGGCGAAGCTGGCCGGAATGGGCCTGGCCCTGAAGGACAGCCCGCCCGGATTCGACCCGACTGCCGCGGCGGACGCCTTTGGCGCGGATGACGATGCGGATGCCGGGTTCGTCGAGACCGAGCAGTACTAAGAGCTCGGGCCTTCCGGTCCGTACTCGGGTGCGGGTGCGCTGTGCTTGATCGCGCAGTTCCCCGCGCCCCTTCCGAGCAGCCCCTTCGGGGCTTGCTCGGATCTTCGACGGGCAACCGCCCGCTCGGATACTGACCCCGGTACCTGACACGGCCGGGGCAGACACACAGGAGAAGAACCATGCCGAAGCCCACCAAGGGTGCCCGTCTGGGCGGCAGTGCCGCGCACGAGAAGCTGCTCCTCGCGAACCTCGCGAAGGCGCTGTTCGAGCACGGCCGTATCACCACCACCGAGGCGAAGGCCCGCCGTCTGCGGCCGTACGCCGAGCGTCTGGTGACCAAGGCGAAGAAGGGCGACCTTCACAACCGCCGTCAGGTGCTCCAGGTGATCACGGACAAGAGCATCGTGCACACGCTCTTCACCGAGATCGGCCCGCGGTACGAGAACCGTCCGGGTGGTTACACCCGTATCACCAAGATCGGTAACCGCCGTGGCGACAACGCGCCCATGGCCGTCATCGAGCTGGTCGAGGCGCTGACGGTTGCGCAGGAGGCGACGGGCGAGGCCGAGGCCGCCACCAAGCGTGCGGTCAAGGAGGCCGAGGAGACCAAGGTCGAGGAGACCAAGGTCGACGTGGCCAAGGCCGACGAGGCTGAGGCTCCCGCTGAGCCCGCCGCGGAAGCGGCTGATGAAAGCGGGAAGGACGCCTGAGGTTGACCTCGCGTCGGAGCGGGTCCGTCCATTGGGGCGGGCCCGCTTTCGCGTTCGCGGGTCCTGAGAGGATCTACCTGTGAGTGACGAAGTACAGCCCGGGTTCGTACGGGTGCGGCTTGATCTCTCCTACGACGGCTCCGAGTTCTCCGGCTGGGCCAAGCAGGCCGGAGGGCGGCGGACCGTGCAGGCGGAGATCGAGGACGCCCTGCGGACGGTGACGCGTTCGAAGGGGGCCCCGTACGAGCTGACCGTCGCCGGGCGGACCGATGCCGGGGTGCATGCGCGGGGACAGGTCGCGCATGTGGATCTGCCCGAGGACGTGTGGGGCGAGCACCACGGGAAGCTGCTCAAGCGGCTGGCCGGGAGGCTGCCCAAGGATGTGCGGGTGTGGGCGCTCAGGGAGGCGCCCGCGGGGTTCAACGCGCGGTTCTCGGCCGTCTGGCGGCGCTACGCGTACCGGGTCACCGACAATCCCGGCGGTGTCGACCCGCTGCTGCGGAACCATGTGCTGTGGCACGACTGGCCCCTCGACGTCGGCGCCATGAACGAAGCCGCCGAGCGGCTCCTCGGGGAGCACGACTTCGCCGCCTACTGCAAGAAGCGTGAGGGCGCCACGACCATTCGTACGCTGCAGGAGCTGAGCCTCGTGCGGGGGGAGGACGGCATCGTCACCGCCACCGTGCGTGCCGACGCCTTCTGTCACAACATGGTGCGGTCGCTCATCGGCGCCCTGTTGTTCGTGGGGGACGGGCATCGGGCGCCGGACTGGCCGGGCAAGGTGCTGGCCGCAGGTGTGCGGGACTCCGCCGTGCATGTCGTACGGCCGCACGGGCTGACGCTGGAGGAAGTCGGGTACCCCGCCGACGAGTTGCTGGCCGCGCGGAACAAGGAGGCGCGGAACAAGCGGACGCTGCCCGGGGCTGCCGGTTGCTGCTGAAGGCTCGATGAGCTCCGGTGCGTTGAGTGGTCCGTTGTGCCGGGGGCGTCCGCCTCAGTCGTGCGCCTCAGTCGTGTGCCCAGGACGTGACCAGGCCCGACAGAGCCTTCTCGGCCTCGTCGGCGTCCCGGCCGTCGCCCCGGGCGTCGGGGGCGAGTTCCACGTGGACGAACTTCGCGTGCTGCCGTTGCGCGGCCTTGCCCTGGACGTTCGTGACGCCTTCGAGGGGGCACCGGTCCTGCCAGCCGCGGCATACGCGCAGCCCGTCGGCCTCCATGGAGTCGGCCATGGCGGAGGTCTCGGTGTGCGCGCTCTGGGCGGCGCCGGTGGAGACGACGGCCTCGTAGGGGCGGTCCGGGCCGTCGGTGAAGCCGTGCAGCTGGACGCCGGGTACGTCGCGCTTCTGGAGCTCCACGACGATGGTGTGGAAGGCGCTGTCCTCGCTGTGGGCGACATCGGCGGCGTCCCCTCGGCCGGCGCGGCGGTGGGCGCCGGCCAGGACGAGTGAGCCGCCGGGGTTGTCCTCCAGGAGACGCACTCCGAGGACTTCGGTGTCCCGGTCGCTCATCGGGTGGGGGATCTGAGCGTTCCAGTGGAGGCCGGCGTCGACGTTCAGGTACAGGCGTCCCCAGTGCTGGGCCTCGCCCGGCCGGCGGGCCGCGATCTCGTCGTACCGGCGTCCGGACTCGGTGTCGGTGAGGCGGGTGACCTTGAGGCCGATGGGGGAGAGGAGCTGTTCGGCCCGCGCGGCGTTCCCGTCCAGGAGGTTCCCCACGCCCTCGGACAGTTTCTCGCGCTGGGTGTCACTGGGCGGGGTGTAGTCGCCGTCGGGCTTGAAATCGGCCGTATACGCGAGGATCCGGCTGCGGAGATCCACCAATTCCCTCAAACGTGGAGCGGATTCATCCGTTCCCTGCCCTGTTGGTGACTGGCAACCGAACAATGCGAGAACGAGTCCGACTTGTACCAGTATGCGGACGAAATGTGATTGTCTTGTGACAGCAACAGGACTGACGCTTGTGAGGGCCGTGTGAGTATGGCGCGGTGACACTTCGTAATCCTCTCCGGATCGGTCGTTCTGTTGCCGCCCTGGCGACGGTCGTCGCCGTGACCACCGCGTGCAGTTCTGGTACCCCGGCGGCGAAGGTGAAGCCGGACGGGCGCTCGTTCACCGTCGCTGCCGCCGGTGACGTGCTCATCCACCCCGAGCTGGTCGAGCAGGCCGCCAAGGATGCCAAGAAGACCGGCAAGGGGGAGGCCGGGCTGGACTTCGGCCCGATGCTCGCCGGTGTGAAGCCGATCATCAGCAAGGCCGACCTGGCCATCTGTCATATGGAGACGCCGGTCGGAAAGCCCAAGGGGCCCTTCGAGGGCTACCCGGAATTCCTTGTTCCGCCGCAGATTCTGACGGCCCTCAAGGGTGTGGGTTACGACACCTGCTCGACGGCCTCCAATCACACCTACGACCACGGCCTGAAGGCCGTGCGGCGCACGCTGAACGCCATGGACAAGGTGGGCCTCGGACACACCGGCTCGTCGCGCACGCCCGACGAAGCAGAACAGATCAACATACGTGACGTCAACGGCGTGAAGGTCGCCCACCTCGCGTTTTCCTGGGAGTCGTTCCTCAACCCGACGCCCGGGAAGGAGAAGTGGGCGTTCAACCGGATCGGCTTCGACGCGATCAAGAACGCCGAGTCGCGGGCCCGGAAGAAGGGCGCCGAGGTGGTGATCCTCTCGCTCCACTGGGGGCTGGAGCACTACAACGAACCGAGCATCCCGCAGCTCCGGCTCGCTGAACGGATCACCGAGGACACGGGGATCAACCTCGTGATCGGGCACCACTCCCACGTGGTGCAGCCGATCCAGAAGGTGAACGGCACCTGGGTCGCCTACAGCCTCGGCAACCAGGTCGCCCGCCACTCCTCGCCCACCGGGCTCACCGAGGAGGGCGCGATCGGCTGGTTCGAGTTCCGCGAGACGACCGACGGGAAGTGGGACGTCTCGGCCCGCTACGCCACGACGCTGGTGGACATCCCGCCGGAGCTGGAGGCCGGCGAGAAGGCGCCCGCCGGCGCGGTCGAGGACCACCGGGTGGTGGACGTGCGCCAGGCCCTGAAGGACTCGGACGTCTCCGAGGAGCGGCTCGCCCGCTACCGGCTGGCGGAGGACCGTACCCGGGGCTTCCTGTACAACCGCGGGGCCCCCGGCGGGGACGGTCTGAAGGAGCTCACGGTGGAGCGTGACTAGCGCCACGGCGTGATCAGCGCCACAGCGCATTCCGGGGCGAGAGACACAACCTCGGGGTTCCTTAACAGTCTTTTAAGTGACGGCATTGTCATGCCCCCGCGTTTCGGCGGTGTTTCCGGCAGGCGCCGTCATCCGTAGAGGTCGGAGGAGACCACCGGTGACATCCACTCGTGCCGCGGGCCCTGTGAAGGGCGGGCGGCGACGAAGCCGAAGACGAGCGGACATGCCGCTTCTGGGCGGTATCCGTCCGCCCATCGCGCTGCTCTGCGTGCTGGTGCTCGCCCTCGCCGGACTCACCGCCAAGGTGCTCGGCCCCGCCGGTGAGAAGGTCGTCCCGGAGGCCGTGCTGTCCGCGCAGCAGCACTTCGCGGAGGACGGCGCCATCGCCCTTCGGGCCTCGATCGACGAGCGGGTCGCAGACCTGAACCGCACCGCGGCCGCGCTGAACGAGGGCTCACCGGTGGAGCCGGAGCGTGTCCTGTCCGACCTCGGCAAGACGTACCAGAAGTGGACCGGCACCACGGTCCTGGACCTGGAGACCGGCAAGGTCCTGGCCGCCAGAGGAGAAACGATTCCTCTCGGCTGGCTGGACAAGGACGTCCTCACCGGGGGCAAGGCGCTCAAGCCTCGTATGGTCCGGCTGGAGACCGGTGACGTACGGCTGATGACCATGGCCGTCCTCGACTTCAAGGACCGGCCGCAGCAGCTGCTGATCGCCTCCAACAGCCTGTCCGTGCCCGCCATCAACCTGGGGCAGTTCCGCTCCATGGCGGTCGTCGCCACCGGCGGTGAGGTCCTCGCCACGGCAGGCTTCGAGCAGTCCGAGGCACTCAACTCGGACCAGGAGCGCAAGGAACTGTCCTTCCTCCAGAAGCAGATGAGCAAGCTCTCCGGCCTGGCCGCCGACGAGACCGAGCAGAATCCCGTCAGCGCCAGGGAACCCGGCTCCCGCGGCTACCCCGGCGTCAGCGGAAGCCTCGTCGGCGAGTCCTACAACGGCCGTATCGCCACCGCCGGGTACGCCTCCCTCGCCTCCTCCGATCCCGAGGAGAAGCAGAGCGTGGGCGCGGGGCTCGGGCTCACCGTGGTGGCCATGATCCCCGCGGTCCAGCAGCAGACCGCCGCCCCGGGCCGGGAGTTGTACGGGCTGCTGGCGGCCGGCGCGCTGGTGGTGCTCGGTCTGTTCGCGGTGACCGTGCTCCTGGTGACCGTGCAGCGTCCGCTGCTGCGGCTGTTCCTGGAATCGCGGCGGCTCGCCCGCGGTGACATGACCCGGCCGGTGGCCGTGCCCCGCTGGGGTGAGGCCGCGCGCATCGGCCGCGCCCTGGAGCACCTGCGCGTACAGCTCGGCGGCGCGGCGGACGAGTCCGCCGAGCGCCGGCCGGGGAAGACGCGGCTCGGGGTCCGCGGCCCGCTCGCGCTGACGGCCGTCGTGCTGCTGCTGTGGTGCGTGCCGGTCGGTCTCCTGCTGAACCGTACGGACGACTCGGTCAGCGTCCCGGCCTCCATGGTCAGCGACCAGCGCGACCGCACCGACCTGGTCGCCGACCGGGTCCGCCGGGCGCTCAACGAGGCCCAGGCGGACATGGTCTCCACCTCCCGGCTGATCCGCGGGGACGACAGCGGCGCCACCACCAAGGTGCTGGAGGCCGGCCTGCGCGAGCACACCCGCTACCAGTCGCTGTACCTGCTCTCCGCGGACGGCGACGTCCTGGCCCGCGCGGGGGAGGAGCCGAGCGCCCAGTGGAGTGGCGAGGAGGACCTTCCGCCGGTCCGGGTCGCGGGCAAGGGCGGGAAGAAGCCGGTCATCCAGGTCGGGGCCCCCGTTCCGGACCGTAAGGGGGAGACCGTCGTCGGCGAGGTCAGGGTCGAGTTCCTCAACTCGCTGCTCAAGCGGCCCGGCCTCGGCGAGGTCCGCGTGGTGGACTCCAAGGCGCAGACCATCGCCGCCAGCGACGGCTTCCTGGCCTTCGAGAAACTGCCGCGCGACGCGCTCGCCGACGTCGTCCGGGCCGGCAGCGTCCCGGTCGGCGCCGGTCCCGTGGAGAACGGCCTGCTGTTCCGCGAGGGGAGCGGGGTCACCGTCGCCGCGGCGGCCCCCTTCTCCGGCGGCGGCGTGGCGGCGGATCTCGGCTGGACCGCGGTCAGCTGGCAGAACGCCAAGGACTTCCAGATCGCCGCCTACCAGCTGGAGGACCGCAGCGTGCTCGCCGGACTGCTCGGTCTGGCCCTGATCGTCGTCTGCCTGGGCTGGGTGTTCCTGGTCGTGGCCCGGCCGCTGCGGGCCCTCGCCACCGGCGCCGAGAAACTGGCGGACGGTGACCTCAAGACCGTGCAGTACCCCCGCTACCAGGACGAGGTCGGTGCCGTCGTACGCAGCCTCGAACTGATCCGTCAGCAACTGCAGGTCCGTAAGCAGAACCAGGCGCGCCGGCTCGCGGAGCCACAGCCCGTCGTCCGGGGAAGGTGACCCAGCCGTGCTCTATCTCTACTTCGTACTGCTCATAGGCGGTGTCGCGCTGTTCGTGGCGGGCGTCGTGGAGCAGCGCCGGCACTACGCCAGCCTGCACAGCATCCCCTCGCGGGTGCTCGTCAACGGCATCCGCGGCAAGTCCTCCATCACGCGGCTGTGCGCCGGCGCCCTGCGGGGCGGGGACCTGGTGACCGTGGCCAAGACGACGGGTACGGCCGCGCGGTTCATCCACCCCGACGCCACCGAGGAGCCGGTCTACCGGAAGTTCGGGATCGCCAACGTGGTGGAGCAGATCGGCATCGTCCGCCGTGCCGCCACGTACCGTCCCGACGCCCTCGTCATCGAGTGCATGGCCGTCATGCCGGCGCTGCAGGAGGTCAACCAGAGCAAGCTGATCCGCTCCACGATCGGCGTGCTGTGCAACGTCCGCGAGGACCACCTCGCCGAGATGGGGCCCACCCTGGACGACGTGGCCCGTTCGCTGTGCCGCTCGATGCCCGAGGACGGCATCTGCGTCACCGCGGAGAAGGAGCGCTTCCACATCCTCCAGGAGGAGGCCGACGCCCGTAACTGCCAGCTCGTCTACGCCGACCCGGAGACGGTCACCGACGAGGAGCTGCGGGGCTTCAGCTGGTTCACCTTCAAGGAGAACGTCGCGATCGCGCTGGTCGTCGCCGAACTGCTCGGAGTGGAACGGCAGGTCGCCCTCCAGGGCATGTACGACGCCCCGCCGGACCCCGGTGTCCTCTCCGTGGAGCGCTACCTCACGCCCGAGGGCAAGCGGCTCGCCTTCGCCAACGTCTTCGCGGCCAACGACCCCGAGTCGACGCTGATGAACATCAACCAGCTGCTGGATCTCGGCGCCATCCACCGGCCGCTGAACGTCGTGATCAACTGCCGCCCCGACCGCGTCGAGCGCAACGGCCAGATGGGCGAGATCATCCCCGACCTCCAGCCGGACAACGTGTTCGTCATCGGGCACCCCGCCAAGAGTGCCATCGACGCCATCCCGGCCGAGTGGCGCGACCGCGCGATCGACCTCGGCGGTGAGCGGCGCTCGGCCGAGGAGTTCATGCCCACCCTCCTGGGGCGCATGGCCGCCGACGCGTCCTACTCATCCCTTGTCGCCATCGGCAACATCCACGGCCAGGGCGAGGAACTCCTCGAATACCTGGCCGAACTCCCGGCGGACGACTCCGCCGCCGAGGACGCGGACCTGCCCGCGGACCCCGTGCTGCCGCCCCCGCCGGCGCGCCTGGACCCGTACGCCTCGTACCCCATGGCCTACGAGGAGCGCTACCAGGCCTCGCAGACCCAGGAGATCCCGGTGATCCGCATCCCGGCCCAGCAGCAGGGATACCAGCAGGGCCACCAGCAGGGGCAGTACGCCCACTCCGGTCACCCGGGCGGGCCGTACGCCCACGAGCAGGGACAGTACGCCGCGCCCGCCCGGGAGACCTGGGGTTACGGCGACGACTCCCACGGCAGCCACCCGTACCCGACGGCCGACGGCGGTGGGACCGGTGGGCAGCATCCGCACACCTGACCTGCGCGGACGGGGACGACACCCCGCACCCGCACGCCGCCGCCGACCACCCCGCACCACGACCCGCACCCGTGCCCGGAGACCCCGTTGACCACCGCCGCCCTGACCCCCGAGATGGCCGCCCTGGGCATCGCCATCGGCCTGTTCTTCTCGCTGCTGTGCTACCTGACCACCAACCTGTCCCCCGGCGGAATGATCACGCCCGGCTGGATCGCCCTCACCCTCATCGAGGACCTCCAGCGGGCGGCCATGGTGGTCGGCGTCACCGCCCTCACCTACGGGGGCACCAAGGTCATGCAGCGACTGGTGATCCTCTACGGCAAGCGGCTGTTCGCCGCGGTGGTCCTGCTGGGCGTGCTGCTCCAGGCCACGGTGATGATCGTGCTCTCGATCGAGTTCCCGCTGCTGTACGGCAACCAGACCCTCGGCTTCATCGTGCCCGGTCTGATCGCCTACCAGATGGTGCGTCAACCCAAGGGGGCCACGCTGCTGGCCACCGGCACCGTCTCGCTCATGGCCTACATCGTCGTCGCCGCCGGGCTGCTGCTCGGCATCATGCCCACCGTCTGAGTAGCGGGGAGAGATCGCATGGCAGGGAAGAAGAAGTCGCGTCCGGTCCTTTCCGCTCTGGTGGTGCTGGGGCTCGTGGGAACGTCCGGCTACCTCACCTTGGAGCTCCGCAAGCAGGACGACCAGGGCGTCACGGAGATCACCAACGTCGGTGTGCTGGAGGGCTCCGGCGGTGGGTCGAAGACCGCGGACAAGGGCGAGGAGACCTGGTCCCGGCTGGAGAACCCGGCCCGCTCCGTGCTGCGCGGGGCCGACGGCCAGGTCAAGGCGGTGCTCACCGACGGGGCGCGCACCGCGACGCTGACCGGGCCGTCCCGTACCTTCGCGGAACCCTCCTCCACCAGCTCCAAGGTCTCGACGACGGACTGGGTGCGGCTCATGCCCGAGCCCTGGAAGAAGGGCGCGGAGAAGGAGAAGTGGTTCAAGGACTGGTACGCCGAGAACGAGGGCAGCAAGAAGGACGACATCTTCGCCGTCGCGTTCCAGTACGTGGCGGGTGCCAAGGACAAGAAGGACGAGCAGGGGGTCGTCTACGCCGGTGACGCCGACTTCGGTCCGCTGAACCCCAACGGGTCCGAGGGCAACGACCTGCGCCTGGAGCAGTCCGACTTCTACGACTTCCTCGGTGTGCCGTACCCCTTCCGGGACGGTGTGGTCGGGCAGCCGGAGTCGCTGAAGGCCAAGTCCATCGACTGCTCCGGGTTCATGCGCATGGTGCTGGGGTACCGCTCCCGCTACCCGCTGATGTCCTCGGACGAGTCGGGGGACGGACTGCCGCGCACCGCCAACGGTATGGCCCGCTCGAAGGAGGGCGTCGACGTGCTGCCGCTGGTCGGTATCACGCCGAAGGACCGGCCCACCGGGATCGACCAGTTGCAGCCCGGGGACCTCGTCTTCTTCAAGCTGGACACGCGGACCGGGGAGCGGCTGGATCACGTCGGGATGGTCCTCGGCTATGACACCGAGGGGCACCTGATCTTCGTGTCCAGCCGTGAGGAGGTCAACGGGCCGACGATCGGTGACGTGGGGGGCGTGTCGCGGCTGGACGGCAACGGGTACTACGCGAAGACGCTGCGGAGCGCCAAGCGGTTGTGAGGGGTGGGGGTGTGGGGG
>NZ_VMNX01000106.1 GCF_009377235.1 Streptomyces acidicola
GGCGGGTGCCGGGGTCGGGGCCACGTTCGGCATTCCCATCGCCTGGGCGGCCAGGCCCTGCATGCCCGCGCCGTTGGTCTCGCTCATCAGTCGGTCCACGGCCGCCGTGCCCGAGCTGTAGCTGGTCCCGGTGTTCAGCTCGGGTACGGCGGCTCCCCTCCTGGACCCGTACAGCACCGACTCCAGGCCGGACACCAGGCGACGCACGTCCACCTCGGGTCGGACCACGAGCCGCAGGAAGCGACTGGATGAGCCGATCTTGTTGCCGCACTCACGGACCAGGATCCGGTGCTCGGTGAGCAGCCGGTCCCGGACCACGGTGCCCTCGGCGCCTACGGGAAGGCGCACGAAGAGGAAGTTGCCCTGCGACGGGTAGACCGTCAGACCGGGCAGGTTGGAGAGCAGCCGGGCCATCTCCAGGCGGTCTCTGCGCACCTGGTGGAGGCTCTCCATGTATTCGGCGCCGTGGTCCTTGAGCATGAACACCACGGTCTCCGCGAAGGAGTTGAGGTTCCACTTGGGCAGCATCGAGCGGACCTTCCCGGCGAGTGCCGGATTGGCGACCATGTAACCGAAACGGATGCCGTGCAGACCGAAGTTCTTGCCGAGGCTGCGCAGCACGACGACGTTGGGCCGCATCACCGCGTCCGCGACCGTGCTCGGGTCGGCCTCGGCGTCGGCGAACTCCAGGAACGACTCGTCGATGACGACCAGGTCCAGGTCCGCCATCGCATCCATGAACTGCACCAGCGCGTGGCGGTGGAGGAAGCCGCCGTCCGGGTTGTTCGGGTTGCAGATGACGGCGACCTTCGTGCCGCGCTGGCGGATGAACTCGGCGTACTGAGCGAGGTCCAGGGCGAAGCCGCTCGACTCCTGGAGCGGGAACATGTCGACGCGCTTGCCGGTCTCCATCGGCTGGTCGGTCCAGCGGCCGAAGGTGGGGACGGGGATGGCGAGGGACTCGCGGACCAGCAGGTGGTCGATCCAGGTGATGAGCTCGGTCGAGCCGTTGCCCATCGCCACGCACTGCGGCGGCAGTTGGAGGAGGTTGCAGAGCTCGGAGGTGATGGTGTCGGCGCTGCTCGGGTAGTACGTGATGATCTCGCGCAGCCGGCCCGCCAGGTCGTCGAACATGGCCGGAGTGGGGAAGTAGGGGTTGCACGGGATGCAGAAGTCGATCGGCCCGACGCCTTCACCGCCCTCGCGCGTCAGCGCAGCCATCGACGGGCTGTGCGCTGCCGTGCTGCGGAAGAGAGAGGCGACGTTCCCGGCCATGAAACCTCCGTTGGGGGCGGGCCCGTTGGGGACGACCGGGCCCGACAACTATGGGTGGCCCGTGCGGGGGAGCACGGGCCACCCATAGATACGCGGGCTTCGGTGACGCTGTTCAACCGCTAAGAAATTGGTGAGAACTTGTGAGTCACCTGTGAAGATTGATCAGTTGGCGAAGAATATCAGCTGAAGAAGGCTGATCAGCTGTCTTCAACTGATCAGTTGAAGGAGTGGACCGTCGTCGAGCGGTACACCTGCCCCGGTCGCAGCACCGTCGACGGGAAACCCGGCTGGTTCGGCGAGTCCGGGAAGTGCTGCGTCTCCAGGCACAGGGCGTCGCCCTGGCGGTAGATGTGGCCGCCGGAGCCGACGAACGTGCCGTCGAGGAAGTTGCCGGAGTAGAACTGCACGCCCGGCTCGGTGGTCGCGATCTGCAGAGTGCGGCCGGAGGACGGGTCCTTCAGCGTCGCGATCTGCTCGGGCGCGGCCGTGATGCCCTTGTCGAGCACCCAGTTGTGGTCGAAGCCCTGCCCGTACAGCAGCTGCTGGTGCGCCTCGCGGATGTCCTCGCCGACCGTCTTGGTCCGGCGGAAGTCGAAGGGGGACCCCGAGACGGGCTCCAGCTCACCGGTGGGGATCAGGCCCGAGTCCACGGGGGTGTACCGCGAGGCGGCGATCTTCAGCTCGTGGTCGTAGACCGTGCCGTTGCCCTCGCCCGCGAGGTTCCAGTAGACGTGGCTGGTGAGGTTGACGACCGTGGCCTTGTCGGTGGTGGCCTCGTAGTCGATGCGCCAGTCACCGTGCGCGGTGAGGGTGTACGTGACCTTCGCCTTGAGCGTGCCGGGGTAGCCCATCTCGCCGTCGACGCTCGTGTAGTACAGGTGCAGGCCGACGTCGGAGCCCTTGCTGAACGGCTCGACGTCCCAGACGCGCTTGTCGAAGCCCTGGGCGCCGCCGTGCAGGCTGTTCGCACCGTCGTTGACGGAGAGCTGGTGGCTGGTGCCGTCGAGGGTGAAGCGGCCCTTGTCGATGCGGTTGCCGTACCGGCCGATCAGGGCGCCGAAGTACGGGCTCTTGGCGACGTAGTCCTCGATGGTGTCGAAGCCCAGGGAGACGTTCGCGTAGCGGCCCCTGCGGTCCGGGATCTCCAGGGACTGCACGATTCCGCCGTACGACAGGACCTTCATACGTGTGCCGCCGTTCGCCAGCGACCAGCTGTAGACCCTGGTGCCGTCGGCGAGCTTGCCGAAGAGCTTCTTCACGGGCTTCTGACTGCCTCCCTTGGCCTGTGCCGGGCCGGCCGCGCCGACCGTGGCGGCGACGCCCGCGGCGGCCGCCGCGGCTATGACGGTCCGTCTGCTCGTTTCCATGTGCGGCTCCCCTTTTTTGTGGCTCGGTTCGCCTCCCGGGCGCTGAAGCCTGTGTCGAGAGACCGACCGTGCTCAGCCCCTCCTTCGTCGGGGCCTCCGCGCTCCCCCACGCTCGGCTTCGCTCGCGCGGGGGGACCCCCACGCTCGGCTTCGCTCGCGCGGGGGGACCCCCACGGTCTTTCGACACAGGCGCGCCCCATCGGCTCACTCGCCCCATGGAGTTGACGTTGAAAGGGCCCCGCCGGAAGGCGGGGCCCCTGGACTTACGAACCGGACTTGCGCTTGTTCCACACGTCGAACCCGACCGCCGCCAGCAGGGCCAGTCCCTTGATGACCTGCTGCCAGTCGGTGCCGACGCTGAGGAGGTTCATGCCGTTGTTCAGCACGCCGAGGACGAGACCGCCGATGATCGCGCCCAGGACGGTACCCACACCGCCGCTCATGGACGCACCACCGATGAACGCCGAGGCGATCGCCTCGAGTTCGTAGTTCAGGCCCGCCTTCGGCGAGGCCGCGTTCAGACGGGCGGCGATCGCCAGACCCGCCAGGGCCGCGAGCGCGCCCATGTTCAGGAAGACCAGGAAGGTGACCTTCTTGTCCTTCACACCCGACAGCTTGGCCGCCGGCAGGTTGCCGCCGATCGCGTAGATGTGGCGGCCGAACACCGCGTTGCGCATGAGGTAGCCGTAACCGACCACCAGCGCGCCCAGGATCAGCAGGACGATCGGCGCGCCCTTGTAGCTGGCGAGAAGCATCGTGACGACGAGGATCGCGGCGACGATGGCGACGATCTTGAGCAGGAAGAGGTTCCGCGGCACCACGTCCAGCGAGAACTCCTGCTGGCGCTTGCGGTCGCGGAACTCCTGCAGCACCACGAAGACGATCAGGACGAGGCCCAGCAGCAGCGTGATGTTGTGGTAGTTGGTGTCCGGGCCGACCTCCGGCAGGAAACCATTGCCGATCTTCTGCAGACCGTCGGGGAAGGGACCGAGGGTCTGCCCCGCCAGGAGGATCTCGGTCGCGCCGCGGAAGACCAGCATTCCGGCGAGGGTGACGATGAACGAGGGTATGCCGAGATACGCGATGAAGAACCCCTGCGCCGCACCGGCCGCCGCGCCCACCAGCAGGCACAGCACCAGGGCGAGCGGCCAGGGCACGTTGTTCTGCACCGTCAGCACGGCCGCGAACGCGCCCACGAACGCCGTCAGCGAGCCCACCGACAGATCGATGTGGCCCGCGATGATCACCAGCATCATGCCGATCGCGAGGATCAGGACGTAGCTGTTCTGCAGGACCAGGTTGGAGACGTTGCGCGGCAGCAGCAGGTCACCGTCGGTCCAGACCGCGAAGAGGGCGACGATCAGGCCGAGGGCGAGCAGCATGCCGTACTGGCGCATGTTGCGGCGCAGGCCGTCCAGCACCAGTTGCAGCAGTCCGCCGGCCGTCTGGGATCCGGACTTGCCCGGCGGCGCCGGGGCCGGGGTCTTGGCGGTCACATCCGTGCTCATCGGGTTACCTCTTTGTCCTTCGTCATCTGGCGCATCAGCGATTCCTGCGTGGCCTCGGCCCGCGAGAACTCACCGGTCAGCCGCCCGGCGGCCATGGTGTAGATGCGGTCGCACATGCCGAGCAGCTCGGGCAGTTCGGAGGAGATGAAGACGACCGCCTTGCCCTCGGCGGCCAGTTGGTCGATGACCGTGTAGATCTCGTACTTGGCGCCGACGTCGATGCCGCGCGTCGGCTCGTCCAGGATCAGCACCTCGGGACCCGCGAAGATCCACTTGCTGAGGACGACCTTCTGCTGGTTGCCGCCGGACAGCTTGCCCACCGGCTCGAAGACGGTCGGAGCCTTGATGTTCATGGACTTCCGGAAGCGCTCGGCGACCTGGCGTTCCTCGTGCTCGTCGACGACACCGCGCCTCGCGACCTTGTTCAGGGCGGTCAGCGAGATGTTGCGGTTGATGGTGTCGATGAGGTTGAGGCCATAGTGCTTGCGGTCCTCGGTGACGTAGGCGATTCCGTGCTCGACCGCCTCGGCCACGTGCTTCGTCCGGATCTCCTTGCCGTCCTTGAGGACCGTGCCGCCCGCGTACCGGCCGTACGTCCGCCCGAAGACGCTCATCGCGAGCTCGGTGCGGCCGGCGCCCATGAGGCCCGCGATACCGACGATCTCCCCGCGTCGCACACTGATCGACACGTCGTCGACGACCTTGCGCTGCTGGTCGATCGGGTGGTGCACGGTCCAGTTGCGGATCTCCAGGGCGGGGGCCGCGTCGGCCTCCGCCTCGTGGGGGGTGCGCTCGGGGAAGCGGTGGTCGAGGTCGCGGCCGACCATGCCGCTGATGATCCGGTCCTCCGTGGTCCCGGCCGACTTCACGTCGAGGGTCTCGATGGACTTCCCGTCACGGATGATCGTCACCGAGTCGGCGACCCGGCGGATCTCGTTGAGCTTGTGGGAGATGATGATCGAGGTGATGCCCTGCTTCTTCAACTCCAGGATGAGGTCCAGGAGTTTGCCGCTGTCCTCGTCGTTCAGCGCGGCGGTCGGCTCGTCCAGGATGAGCAGCTTCACCCTCTTCGACAGGGCCTTCGCGATCTCGACGAGCTGCTGCTTGCCCACGCCGATGTCGGCGACACGGGTCTCCGGGTGATCGCTCAGGCCGACCCTGCGCAGCAGCTCCGTGGCATGCCTGAGGGTCTCGTTCCAGTTGATGAGCCCGCGGGTGGCGTGCTCGTTGCCGAGGAAGATGTTCTCCGCGATGGAGAGGAAGGGCACCAGGGCCAGCTCCTGGTGGATGATCACGATGCCGTGCTGCTCACTGGCCCTGATGTCCTTGAAGCTGCAGACCTCTCCCTCGAAGAGGATGTCCCCCTCGTAGGTGCCGTGCGGGTGGACGCCGGAGAGGACCTTCATGAGGGTCGACTTGCCGGCGCCGTTCTCCCCGCAGATGGCGTGGACCTCGCCCTGCTGGACGGTCAGCGTGACGTCCGACAGCGCCTTGACGCCGGGAAAGGTCTTGACGATCGAGCGCATTTCCAGGACGGGTCCCGCCATGGTCTTGCCTTCCAGTCAGTCGTGAATCGTCGGTCGGTGGCGG
Organism: Streptomyces acidicola; assembly: GCF_009377235.1. GTDB lineage: Bacteria > Actinomycetota > Actinomycetes > Streptomycetales > Streptomycetaceae > Streptomyces > Streptomyces acidicola. Next base: position 5,741 of record NZ_VMNX01000106.1, read on the forward strand.
CGGTTACTTGAGGTCGCTCTCCTTGAGGTAGCCGGAGTCGACGAGGGCCTTCTGGTAGTTGGCCTTGTCGACGGCGACCGGCGTGAGCAGGTAGGCCGGGACGACCTTCGCGCCGTTGTCGTAGGTCTTGGTGTCGTTGACCTCGGGCTTCTTGTCGTTCAGGGCGTCGTCGACCATCGTCGAGGCCACCTTGGCGAGCTCGCGGATGTCCTTGAAGACGGTCATCGACTGCTGGTCCGCGATGATCGACTTCACCGAGGCGACCTCGGCGTCCTGTCCGGTGACGACCGGCAGCGGCTTGCTCTTGGAGCCGTAGCCGTCCGACTTCAGCGCCGAGATGATGCCGATGGAGATGCCGTCGTACGGCGAGAGCACGGCGTCGACCTTGCCGCTCTTGTACGACTTGGTGAGGATGTCGTCCATGCGCCGCTGCGCGGTGGCGCCGTCCCAGCGGAGCGTGGTGACCTTGGTCAGCTCCTCCTGGCCGGACTTGACGACGAGATCGCCCTTGTCGATGTACGGCTGCAGGACCTTCATCGCGCCGCCGAAGAAGTAGCGCGTGTTGTTGTCGTCGTTCGAGCCGGCGAAGAGCTCGATGTTGAACGGGCCGTTCGACGACGAACCAGCGCCGTCCTTCAGACCGAGCTTCTCGACGATGTAGCTGCCCTGGAGCTCGCCGACCCTCTCGTTGTCGAACGACGCGTAGTAGTCGACGTCCTTGGAGCCGAGGATGAGGCGGTCGTAGGAGATGACCGGGATGTCGGCGTCCTTGGCCTGCTGGAGCACGTTGTTCATCGACTTGTTGTCGATGGCCGCGATGATCAGGGCCTTCACACCCTGCGTGATCATGTTCTCGATCTGCGAGACCTGCTGGTCCGGGTCGTCCTCGCCGTAGACCAGCTTGGTCTTGTAGCCCTTCGACTCCAGGTCCTTGACAACGTTGTTTCCGTCCGCGATCCAGCGCTCGGAGGACTTGGTCGGCATCGAGATACCGACGGTGGCGCCCTTGGTGCTGCCCGAGTTCTCCTCGCTGCCGCCCTCGCTGTCCTGGCCGCAGGCGGACAGGGTGAGGGCGAGGGAGGCTGCCGTGGCGATGGCCGCGAGTGTTGTTTTGCGAGTGCGCATGGTCATCTTCCTTGATGTGTGGACCGGGCTCGGTCTGCGATGCGCAGGTGCTCCGTGGTGCTGTGCAGGGGAAAGACCGAGAAGAGGTGTGTGGGATTGTGTGCGGCTACGTCGTCTTTTGTGAAGGGGGGTGAGGTGGAACGTTATGAGGGTGTGTCAAACCGCTGCAGCGTTCCCGGCAGTCGCGACCCGAGCGGAGCCATGTTCCCGTCCGCGCCGTGCCGCGCGAGCAGGTCCAGGGCGAGCCGGCCGCGCCGCACACGTTCCTTGGCCGTGGCCAGGGTCAGTTCGCGCATGTGGTGCCCGTACGGGTAGATCCCGGGGGTCTTGGACAGGCCGAACTTCAGGTAGAGCGGTGCGCCGCGCCGGATCAGCTCGGCGACCTCGTACATCCGCACATAGCCTCCGAGATCGTCGGGGGCCTCGATGTACATGTCCATGGGAGCGCCGGACACCCGGCGGATCTCGGTGAGGTGATCGAGCGTCAGATCGCTCGGCACATTGACCGAGTCGGCTCCGAGGTTCTCGTACACGGCGTACGCGGCCGGGTTCACCGGGCCGATCAGCGCGGACACCTTCAGGGTCGTGTCGGCGGGCAGGATCCCGGCGACGCGCGCCCGGTGCAGGGTCCACAGCACCCCCTCGTCGGCGACGAGCAGGCACTTGACGCCCAGCTCCGCCGCGCGGATCGCGTCCTCCACGCACCCGGCCACCGCGTCGTGGCCACGGGCGCGCAGGCCCGCCCCACGCGAGTCGGTACGGGTCGAGCCGCCGATGTCCCACGTGCCGCGCGGGCCCGTGAACAGACAGAGCTCGATGTCGCGTTCACCGGTGGCCTCGACCATCTCGGTGATCTCGGCGTCGGTCAGCATCCACACGCCGGAGCCCTGGCTGATCCGGTGGATCGGCACATCGAGCCGCGAGGCCTCCTTGAGGACGACGGCCAGTGCCTCGGGCCCCTCGCACGAGGGGATCTCGGTGCGCCAGCGGCCACCTCCGGGGAAGGTGTGCGGCGAGGCGTCGGCGGGGGACAGGTCGGGCGCGCCCAGGCCGAGCGTGGCGAGCGCCTGCTCGCCGGGTCGACGGGCTGTCGTGGCGGAAGCGTCGGTCACAATTGTCCTTCAGGTTCGGTATATCGGACGGGGTTCGCGGCTCGGGGTGCACAAGGCGTTGGATGTACGCCGGCACGGGGCGTCAGGGTCCCCGTACCGGCGTACGGCTCAGGGGAGGGACGGCCGCAGCAGGACCTTCCCGACCTTCGGGTCACCGGACCCCACCAGCTCGATGGCGTGCGGGAACTCGGCGAGCGGCAGCTCATGCGTCACCAGCGGCAGCGGATCGAGCAGACCCGCTCCGAAGACCCGCACCGTGTGTGCCCAGGCGTCCGGCGGTGCCCCGAAGACGGTGTGCACCTCCAGCTGCCGTACGACGAGGTCGGTCGGGTCGAGTCCGTCGGCGCCCGGCGCCGGAATCCCGGTGAGGACCAGCCGCCCGCCGCGCCGCAGCAGGGCGGCGGCGGTGCGCGCCGCGTCCGCGGACCCGGCCGTCTCGATCACGACATCGAAGTCGTCCGGGAGGGCTCCTTTTTCGGCGTCCTTGGTGCGGAAGTCCGTGGCCCCGAAGTCCCGCGACATGCCCGCACGGTCCGGACGCGTACCGACAACGAGCAGTTCGGCCGGGGAGCCCGCCTTCAGGAACTGAACGGCGAACATCCCGAGCGTTCCGGTGCCCACGACGGCCACCCGCTCGCCGGGCCGGGCGTTCGCCTTGAGCGCGGCGGCCGCGATGCAGGCGGCCGGCTCCAGCAGGGCGGCGGCCGTCAGATCGCAGTCGTCCGGCAGAACGTGCAGCAGACGGGCGGGAAGCGTCAGCGTGGTGGCCATCGCACCGGGCTGGGTGAACCCGGTCTCCTCGTACCCGGCCGTGCACAGCGTGGTCTCGCCCGCATGACACCGGTCGCAGACCTGGCAGTTCCGGAAGCCCTCGCCAACGACCTTGCGGCCTACAAGAGTCGAAGGCACACCTGCCCCGACCGCCTCGACCGTCCCGGACCACTCATGGCCCGGAGTGAGTGGATACCGGACGTACCCCTCCGGCCGGTTGCCCTGGTAGAGCTCGCGGTCACTGCCACAGATCCCCGAGGCGTGCACACGGACCAGCGCCTCGCCGGCCTCCGGCTGCCGCGGCTCGTGCGGAACGAGCCGGTGCCGGCCCGGCGCTTCGACGACGACGGCCGTACTCACTGTGCCACCTCCCGATCCGACCGGCGGATGCTCACTTGGTGCCCTTGGGCTTGCGCTGCTCCCAGCCCTCGGCCCACAGGTCGAACCGGGCCTGCTGCTGCGGGAACTCGGCCGCCGCGTCCACGTCCAGCTCGACGCCGAGTCCGGGGGCGTCGGAGAGGTGGAAGCAGCCGTCCTCCGGGTTCACCTGGGGCGCTCCCTTGACCACCTTCTTGATCTCCGCGTCCGCGAAGTCGTTGAAGTGCTCAAGGATCTTGAAGTTCGGTGCGGTGAAGCCGACTTGGAGCGAGGCCGCGGTCAGGACCGGCCCGCCCACGTTGTGCGGCGCGACGAGCACGTAGTGGGTCTCGGCGGTGGCGGCCAGCTTCCTGGTCTCCCAGATGCCGCCGATGTGGCCCACATCCGGCTGGATGATGTCCACGGCCTGGCTCTCGAAGAGCTCGCGGAACTCGATCCGGTCGTGGATGCGCTCACCCGTGGCGACGGGCATGTCGACCTTCGCGGCCACCTTCTCCAGCGCCTTCAGGTTCTCCGGCGGCACCGGCTCCTCCAGCCAGGCAGGCTTGAAGGGGGCGAGCTCCTTGGCGAGCCGTACGGCGGTGGCGGGGGAGAAGCGGCCGTGCATCTCCAGCATCAGCTCGGCCTCGGGGCCGATGGCGTCGCGCACGGCCTCGATCAGCGATACGGCGTACAGGCTCTGCTCGTGGTCGAGTTCGAAGTGCCCGGTGCCGAAGGGGTCGATCTTGAGCGCCTTGTAGCCGCGCTCCATCACGGCCTGGGCGGCCTTGTGGTAGGCCTCGGGCGTCCGCTCCGTCGTGTACCAGCCGTTGGCGTACGCCTTGACCTTGTTGGTGACCTTGCCGCCGAGCAACTGCCACACCGGTACCCCGAGGGCCTTGCCCTTGATGTCCCAGCAGGCCATCTCGATGACCGCGATGCCGGACATCACGATCTCGCCCGCGCGCCCGAAGTCGCCGTACTTCATCCTCCGAACCAGATCCTCGACAGCGAACGGATCCGAGCCGAGAATGTGGTTGGCCTCCGCCTCCCGCAGATAGCCGATCAGCGCGTCCGTGTGTCCCAGCATCCGGGTCTCGCCCACTCCGGTCAGACCCTCGTCGGTGTGCACCTGAACGTAGGTCAGGTTGCGCCACGGCGTACCGACCACGTGTGTGCTGATTCCGGTGATGCGCACGGCAGTGCCCCTCGGTGGATGGTCAGCGCCACTTCAGCGCTGTTCGAGATTTCGTCACTCGTTCGAAATGCTGGCGTGACAGTAAGGACGGCGTGAGGGGGGTGTCAATGGGTCGAACGCATAACGGTTTCGACAAGGGTTCGACGCGCGTGGGGGCGGGGTGTTCGGTGCGGTGCGGGCGAGGTGCCGTGGGGCGGCTGAGCGTGGCGGCGGCGCATAGCTGCGCATGGCGGCGAGCGTGGCGGCGTATGGCTGTGCACGGCGGCGAGCGTGGCGCGCCGCGGCGGCGCATCGTGGCGCCTGCCCCCAACTCGTCAAACCGGAACAGGCAGTTCCCTACAGAACTTTCACAGCAACGTCTAGGAACACCGCCAGGTAAAACCTTAGTCTTCCCGCGTCATGGACTACTGCCACCCGTGCCGACGGCACCTCAACGGCGCCCTCGCCTGCCCGGGGTGCGGCACATCCGTCGAAGTGCTCCGCGCGTACGCGGACGACACCGACGTGCGCCCGGACGAGGGCACGGTCGAGGAACCGCCGCACGGGGGCGATGCCGAGGGTCCCCGCTCGCGCCGCCGGGCCGACCGGAGCGACCGCGGTGGCCGGAGTGCCGGTGGCACACGGTCGAGTCGCCGCGACCGCAAAGCCGCCGCGCACCGCAGGCGCCGTCGCAGGATCCTCTTCATCGGTGCGGGGCTTCTCCTTGCGGCAGGCGGGCTGAGCCTGGCCGAACTCGGCATAGAGGCCCCGGGGTCGAACCCGGCCACGACGGCGTCGGACGAGGGGGCGGCGGACCGCTCCGCCTCCGCGGACTCCTCCGCCGAGGCGGACCGCGCCGAGGACGGCTCCGGCCACAGCTCCCCGTCGACCTCTCCCGAGGACTCGGTGTCCCCGTCGGCGTCGAAGTCCCCCAAGGACAAGAAGCCCAAGGGCGACGACGCGAGCGCCGAGAACAAGGACGACGAGAGCGACGACCCCTCGTCGGGCGGCAGCGTCCCCGACCGCACCCCCTCGGCCCCCGGGGCCACCTCGGCCCCGGAGACGTCCACGGCCCCGAGCCCCGGCCCGACGGCGGAGCAACCGCCCCCGGCCCCTTCGCCCACGGAAACGTGTGAACGCTTCCTGTGGTGGTGCGCGTGACGCTCCGCTCGGGTTCGTAACGGGGCGCCTCAGACGGTTCCTCGCCCCCGCCGCCCCTGCCCGCTGAGGGGGCTGGGATCGCTCGTCCGGCTGTTCCACCTGCCCCTGCCTGGGGTCCAGCGAGCTGTGGCGGTCGGGCGGCTTGTCGAACGGCGAGGGCGCGTGGGGGTCGGTGTCCCACATTCGGCATCGAGCCCGCGCAGCCGCAGGAACGCCGGCCCCTCGGTGTGCCGGTAGGCGTTGGTGACCAGGTCGCAAGCTACTTGCGAAAGTACGTCATGGTTATCGCAACCCGGAGCGTTTCTCTCAGCCCGGACATGGGAGGGCCCCGACTCTTGGGGGGGCGAGAGTCGGGGCCGTGGTCTTGCTTGCCTCACCTCGGTCTATGTCGTGTGCGGCTCGATGCCGGGATCAGTCATGGTGGCGTCGAAGTACTGGAACGCCGACAGCTCGTAACTGCTGTGGTGCGTCACGCCCGCGTGCTTGAGGCACCACACCTGGGCGTCGTTCCGTGTCGGCTGTGTCGGCGGAGCGGTCGCCGCACGTGAGGCACAACGTCGTAGGCGGTCCGGTACGTACTGGCGAGCAACTGCCAGCTGCGGTCTATCGGGTTCGTGTGCGCCGTCGTCGTGGCCTCATGGATCAGGCCGGGGAGTTCGGCGGCAACCTGTTTGATATGGGTCGAGCGGACCATGGCGCACAGCTTCTCTGCGTGTGCCTCCAGCTCCTCAACCGGGCGCGGGGGCCACGTCCGGGTCGGGGCCGAGGTCGTAGATGTTCAGAGCCTCGCGAATCGGGTTGATCAGGCCGTCCAGTTGGTCCTGTCGCAGTTCTTCAAGGTAGGGCTGTCCCGTCAGTTCGGTGACGGCGACGGACAGGGCGCGGGCAAACGCGCCGATCACCGAGGGGCTCGCGGGCAAGACACCCCGCTCCACCTTGGTCAGGGTGCTGTAAGAGACCTGCGAGAGGTCGGCCAACTCTCGTTGCGTCAACCGGCGGACTTTACGGGTGTGCGCGATGCGTGCGCCGGTGTGCTCGTCAGTGTGCGTGGGCACTGGTCTCCGTTCTGCATCGACACCAGAACGGTACCCCCGGCCCGTTTCCGGGGAGCTGCAATTGGCCCCCGTCGCTCCCTGGCGGGGGCCATTGCTGTCTGAGCATGCAGTGCCGTAATGCCGCAGGTGAGCACGCCGCCGGCTTTTAACTGATGGGCCGCCAACGACTGGGCCGTCCACGGAGGTGGTGTACCGGCTGAACTGCGACACTTTCGGGAAAAGTGTCGCACCTTCGGATTCGATTACCTGCCCGCAGTCGCCGTACACCACGCCCATGGGCGTGACCAACGACCATTGACGGGGATATCGGGTAACCGCAGCAACCGTCAGAAAGGACTCGTTGAAGGCCTGAACGCGGACGCAGTCCACCCTAATCCGACAACTGAGCGTGTACCTCGCCGGTGCACCAGCGTCGAGGGCTGTCCTGTGATCGTGTAGACCCACAGGCGTCAGAAAGCGCTGGGTATTCTCCCGGTATGAAGATCCTGCTGTGGGGCCTCGCGGCTGGGGTGGGATATGGGGCGGCTACCTCGCTCATCAACGCGCTTTCGTCGCCGTATGCGGAGCTGGGAATGCCGCTCCAGGGCACCGTCTGGGCCAGCGCCGCCAAGGTGCTCAGCCTGTTAATGGACGCGGGCTGGTCCTGGGCCGGACTGGCGGTGGCGATGGGCTGGCTGGCCGGGACACGGGTCCGAGGCGCGCTGGTCGGGGCCCTGGCGCTGATCGCGGCCACGGGGGCGTACTACGTGACCGACGCCTTCGTCTCGGGCGCTGGCACGGATATGGTCACGTGGTGGGTGGTCGGTCTGCCACTCGGGTTGGTCTTGGGCGCGGTGGGTGCAGGGATCAGGCTGCCTGGATTGATCGGCTTACTCGCGGCATTGACGGTTCCGGTGGGTGCTGCCGCACAGATGGTCGTGCTACCACCCCGACCGCACCTCACCTTGACCCCGGCAACTATCCTCGCCGAGTTCATCGTTTGGACGGCCGCTGCGCTTGGTGCTGGCTGGGCTGTCCACCGTTTTTGGGCCGCGAGGCGCGCAGCCAGGGCCGGATAGTGGAACCACCGGAGATACCCCCTTCTGGTCAAGGGCGGGCCGCGAGCCGCCTCGCTCAGGAGGTCGGCTTACTGCTGCCCAAAGGGTGGTCTGCTCTGTGCCCCCTGAATCCCCTGCCGTGGGGGCTGCGCCCGGCCCTCTCCTCGGGTTTCCGCCCTTTGGGCCTCCGCCTCGGCCCCCGGGGGCCCCAGGGAAGGGATGGGACGGGTAGGTGCGGCGGGGGCGAAACCAGACGCCCCGCACGCACCCCCCGGCCACCACGTCACCGCATCACACGCCCCAACATCTCCCGCGCGTACTCCTCGTCATACGGCACCCCCGTCAGCAACACCTGCAGACAGATCCCATCGATCAGGGCGACCAGGGCCCGGGCCGTGACCGGGTCCGTACGGCGGGCGATGAGCTCGGCGAAGCCCTGGGCCCACTCGGCCGCGACGGGCCGCAGAGCGGGCCGGCGCAGGGCCGCGAGATAGAGCTCGTACTCCAGCTCCACGCCTGTACGGTCCCCTGCGAGCCACTCCCCGGTCAGCGCCGCGAGCTCACCGGCAAGATCGGTCCGAGGGTCCTCCAGCGCGCCGCGCGCGGCAACCACCTTGGCGAAACCCTCGTTGGCCTGACGCAACGCGGCGACCATGAGTTCGTCGAGGGTCTTGAAGTGATACGTCGTCGAGCCGAGCGGCACGTCCGCCTCCACGGCCACCGTCCGGTGACTCAGCCCGGCGAGGCCCCGCGCACCCACGACCCGGATCGCGGCGTCGATGATCCGCCGGCGCCGCTCGGGGTCGTACCGGCGGGGCATCAGTGCGCGCCTCCCAGGTTCAGCACGACCACTCCCCCGATGATCAGCGCGAGCCCGGCGACCTTGGCGATGCCCAGGCCTTCCCCGAAGAGCGCCAACCCGATCAGGGCGATGGTCGCGGTGCCGACCCCGGACCAGATCGCGTACGCCGTGCCGATGGACATGGTCTTCAGGGTCTGCGCGAGCAGCACGAAGGACACGACGTACCCGAGGAGGGTGAGCAGCGAGGGCCACAGCCTGCTGAAACCGTCGCTGTACTTCATGGCGGTCGTGGCGGCCACCTCGGCAGCGATGGCTCCGGCGAGCAGTACGTATCCCATGGGGACGAGTGTACGGATCGATGCGTACGCCCGTACATATCGCACGTGTACGCCGGCCGAACATCTCGCGCGTACCGCCGTACACATCGGCTCCAGTCTCAAGTTGGTCACGTTGCCCGCTGCCGTCATCACGTCAGGCGGTGAGCCGGAGCCGGGAGCGCCCCGAGAAAGGGATGTGAATGTGACGCAAAGCCTCAACTCGCATCAGGGAGCCCGGGATTCGCCGAGAAACCGCTCTCTGAAAGGGCTGCCTGCTACCCACGAGTTCCACTACTGTTTCACCGGTCACGCACCCGGTAGTCGCGGCCACAGCCGTTCCGCGTGTCGGTGACCCCCTTTCCTCCTGTGCCGATACCGGACGTCTGACGACTCCGGACGACGATTTCGCGTACGCCTGTGGCGACGCTGAGGGAACCGCGCATGCCAGATGAAAAACCCGGATTCACTCCGGACAACCTCCCCGTGCTCTGGAACTCGCCCCCGAAGGTGTGGGAAACCGGTGAATCACCGGATCAGACCCGGGTTCCGGGAACACGTCGGCTCTGGGCGGCCGGCGCACTCGCCGTGGCGGTCCTGTTAGGCAGCGTGACCGCGTTAGCGCTGCAGGAACCGCCTACCGAGAACTCCGCTCGGGAGCGCACGGCCCGCACGACGGGCGCCGAGGAGGCGATCGCGCCCACCGTCGCCCCCGCCGCGCCGGTCGGCAAGAGTGGTCTGTCCTCCCCGCAGCCCACCGCGTCGAAGAGCGAGGCCTCGTCCGATTCCCAACAGGGCGGCGCGAAGCCCGAACCCGAGCCGGAGCCGGAGCCGGAGCCGTCGAAGCCGACGAGCCCCAGCAAGAAGCCGCCGTCGTCCTCCCATCCCTCGGCCTCGTCGTGGAAGTCCATACGGGCCGTCAACTACCCGGACCGCTACTGGCACCTGAGGAGCGGAGTGATCCAGCTGGACCGGGTGAGCTCCCGCAGCGGCGGCGAGACCAGGGAGGACTCCACCTTCCAGGTCGTCTCCGGCCTCTCGGACTCCTCCTGCTACTCGTTCCGCATGGAGGACGGCCGCTACGCGCGCCACCAGAACTTCCGCCTCCGCGTCGACCGCAACGACGGCTCGAAGCTCTTCAAGCAGGACGCCACGTTCTGCCCCCGCCGCTCCTTCAACTCGGACGCGATCATGCTGGAGTCCGTCAACTACCCCGGCCGCTTCCTCCGCCACAGGGACTTCGTCCTCCGTCTCGAGCCGATGGAGAACAGCCGGCTGTACTGGTCGGACACGGCGTTCCGACTGGTGGACGGGCTGGCCTGAACCCCTCCCCCTTGAACAGCTGACGCCCCGTAGATGACGGTGACGACTGTGGCCCCCGGCAATACGCCGGGGGCCACAGTCATATACGTGATGAGCGGGTGCTCTCAGACGTTGAACCCGAGCGCGCGGAGCTGCTCCCGGCCGTCGTCCGTGATCTTGTCGGGGCCCCACGGGGGCATCCAGACCCAGTTGATGCGCAGTTCGCTGACGAGGCCGTCCGTGGCGGACTTGGCCTGGTCCTCGATGACGTCCGTCAGCGGACACGCTGCGGAGGTCAGGGTCATGTCGACGGTCGCGATGTTCGCGTCGTCGACGTGGATGCCGTAGATGAGGCCGAGGTTGACGACGTCGATGCCCAGTTCGGGGTCGACCACGTCCATCAGGGCCTCGCGGAGCTCCTCCTCCGAGGCCGGCTTCATCTCCACGGTGTCACTCATGCCGTCTTCCTTTCGGCGTCGGCTCCGCCCAGGGCCTGGGCCGTCGCGTCCTTCCACGCCATCCAGCTGAGGAGGGCGCACTTGACTCGGGCCGGGTACTTGGAGACTCCGGCGAACGCGACCGCGTCCTCCAGGGTCTCCTCCATGTCGTCGTCGGGCTCGATACGGCCCTTGGACTGCATCAGCTCCAGGAACGTCTCCTGGATCTTCTGCGCCTCGGCCAGCTCCTTGCCCACGAGGAGGTCGTTCAGCACGGAGGCCGAGGCCTGGCTGATGGAGCAGCCCTGGCCCTCGTACGAGACGTCCTTGATCGTCGTGCCGTCGTACCTCACCCGGAGGGTGATCTCGTCGCCGCACGTCGGGTTCACGTGGTGCACCTCGGCATCGCCATCCCGAAGACCACGCCCGTGAGGGTGCTTGTAGTGGTCCAGGATGACGTCCTGGTACATGGAGTCCAGCTTCACGGTTTCAGCACGCCCTTCAGCCGAAGAAGTTCCGTACGTGCTCCAGTCCGTCGACCAGAGCGTCGATCTCGGCCGGCGTGGAGTACAGATAGAACGACGCTCGCGTGGTCGCAGGAATTCCGTACCGCAGGCAGACGGGGCGGGCGCAGTGATGGCCGACCCGGACCGCGATGCCCTGCTCGTCGAGGACCTGACCCACGTCGTGCGGGTGGATGTCACCGAGCGTGAAGGAGATCGCCGCGCCCCGGTCCTCGGCCGTGGTGGGGCCGATGATGCGCAGGTCGGGGACCTCGCCCAGCTTCTTCACCGCGTACTCGGTGAGCGCGTGCTCGTGGGCGAGGATCTTGTCCATGCCGATCGACGACAGATAGTCGATCGCCGCGCCCAGGCCGACCGCCTGCGCGATCGGCGGGGTGCCCGCCTCGAACTTGTGCGGAGCCGGTGCGTACGTCGACGAGTGCATCGACACCGTCTCGATCATCTCGCCGCCGCCGAGGAACGGAGGGAGGTCCTCCAGCAGTTCCTGACGGCCCCAGAGCACGCCGATGCCCGTCGGGCCGCACATCTTGTGGCCGGTGAAGGCCACGAAGTCGGCCTGGAGGGCCTGTACGTCCAGCGGCATGTGCGGTGCGGCCTGCGAGGCGTCGATCAGGACCAGGGCCCCGACCTCCTGCGCCCGGCGGACTATCGCCTCGACCGGGTTGACCGTCCCCAGGATGTTCGACACCAGCACGAAGGAGACGATCTTCGTCTTCTCCGTGATGATCTCATCGATGTTCGACAGGTCGAGACGGCCCTCGTCCGTGAGGCCGAACCACTTCAGCTTCGCTCCCGTGCGCTGCGACAGCAGCTGCCACGGCACGATGTTGGAGTGGTGCTCCATCTCCGTGATGACGATCTCGGTCTCGGAGTCCACGCGGTAGGGCTCGTCGGCCCAGCCCAGCATGTTCGCCACGAGGTTCAGCGATTCCGAGGCGTTCTTGGTGAAGATCACCTCGTCGCGGCTGGGCGCGTTGATGAACGCGGCGACCTTGTCCCGCGCGCCTTCGTACAGCGCCGTGGCCTCCTCGGCGAGCACATGCACACCGCGGTGGACGTTGGCGTTGTAGCGCTCGTAGTACTCGCTCAGGGCGTCCAGTACCTGGCGCGGCTTCTGCGAGGTCGCCGCGTTGTCCAGGTACACGAGCTTCCTGCCGTCGTGGACCTGCCGGTCCAGGATGGGGAAGTCCTTGCGGATCGCCTCGGTGTCGAGGAGGCCCGGCAACTGTGTCACGCGGATACGCCACCCTTCACGTATGCCTCGTAGCCCTCGTTCTCCAGCTTGTCCGCGAGCTCGGGGCCGCCGGACTCGGCGATCCGGCCGGCGGCGAACACGTGGACGTGGTCGGGCTTGATGTAGCGCAGGATGCGCGTGTAGTGGGTGATCAGCAGGGTGCCGACCTCGCCGCTCTCGCGGACGCGGTTCACGCCCTCCGACACCACGCGCAGCGCGTCGACGTCCAGACCGGAGTCCGTCTCGTCGAGGATCGCGACCTTCGGCTTGAGCAGCTCCAGCTGGAGGATCTCGTGGCGCTTCTTCTCACCGCCGGAGAAGCCCTCGTTCACATTGCGCTCGGCGAAGGACGGGTCGATGCTGAGGCGCTCCATGGCCTCCTTGACCTCCTTGACCCAGGTGCGCAGCTTGGGGGCCTCGCCGCGGATGGCGGTGGCGGAGGTGCGCAGGAAGTTGGAGACCGAGACGCCGGGGACCTCGACCGGGTACTGCATCGCCAGGAACAGGCCCGCGCGGGCGCGCTCGTCGACGGACATCTCCAGGACGTCCTCGCCGTCGAGCAGCACGGTGCCGCTGGTGATCGTGTACTTGGGGTGACCCGCCAGCGAGTAGGCGAGGGTCGACTTGCCCGAGCCGTTGGGGCCCATGATGGCGTGCGTCTCGCCCTGCTTCACGGTGAGGTCGACGCCCTTGAGGATCTCCTTCGTGGCGTTGTCGGCCTCGACGGTGACGTGCAGGTCTCGGATTTCAAGCGTTGCCATGGGTGCCTCAGGACTCCTGGGTGAGGGAGACGAGCACGTCGTCCCCTTCGATCTTTACGGGGTATACGGGGACGGGGCGCGTCGCGGGAAGGCCGGACGGCTTGCCGGTGCGCAGGTCGAAGCTGGAGCCGTGCAGCCAGCACTCGATCTGGCAGTCCTCCACCTCGCCCTCGGAGAGCGAGACGTTGGCGTGCGAGCAGATGTCGTAGATCGCGAAGACCTCGCCCTCGGTCTGGACGACCGAGATGGGCGTGCCGTCGAGTTCCACCCGCTTCGGGGTGTCCTCCTCCAGCTCGCTCAGCCCGCAGACGCGCAGGAACGTGGACGAGGCAGTCATGCGACCGACGCCTCCAGCTCCTCTTCGATCTTGGCGATGAGGCGCTCCTCGATGTCCTCGACGCCGATCTGCTGGACCAGCTCGGCGAAGAAGCCGCGGACGACGAGGCGGCGGGCCTCGTGCTCCGGGATACCGCGGGCCATCAGGTAGAAGAGCTGCTCGTCGTCGAATCGGCCGGTCGCCGAGGCGTGGCCGGCGCCGACGATCTCGCCGGTCTCGATCTCCAGGTTCGGCACGGAGTCGACACGGGCGCCGTCGGTCAGTACCAGATTGCGGTTCATCTCGTAGGTGTCCGTGCCCTCGGCCCTGGCCTCGATCAGCACGTCACCGATCCACACCGCGTGCGCGTTGTCGCCCTGGAGCGCGCCTTTGTAGGCGACGTTGGACTTGCAGTGCGGGGTGTTGTGGTCGACCAGGAGGCGGTGCTCCTGGTGCTGGCCGGCGTCGGTGAAGTACAGGCCGTAGAGCTCGGCCTCGCCGCCGGGGCCCGCGTACGACACGCGCGGGTGGAGGCGTACGACGTCGCCGCCGAAGGTGACGACCACGGACTTGAAGGACGCGTCCCGGCCGACGAGGGCGTTGTGCTGGCCGACGTGCACGGCCTTGTCGTCCCAGTCCTGGACCGAGACGACGGTCAGCTTGGCGCCGTCGCCCAGAAGGTAGTCGACGTTGGCGGCGAGCACGGCGTCACCGCTGTGGTCGATGACGACGACGGCCTCGGCGAAGGCGCCCAGCTCGATGACCTGGTGGCCGTAGGCGACCCCGCCCTCGCCGTGCACGGCGATACGGATCGGCTCGGTGAGCACCGTCTCCTTGGGGACGGTGACCACGCCGGCCTTCTCGAACGCCGAGTACGCCTGGGCGGCGACGCGGTCCACCGGGGTGCCCGCCTTGCCGATCCGCGCGTCGTCGCGTCCGACGGTCTCGACGATGACGCCCTCGGGGGCCTGGACGTCCACCTTCACACCGGTACCGTCCACGACGGCGGTGCCGTCGTGGAGGCCGCGCAGGCGCTCCAGCGGGGTGAACCGCCACTCCTCCTCGCGGCCGTGCGGGACCGGGAAGTCCGCCACGTCGTAGGAGGGGGGCGCGCTCATGCGCGTGGCTACGGTCGACTCGGCCGCAACGGCGATCGAGCCGGCGGTGGTGGAGCCCACCGGGATGTTCTGGGCCTCAGCCATGGCTGTCGTTGTGCTCTCTTTCCTACGTATGGGGCTTGATGGGAAGGGCGGCCGGCGCTCGCCGACCGTGGCCGGTGACTAACCGACCGAGCCCTCCATCTGCAGCTCGATCAGCCGGTTGAGCTCCAGTGCGTACTCCATCGGCAGTTCCTTGGCGATCGGCTCGACGAAGCCGCGCACGATCATCGCCATCGCCTCGAACTCGCTGAGGCCCCGGCTCATCAGGTAGAAGAGCTGGTCCTCGGAGACCTTGGAGACGGTCGCCTCGTGGCCCATGGACACGTCGTCCTCGCGGACGTCCACGTACGGGTAGGTGTCCGAGCGGGAGATGGTGTCGACGAGCAGTGCGTCACACAGCACGTTCGACTTCGATCCGGCCGCGCCCTCGCCGATCTCGACCAGACCGCGGTAGGAGGTACGGCCGCCGCCGCGCGCCACCGACTTGGAGACGATGTTGGACGACGTGTTCGGCGCCATGTGGACCATCTTGGAGCCGGCGTCCTGGTGCTGGCCCTCGCCCGCGAAGGCGATGGAGAGGGTCTCGCCCTTGGCGTGCTCGCCCATCAGGTAGACGGCGGGGTACTTCATCGTCACCTTGGAGCCGATGTTGCCGTCGATCCACTCCATGGTCGCGCCCTCGTAGGCGACAGCCCGCTTGGTGACCAGGTTGTAGACGTTGTTCGACCAGTTCTGGATGGTCGTGTAGCGGCAGCGGGCGTTCTTCTTGACGATGATCTCGACGACCGCGCTGTGCAGGGAGTCGCTCTTGTAGATCGGGGCGGTGCAGCCCTCGACGTAGTGCACGTAGGCACCCTCGTCGACGATGATCAGGGTCCGCTCGAACTGGCCCATGTTCTCGGTGTTGATGCGGAAGTAGGCCTGGAGCGGGATCTCCACGTGCACGCCCTTCGGCACGTAGATGAAGGAGCCGCCGGACCACACCGCGGTGTTCAGCGAGGCGAACTTGTTGTCGCCGACCGGGATGACGGTCCCGAAGTACTCCTTGAAGAGCTCCGGGTGCTCCTTCAGCGCGGTGTCGGTGTCGAGGAAGATGACGCCCTGCTCCTCCAGGTCCTCGCGGATCTGGTGGTAGACGACCTCCGACTCGTACTGGGCGGCGACACCGGCCACGAGGCGCTGCTTCTCCGCCTCGGGGATGCCGAGCTTGTCGTACGTGTTCTTGATGTCCTCGGGCAGGTCCTCCCAGGACTCCGCCTGCTTCTCCGTGGAGCGCACGAAGTACTTGATGTTGTCGAAGTCGATGCCCGACAGATCCGAGCCCCAGTTCGGCATCGGCTTCTTCTCGAAGAGCTTCAGGCCCTTGAGGCGCAGCTTGGTCATCCACTCCGGCTCCGACTTCTTGCCGGAGATGTCACGGACGACCGCTTCGCTCAGGCCGCGCTTCGCTGCGGCACCGGCGTCGTCGGAGTCGGCCCAGCCGTATTCGTACTTGCCCAGGCCCTCGAGCTCAGGGTGGGCAGTCTCCGTGGGGAGAGTCATGCGGGGTTCCTCCCGGCCGTGCTTGCAGATGCGGTGTGGTCTTGCTGGTCGTTCTGGGAAATCTGCGACGCCTGTGCGGCGTGTGCAGCTTTGGGGATGAACGTCGTGCAGACGCCGTCGCCATGCGCGATGGTCGCCAGCCGCTGGACATGTGTGCCGAGCAGCTGGGAGAAGACCTCGGTCTCCGCCTCGCAGAGCTGCGGGAACTGTTCGGCGACGTGGGCGACCGGGCAGTGGTGCTGGCAGAGCTGCTCTCCGACCGGTGCGCTGCGCGCAGTGGCAGCGTACCCGTCCACGCTCAGGGCCTTGGCCAGGGCTTCGGTGCGCTCCTCGGGGGCGGCGGCCTCGATCGCCTCGCGGTACGCCCCGGCCTGTGCGGCGAGGCGGGCGCGGGCGAAGGCGGCGACCGCTTCCTGGCCGCCCTCGCGCTCGGCGATCCACCGGAGGGCGTCGGCGGCGAGCTTGTCGTAGGACTGGTCGAAGGCGTCCCGGCCGCAGTCGGTCAGGGCGAACACCTTGGCGGGCCGGCCGCGTGTCCGTGCGCCGTAGACCCGCTGCTCGCGGGCTTCCACGACGTCGTCGGAGACCAGCGCGTCGAGGTGGCGCCGCACGGCCGCCTGTGTGAGGCCCAGCCTTTCGGCGAGCGCGGCGACGGTCGACGGGCCGTGGTCCAGGATGGACCGCGCGACCCGGTTGCGCGTGGAGCGGTCCGAACGCAACCCAGCCGCGAGCTCTTCCTGAGGGGCACCCTTTGCGGTCCCCCGAGCCTCGCCGACGTTTTTCACAACGCCATTGTTGCGTAATTCCCGAGAGTGGAGCAAGCCACGTCCGGACCGCTCGACGGTGCCGTACATCACTTAGGCATACCTAAGCCACCACCCGAGCCGGCATCGGAGCTGACCTGCGCGAACGATCTTTGATCGATCAAGTCGGTGATGCCACCACGGTTCTTACGGGGGCCTGCCGGACCATGCCGGCACCGTCTCCCACCTCCCCCGTGAGGGCGGCGTCTTCGCCCCCGCCCGCCAGGCGCTCCGATCGCGTCCCTAGACTTGGCGCCCATGCAGAGTGAGCCCGTGGTCCAGGTCCGTTCCCTGGTGAAGCGGTACGGCGGGAAGACCGCGGTGGACGGCCTCGACCTGGTGGCCAGAGCGGGCGTCACCGCCGTGCTCGGGCCCAACGGGGCGGGCAAGACGACCACGGTCGAGACCTGCGAGGGATACCGGAAACCGGACTCGGGGACGGTACACGTGCTGGGCCTCGACCCCGTACGACAGGCCGGTGACCTGCGCCCGCGCATCGGTGTCATGCTCCAGTCCGGCGGCGTCTACTCGGGCGCGCGGGCCGACGAGATGCTGCGCCACGTGGCGAAGCTCCACGCCCACCCCCTGGACGTGGACGCGCTGATCGAGCGGCTCGGCCTCGGCTCCTGCGGCCGCACCACGTACCGCCGTCTCTCCGGCGGCCAGCAGCAGCGTCTCGCCCTCGCCATGGCCGTGGTGGGGCGGCCCGAACTGGTCTTCCTCGACGAGCCGACCGCCGGTCTCGACCCGCAGGCCCGCCGGGCGACCTGGGACCTGGTGCGCGACCTGCGCGCGGACGGCGTCTCGGTCATCCTGACCACCCACTACATGGACGAGGCCGAGCAGCTCGCCGACGACGTCGCGATCATCGACGCCGGCCGCGTCATAGCCCAGGGCTCCCCGGAGGAGCTGTGCCGGGGCGGTGCCGAGAACACCCTGCGTTTCACGGGACGGCCCGGCCTCGACGTGGGCTCCCTGCTGAAGGCGCTCCCGGCGGACTGCACCGCGGCGGAGCTGACGCCGGGCGCGTACCGCATCGTCGGCAAGGTCGATCCGCAACTGCTGGCGACGGTCACCTCGTGGTGCGCGCAGCACGGGGTGATGCCGGAAAAGATCTCGGTGGAGCGGCACACCCTCGAAGACGTTTTCCTGGAGCTCACTGGCAAGGAGTTGCGCGTATGAGCGTGAGTGAGAGCGCGCGTACGAGTACCGCGAAGACGTACGCGCCGAAGCCCGGGGCTGCCCCGCTGTCGCGAATGATCGGGGCGCAGGCGGCGCTGGAGACGAGGATGCTGCTCCGCAACGGAGAGCAGCTGCTCCTGACGGTCGTGATCCCGACGCTGCTGCTCACTCTGTTCAGCACCGTGGACATCGTCGACACGGGCTCCGGTGAGGCCGTCGACTTCCTCGCGCCCGGAGTGCTGGCACTCGCCGTGATGTCGACGGCGTTCACCGGCCAGGCCATCGCCACCGGTTTCGAGCGCCGTTACGGCGTGCTGAAGCGGCTCGCCTCGTCACCGCTCCCCCGCTGGGGGCTGATGGCCGCCAAGACGCTCTCGGTACTGGTCACGGAGATCCTCCAGGTCGTCCTCCTCACGGTGATCGCCTTCGCCCTGGGCTGGTCACCGCACGGCAACCCCCTCGCCGTACTCCTGCTCCTGGTCCTCGGAACGGCCGCCTTCTCCGGGCTCGGTCTGCTGATGGCAGGCACGCTCAAGGCGGAGGCCACGCTGGCGGCGGCGAACCTGGTCTTCCTGCTGCTGCTGGTGGGCGGCGGTGTGATCGTGCCGCTGGACAGGTTCCCGGAGGCGGCCGGGACCGTCCTTGGGCTGCTCCCCATCTCGGCGCTGTCGGACGGCCTGCGGAGCGTCCTCCAGCACGGCGCCGGCATGCCGTGGGGCGATCTCGGCATCCTGGGCGCCTGGGCGGTGCTCGGACTGGGCGCGGCGGCGCGCTTCTTCCGCTGGGAGTGAGCCCCCGGGCGGAAGAGGGCCACCCCTCGTGAAACCGTGCACAAGCGGCGGCCTACCATGGGGCGCGTGCCAAAAGTGACCCGCGCCGACGCCACAGCCTTCGTGCGCAACCCCCTCGCCTTCATCGCCGAACGCTGGACACCGGCCCCCGGGACGGTTCAGCGGGCGGCCCTCGCCGCGCTCGTCATGTCGGTGGTCATCGTGGTCACCGGCGGTGCCGTCCGCCTGACGGGCTCCGGTCTCGGCTGCCCGACCTGGCCCAAGTGCACCGAGGACTCGATCACCGCGACCAGCGCGATGGGCATGCACGGCGCCATCGAGTTCGGCAACCGCATGCTGACGTACGTGCTGTGCGCCGCGGTCGGCTGGGCGATCATCGCCGCCCGCTCGCAGAAGCCGTGGCGGCGGAGCCTGACGCGGCTGGGCTGGGCCCAGTTCTGGGTCGTCATGGGCAACGCGGTCCTCGGCGGCATCGTCGTCCTGGTGGGCCTCAACCCGTACACGGTCGCCGCGCACTTCCTGCTCTCCACGGCCCTCATCGCGGTCGCCACCGTCATGTGGCAGCGCACGCGCGAGAGCGACACGGCACCACGCCCGCTGGTCGGCAAGGCCGTGCAGCAGCTCGTGTGGGTCCTGGTCGCCGCGACGGTCCTGCTGATCGCCGTCGGCACCGTCGTGACCGGGGCGGGCCCGCACGCCGGCGACTCCAGCGATGTGGAACGCATGCCGCTGGACTGGGAGAACGTCAGCAGGCTGCACGCCGTCCTGGCGTGGATCGTGGTCACCCTGACGTTCGCCCTGTGGTTCGTCCTCAAGGCGGTCGCCGCCCCCAAGGACCCGCTCGACCGCACCCGCGACCTGTTCCTGGTCCTGCTCGCGCAGGGCGTCATCGGCTACGTCCAGTACTTCACCGACCTGCCCGAGGTGCTGGTGGGCGCGCACATGCTGGGCTCCTGCCTGGTGTGGATCGCCACACTGCGGGTGCTGCTGTCGCTGCGGGAGCGGCCGGAGGTCATGGCGGACATGCCGGGGGCGTCGGCGGAAGCGGTGCCCACGCGCGCGTGAGTGCGGAAGCGGTCCCCACGCGCGCGTGAGTCACGCGTAGTCCCGTGAGTCACGCGTAGTCCCGTGAGTCACGCGTAGTCCCGTGAGTCACGCGTAGTCCCGTACGAGAGCGTCGATCGCCGGGCCGAGGTACCCCCTGGTCAGCCTGGACCTGCGGGCCGTCCACTCCTCGCCCGGCGCGGCCACCCGGCTCTCGTACCGCCGTCGTCTGACGTCCTCGACCACCTCGACGGGAGCGCCCAGGCCGGGCAGCAGGTCGAGGGCCTCCTTCTTGGTGATCAGCCGCCCGTCCTTCAGGGTCACCGCGGCCCGGGCGTACGTGACGAGCCCGAGGTCGACCCAGACGTCCTGAGCCCAGGCATCGGCCTTGTCCACGGCCTTGCGCCAGAACTCCCTCTGGTCCTGTACGACAAAGGCGGTCAGCTCACTGTCCGGCACGGCCGGGAGCAGGCCCTCGGGCGACTCGCCGTGCAGGACCAGCCCGAAGGTGTGCAACTCGCGCCGGGTCACCGGGGTGACGGTCCGCTTGAACAGCTCCTCGTGCGCCCAGGTGAGGTGCCGGCGCCCCGCACCGGCCGCCCTCGCGGGGGTCAGATAGGTGCAGTGCAGCTTGTCGACGAGCGGCTCGTTGCGCAGGCGGGCGTGCAGTCGCGCGACCCGCCACACGGTTCTCGCCGTGATCGGATCGTCCAGGACCGCGATCAGGTCCAGGTCGCTGCGGCCTTCCTGGTAGTCGCCCCCGCCGAGCGAACCGTGGGCCCATACGGCTACGGGCGCCAGGTCGCGCAGTTCGGTGAGGAAGCGGTCGAGGAGGCGGTCGGTCGCGTCGCTTCGGGTCATGCGAGAAGTGTGCAGTCCGGACGGCCACTCCCGCCCGTAACACCCCTTACCGTTCCGGTCACTTCTCCAACTCGTACACCCGCCGGGCGTTCCCCGCCGCGATCAGTCCCGCCACCCGCTGCGCGTCCGCCGACGACCACGAGCCCTCGGCCACCCATGTCCCCAGCACCCGGGCCAGCGATTCCCGGAACAGCAGGGCGCCCACCACGTGGAGTTCGGGCAGGCCGCGGGCGCCGCTGGAGAAGAGGAGCTTGCCGAAGGGGGCCAGTTCCAGGACCTCGGCGAGGACGGCTGCCGCGCGCGCCCCCGTGCGGACGAGCTCGGCGCCCAGGTCGGCGTACACGTGGGGGAAGACCCCGGCGAGGTGGGCCGCGTGGCGGTGGTAGGGGTAGCCGTGCAGCAGGACCAGGTCGGTGCCCAGTCCGGCGGTGGCGCGGGCGAAGTCGGTGAGGAGGACGGGGTCCGCGCTGTCGATGCGCGGGCCGGCATCTCCGAGGCCGGCGTGGAGCTGGAGGGGCAGGCCGGAGGCGACCGCGACCCAGAGCAGGTGACGGAGCAGGACCGGGTCGGTGAGCGTGCCGCCGACCCGCCGGTCCGCGAGCCAGCGCCCGGCCGCGCCCCGCACCTCCCCGGGCCCCGGCGGCTCCGGCGCGAGCGCCAGACCGTGCCGTGCGGCTGCCAGGGAGGTGAAGGCGACCGCGTTCGCGGCGGCTCCGTGCACCGACTCCGCGAGATTGGTGAGAAAGGACTCGACCGTGCCGGAGGTGTCGGCGACCTGCTCGGCGAGGAGTTCGAGGCGGACGATCTCATGGGCCTCGGCCCCGCCCGCGGAGGCCATCTCACCGGGCCCCGTGAGATCGCCGGGCAGGCCCGTGTCGACGAGGTACGTGGTGACGCCGCTGCCCCGCAGCAGCCGCCGCCCGGCCTCCAGCACGCCCAGTTCACGGCGTCGGGCGAGGTAGCGGGCGGGCGGGCAGTGCGGCTCCAGGCCGAGCAGGGGCGGGCACCAGCGGCGTACCGCGAAGCCGGTCTGCGTGTCGAAGAACGTGGTGCCGGGTGCGGGCAGGGCCTCACCGCGTGCGAGCTGGGCCTCGAACGTGCCGAGACCCAGCTCCGTCCGCAGGGTGCCGTGGCAGTACTGGTCCACCAGGGACGGCGTTTCGATCATCCGGACTCTCCCGCGTAGACGCTGCGCTGGCTTACAGGTCCTAACGGGTGAACCGGTGGCTGGGTGTTGCTCTCACGTGACGGACCGTGGGAGCGATCGTTCGTGGGGGTGATCTGGTTCGGCGGCTGAGGGTCGTCGAGGGCTGGTCGCGCCCACGTGGCGGAGCCGCACATGGATGCAGCCCCGCGCCCCTTAAAAGCAGTTCCTCGCGCCGCTTGAAAACGGGGCGCGGCCTCCTCAGCCGTTGCGGGGGCCGCCCAGCTGGATGCCCGCCATCCGCGCCCATTCGTACGGGCCGGTCTTCACCTTGGCCGCGAAGTCGCCGTCGAAGTCCTCGTGCACGGTGACTCCGGCCCTCTTCACGGCCTGCTCGGCGATGGCGTACGTGGGGGCCACGAGGTCGCCCCAGCCTCCGTCGTCCCCGACCAGCACGATGCGGGCGCCGCGCCGGCCGATGTACGCGACCTGCGCCTCGGCCCCGCCGTGCGCCTTGGAGAAGGAGCCGATCTGCTTGGCGAGCCGGGCCGCCGTGCGCTCGGCCTTCGTGGATTTCCTGGCGCCCGTGCCCTCGTCGGCCTGCTGTGTGTCTGCCATGGCCAGGATGCTACCCACGAGTAGAACAAACGGCGACGGGCGGGCTGCGTGGCCTTGACCACGCAACCCGCCCGTCGGCGACAAACCGGGTGTCACCGGAGGAAGGGATCCACCGCCACCGCCACGAACAGGATCGACACGTAGGTGATCGACCAGTGGAACAGCCGCATCTCCTTGAGCTTGCCCCCCGTCACCTCGGCCTTCGCGCGGTTCATCAGACCGTGCGCCTCCCACAGCCACACGCCGCCGGCCACCAGCGCGACCGCCGTGTAGAACCAGCCCGTGTAACCGAGCGGGGTGAGCAGCAGCGAGACCGCGACCATCACCCAGCTGTAGATCACGATCTGCCGGGCGACCACCTTGTTGGAGGCGACGACCGGAAGCATCGGCACACCCACGCGCGCGTAGTCGTCCTTCACCTTCATGGACAGCGGCCAGTAGTGCGGCGGCGTCCAGAAGAACATCACCAGGAAGAGGATGACCGGCGCCCACGACATGGAGTTGGTGACGGACGACCAGCCGATCAGCACCGGGAGGCAGCCGGCGATGCCGCCCCACACGATGTTCTGCGAGGTACGGCGCTTCAGGATCATCGTGTACACGACGACGTAGAAGAGGAGCGCGCCCAGCGCGAGCCAGGCCGACAGCCAGTTGACGGTCAGGCCGAAGAGCAGGGTGGAGATGACCGCGAGGGAGATGCCGAAGGCGAGGCACTCGCGCGGGCTCACCATGCCGGTGACCAGCGGCCGCTGCGAGGTGCGGTCCATCAGCGCGTCGATGTCCCGGTCGATGTACATGTTCAGCGCGTTCGCGCCGCCCGCGGACAGGTACCCGCCGACGCAGGTGAGCAGCACCAGCTTCAGGTCCGGCACGCCCTGTTCCGCGAGGAACATCACCGGCACCGTGGTGATCAGCAGAAGCTCGATGATCCGCGGCTTGGTCAGCGCCACGAACGCTTTGACGCGGGCCCCGAACGGCCGCTGGCCCCGGCTGCTGCCCGTGCTGCTCGCCCCGGATAGCACTCCCGGTGGACGGGATTCGACGGCCGTCACGTACACCCCTGACAGAGACATCCCAGCGAGCACCGGTGTGAACAGCCGGTAAAGGCTCGCGCGTACTCACGGAACTGTATCCGCTGCCCGAACCGCGCCCTTCGTGGGGGTGGGGTCGTGTTGGGGAGGCCGCGGGCGGAGAGGGTACCGGCACCCTCCGCGACGGGTGTGCCGCCATTCGCGCAAAGAGCCGAATGCCACTCGATTGAGCGCTCAGACGTCGTGCTCCGTATTCACGTGTCGACTGCGGAACCCATGAGTCTCAACATGCGGAATCCGCCGGTCGGGAGGCGAATCCCGGACGGTCCCGGCAGTCTGGAATGACTGTGGAATGACTCTGGAATGACTCGAAAAAATGCGCGTTCTTCCAGGGGTAGGCTCGACAGCGGCCGGTGCCGCCGAGACACCGGCATGGACATGTGGAGAGGAGCCCTGACTCAGGGTGAGCACCAAGCCGACCACTACAAATCTCGCGTGGACCGAGTTGGACACGCGGGCCGTCGATACTGCCCGCGTTTTGGCCGCCGATGCCGTCCAGAGGGTCGGTAACGGCCATCCGGGTACGGCGATGAGCCTTGCGCCTGCCGCGTACACCTTGTTC
>NZ_VMNX01000107.1 GCF_009377235.1 Streptomyces acidicola
GGGCCCGCCAGCCCCTACCCCTCCGAGCGGTCCTCGGCACCCGGCCCCGGCACCCCGCCCGGTTCTGTCGTCCCCACCCCCGCGCCGTCGGTGACGCCGACGCCCTCCGTCGTACCGTCTGCGCTTCAAACCACGTTCGACGGTGGGGCCCCGTGACCGACGCAGCGCTTGTCGCGTGCCTCCGACTGCGAAGCGAGCCGCCCTCAAGGCAGCCTGCCCGCTCCTGCTCAGGACTGGTACGGCTGCTGCTGCGGCTGTCCGTACGCCTGACCACCGTGGCCGCTCGCGGCCTGCGCCTGCAGTTGTTCAGCCTGTTCGCCGGTCACTTTCTGTTCCGCGCCACAGAAGGTGCACTGCGTCGCGTACTTCGTCGAGAACGGGAACAGCGGCACGAAGAACAGGGTGAACTTCGTGACGCGCTTCCTGAGCGTGTGCGCGGAGGGATTGCCGCAGTGACCGCACACCAGCGTCAGTATCGCGAGCTGGTACAGGTATCCCTTGGTACCAAAAATGATCATGCAGTTGGTCCTTTCCGGTCAGAGCCTGTCGACATGGTCTCAGGCGTCGGCGCATGGCCGCCGCTGAGGACCTACCGGAGCGAGACGTCGGTCAAACGGAGGGATTGATGCTTCAGCCCGGCTTGCTTGCGATGATCCGTCGGATTTCCTCCAGCGGATACGGGGTTTGCCGGGACTCGTGCCGGAGCTTGCGGATGAAGTCGGAGATCACCACGGTGAGGGGTGCGTAGCGCATCACGATCGCTTGGGCCGCAGCGGGGAGTTCGGCGGGACGTGCCCCACGGGCGCATTCACGCACCAGCGCTTCGCGATCCTCGCGCCCGTACCAGCAGAAGGCTGTGACCAGCCAGCTCACCAGGTACCAAACCGTGTAGCAACGGTCATAGGTCTGGTGCCGTTCGAAGAAGCGGGCGTGCGCCGGGGAGAGGTCGAAGCGTGAGGAGAGGGCCAGACCGTAGTCGGTGAAGTACAGGCGCCGGCCGTCGGTCAGGATGTTCTCGAAGTGAGCGTCGAAGTGGAGCAGAGCACGGGCGTTCATGAAGGACGTGCCCGCGTGCAGCGCCCGCTCCACCCAGGAACAGGCCCGGTTCGCCGCCTCGTCGCCCGCCTTGATCTCTTCGCCGAGCCATTCGTGGAGGTTCTGCGGGATGTACTCCAGAAAGAGGGTCAGGCTCGCTGAGGCCTCTTCGAGAGCCTCGATCCGGCGGCGCACCTCTGGGCCGCCTCCCCAATAGGTCACGGCTCGTTCCACGTCCGCCAGCTCCTCAGGCAGAGACTGCGCGGTGTCCGGCAGTACGCGCCAGTGGTGCATCAGGGGAAACTGCTGGTCTTCGTTCGCGAGCACCCAGTTCGTGGTCATGGCGTGGACGGCCAGTTCCCGCCAGGCGCCGTAGCCGGGTCCGCCAATTTCGCCTACTCCGTACTGGCAGAAGTCGGGGAGGCCGAAGATGTTCGCGGTCGACCGCACGTTCTCCGGCAGCCTCTCCAGGTCGGTCAGGCGCACCCGTTTGACGAAGACCGGGGTTCCGTCGACATCCAGCAGTGCCGACCGGCCCCCGATCCCCGACCCGAGCGGCGCGGCCGCGCCCACCAGGTCGTGCAATGTGTCGTCACTGCACATGGCCAAGGAAGTGGACACTGCGCTGTGCGCGGCAAGTCGTGCACGACGCGACATGTCAGGGCGCTCCACTGCTGCCTCCCGCCTGGTACTTCGGCTCATGGTAGGGACTTGGGCAATCACCACGCACCGATCTCACCAACCTCACCGACCTCAGACCTTGGACCTCATGGCAGTGCCACGCGGGGCACTGCCGCTGCAGTCGGCGTGTCTCCACGGATGGACACTGCTCGGCGCGGTGACGCATGATCACTGGACGATCCGGGCCGCCACTGTGAACGACATCGCCGAGGACGACGACACGGGCGGCATCGTGGGCTACGCCCTGTGGTTCCCTCGGTTTTCGACCTGGACCGGCATTCGCGGCATGCACCTGGAGAATCTTTACGTACGCCCGCATGCCCGTGGCGCCGGACACGGGAAGGCCCTGCTGGCCGCCCTTGCCCCGATCTGCCAGCAGAACGGCTACGAACGCTTCGAGTGGTGGGTTCTGTCCTGGAACGAGCCGGCTATCGACTTCTACAAGTCGCTCGGCACGGAGTTCCTGGAGGAGTGGACGGTGTGCAGGCTGAGCGGTGAGCCCCTCGCCGCGCTCGCTGCCCGGGCTCCGGCTCTCGTGGACCAGTCTCCTGCCCTGTAGGGGCCCCTGTGGTAGGGGGACGACGGTCGACCTGGGTCGGCGCACCTGGCTTCGGGTAGCCTCGCACCATGGCATGCAAGACCGTTCCGCACGTTTTCCTCTGACGCGGTGGTCACCGCAGCGGCGTCGGCCCCCGGCCCGGACAGGGAGGGTCTCGCGACGCCGCTGTTTCGGCCTGCCGGTGTCGACTTCTGACGTTCCCTTCCGCGCCCCGTCACGCTCACACAACCGCGGTTCTTCGCCGCGGTAGCGGCCGGAGTGACTGGCCGCCCTCTGTGCGCGGCCCGGGAACTGGCGCAGTCCACCGAGCACGCCGACGGCTCTCTCCCACGACCGTCGACCCGCCGCTGCCGCTGCCGCTGCCGCTGCCGCTGCCGCTGCCGAGGAACGCCATGCCCAACTCGTCCCATGCCCACCATGAGCCCCAGTACAGGCTCCTCGATGTTCTGCTCTGCCCGCTGTGCGGTGACAGCCTCGGACCCGCCGACCGGGCGTTGAGGTGCCACCGCCGGCACACCTTCGATGTCGCCCGGCACGGATACGTCAGCCTTCTGAACGGCGCCATGAGGCCCGCCAGTGCGGACACCGCCCCCATGGTCCAGGCGCGCGCGGCCTTCCTGCAGGCCGGCCACTACGCACCACTCGCACGCGTCCTCGCCGACCTCGTCACGACGTTCTGCCCGTCCGACAGCACGGTTCTGGACGCAGGAGCCGGGACCGGCTACTACCTCGCCACCGTACTGGACGCTCTCCCCGCCGCCGTCGGCCTCGGGCTGGACACCTCCACGTACGCCCTCCGACGGGCAGCCCGGGCCCACATACGGGCAAGTGCTGCCGCCTGGGACATCTGGCAGCCGCTACCCGTGCGAACCCACTCCGTCGATCTCCTGCTCAACGTCTTCGCACCCCGCAACGGCCCTGAATTCCACCGGGTCCTCCAACCGTCCGGCACCCTGTTGACCGTCACCCCCGCGCCACAGCACCTCGGCGAACTCCGCCGGCATCTGGGGCTGTTGTCGGTCGGTCCCGCCAAGCAGGCACGACTTCGGCGCACTTTGGACCCGTACTTCCGCCTCGACCGCGCCGAGGCCCTGGAGTACGCCGTCACCCTCGCCGTCGAGGACATCGACAGCCTCGCCGGCATGGGCCCCACCGCTCATCACATCTCCCGTGACGAACTACGCCGACGCACTGCCCCTCTCAAGCCGGCTCTCCCGGTCACCGCTTCGTTCCGTGTGTCGGTGTACCGACCCCGCTGAGCAGCGCACAGACTCCGCAGGCAGTCGCCGCGGAGCGTACGGCCGTCGCACACCTTCCCGTGCGACGGCCGTACGGTGCCCCGCAGTTCCCTCCTACTGTGCCCACTCCTCGGCGAGCAGGCCGAGGACGACCGTGTCGACGAAGGCTCCGTAGACCCAGGCGGAGCGCCGCAGTGTGCCCTCGACGGAGAACCCGACCCTGGTCGCGGCCGCGATCATCGCGTTGTTGTCGACGAGGGTCTCGACCTGCAGCCGCTGCAGGCCGCGTACGGCGAAGCCGTACTCGCACAGCACCCGGACGACGTCGACGGCCAGCCCACGTCCCCGGAAGGCGGGGAGCAGTGAGATCCCCAGGTGGGCCGTTCTGTTGTGCAGGTCGATGCCCCACAGCAGTGCCTCGCCGACCAACTCCTGGGACTCCAGTTCCACCACGGAGAAGTACGCCTTCTCGGGCGAGGGCGCTGCCGCGGCGGCGGGAGAATCCGCCGCGTCGGCGGGGACGGGCCGCCAGGGGTCGGAGTCGGCACGGGAGCGCACCACCACGTCCTCGTACAACTCGGCCTGGAGAACCGGAAGATCACTGTCACGTCGAGTCCGCAGCCCGACCTTTTCTCCTCGTATCACGCGTCATTGCTATCCCAGGCGCCATAGTTGATCAACCGGGTTGCCCATTGTCGGCCCGCGGGCATGGGACGAGTCGCAACAGATGAGAGAACTCGTCCCACGCTGTCCGCGAGGCCCCCGGTCAGGCGCCGACGTAGGCCGCGAGGTGCTCTCCGGTGAGGGTGGAGCGAGCGGCGACGAGGTCGGCGGGTGTGCCCTCGAAGACGATCCGGCCGCCGTCGTGGCCGGCGCCGGGGCCGAGGTCGATGATCCAGTCGGCGTGCGCCATGACCGCCTGGTGGTGCTCGACGACGATGACCGACTTGCCGGAGTCGACGAGCCGGTCGAGCAGGCCGAGCAACTGCTCTACGTCAGCCAGGTGCAGGCCGGCGGTGGGCTCGTCGAGGACGTAGACGCCGCCCTTCTCGGCCATGTGTGTGGCCAGCTTGAGCCGCTGCCGCTCGCCGCCGGACAGCGTGGTGAGCGGCTGGCCGAGGCTGAGGTAGCCGAGCCCGACGTCGGCGAGCCGGGTCAGGATGCGGTGCGCTGCCGGGGTGGCCGCCTCGCCGTCGGCGAAGAACTCCTCGGCCTCGGTCACCGACATCGCCAGCACTTCGCTGATGTCGCGGCCGCCGAGGTGGTACTCCAGCACCGACGGCTGGTACCGCTTGCCCTCGCAGTCCTCGCAGGTGGTGGCGACACCGGCCATCATCGCGAGGTCGGTGTAGATGACGCCCGCACCGTTGCAGGTGGGGCAGGCGCCCTCGGAGTTGGCGCTGAACAGCGCCGGCTTCACGCCGTTGGCCTTCGCGAACGCCTTGCGGATCGGGTCGAGGAGTCCGGTGTACGTCGCCGGGTTGCTTCGCCTGGAGCCGCGGATCGCGCCCTGGTCGACCGACACCACGCCCGCGCCGGCGGCCCCCGACTGTTGACACAGCGACCCGTGCACGAGCGAGCTCTTGCCGGAGCCGGCGACGCCGGTGACGACGGCGAGCACCCCGAGCGGGATGTCGACGTCGACGCCCTGCAGGTTGTGCGCCGTCGCGCCACGGACCGGAAGCCGGCCGGTCGGCTTCCGCACGTTCTCCTTGAGGGTCGCGCGGTCGTCGAGATGGCGGCCGGTGATGGTGTCGCCGGCCCGCAGCCCCTCGACGGTGCCCTCGAAGCAGACGGTGCCGCCCGCCGTACCGGCGCCGGGGCCGAGGTCGACGACATGGTCGGCGATCGCGATCACCTCCGGCTTGTGCTCCACGACGAGCACCGTGTTGCCCTTGTCCCGCAGCCGCAGCAGCAGGTCGTTCATCCGCTGGATGTCGTGGGGGTGCAGGCCGGTGGTGGGCTCGTCGAAGACGTAGGTGACGTCGGTGAGCGAGGAGCCGAGGTGGCGGATCATCTTGACGCGCTGCGCCTCACCGCCGGAGAGCGTGCCCGACGGCCGGTCGAGGGAGAGGTAGCCGAGCCCGATCTCCACGAACGAGTCGAGGGTGTGCTGCAACGCGGTGAGCAGCGGCGTCACCGACGGCTCGTCGAGGTCGCGGACCCATGCGGCCAGGTCACGGATCTCCATCGCGCAGGCGTCGGCGATGCTGACCTTGTTGATCTTCGACGATCTGGCCCCCTCACTGAGCCGGGTCCCGTCGCAGTCGGGGCAGGTGGTGAAGGTCACCGCCCGCTCCACGAACGCCCGGATGTGCGGCTGCATCGCCTCCTTGTCCTTGGACAGGAACGACTTCTGGATCTTGGGGATCAGCCCCTCGTAGGTGAGGTTGACGCCCTCCACCTTGACCTTGGTCGGCTCATGGTAGAGGAAGTCCTGCATCTCCTTCTCGGTGAACTCACGGATCGGCTTGTGCGGGTCGAGGAGGCCCGACTCGGCGTAGACCCGCACGGTGAAGAAGCTGTCCGACTTCCAGCCGGGGATGGTGAACGCGCCTTCGGCGAGCGACTTGGAGTCGTCGTAGAGCTGGGTGAGGTCGATGTCGGAGACCGTGCCCCGGCCCTCGCAGCCCGTGCACATGCCGCCGGTACGGGAGAAGGTCGCCTTCACCGCCTTCTTGGCGCCGCGCTCGACCGTGATCGCACCGCTCGCCCGGACCGAGGCGGTGTTGAAGGAGTACGCGCTGGGCGGGCCGATGTGCGGCTCGCCGAGTCGGCTGAACAGGATGCGGAGCATCGCGTTGGCGTCGGTGGCCGTGCCGACGGTGGAGCGGGGGTCGCCGCCCATCCGCTGCTGGTCGACGCTGATCACGGTCGTCAGGCCGTCGAGAACGTCCGCCTCGGGGCGTGCCGGCGTCGGCATGAAGCCCTGCACGAAGGCGCTGTAGGTCTCGTTGATCAGCCGCTGCGACTCCGCGGCGATCGTGTCGAACACGAGTGAGCTCTTGCCCGAGCCGGAGACCCCGGTGAACACCGTCAGGCGGCGCTTCGGGATCTCGATGCTGACGTCCTTGAGGTTGTTCTCACGTGCGCCGTGCACGCGGATCAGATCATGGCTGTCGGCGGCGTGCTGCGCAGGCGACTGCGTGCCCGTCCTCGTGGCCTTGCTCATCGTGTCTCCATCTGTCATCTGTTGGGCGGGCTGTCGCCTGCTGGGCAGGCTGTCAGCTGTTGAGCAGGCTGCCGTCTGCTGGTGGGTCTGGTGTCGGGCACGCTGTCAGTTGTCGGGCGGGGCGCCTTCACGGTCGGCGCCGGCGTCGCCCGGCTCGATCTGAGCAGCGGCGAGCGCGGCCCGGCCACGCGGCACGCCCGCCCAAGGCGTCAGACCGGCCGGCGGCCGTCCGTGCAGGTCGGGGTTGCGGTCGCCGGACGGGTCAGCGCAGTTCCTGGATGCGGACCATGTTGCCCGCGGGATCGCGGAAGGCGCAGTCGCGAACGCCGTACGGCTGCTCGGTCGGCTCCTGGACGACCTCGGCGCCGCTCGCCTGCACCCGCTCGAAGGTGCCGTCGAGGTCGCCGGTGGCCAGGAGGATGGCGGCGTAGGTGCCCTTGGCCATCATCTCGACGATGGTGCGGCGCTCGTCGTCGGTGACACCGGGGTCGACGGCCGGAGGCGTCAGGACGATGGACGTGCCGGGCTGGTCGGCGGGGCCGACGGTGATCCAGCGCATCCCGCCGTATCCGACGTCGTTGCGGACCTTGAAGCCGAGGGTGTCGCGGTAGAAGGCCAGGGCGGCCTCCGGGTCGTCGTGCGGAAGGAAACTTGCGTGAATGGTGATGTCCATGGCCCTCACGCTACGTGCGGTTCGGAAGGCGGCGCTTCTCGATTCCTGATCGGTCTGGTCACCTGTTTCGCCACGCAGGACGGCATCCCTGCCGTAGCGCGTGCCGCCTGGCGCCGATAGACGCTGGGCGGCATCCCGACCAGTTCGGTGAAGCGGCTGCTGAAGGTACCCAGCGACGAGCAGCCGACCGCGAAGCACACCTCGGTGACAGTGAGGTCACCACGACGCAGCAGCGCCATCGCACGCTCGATGCGCCGTGTCATGAGGTAGCCGTACGGCGACTCTCCATAGGCGAGCCGGAACTGGCGGCTGAGGTGCCCTGCCGACATGTTCACCCCGCGGGCGAGCGCCTCGACGTCCAGCGGCTGCGCGTACTCCCGGTCGATCCGGTCGCGAACGCGGCGCAGCCGCGCTAGGTCTCCGAGGCGCTGTTCTCCGGCGGATCTGCTGCTCATCTGCGCGATCGTGCCACGTCGCACAGAAACGCTCAAGTGCGTCGATGTGGGGGCATCCGGGGCGATCCCGCCCCGCGGTGACCGGCGCATCTGTCCTGTGCGGATACTCATGACGGACGCCGCCCCCGTCGCCCGGGCCGACTCACCGTCTCAACTCTTCTCGGAGCGGTTCCCAACCTGGAGGATGCTGCGATGACCTCGTCTCCCGCCATTCGCCCGTACCGCTCGGACGACCGAGCAGCCCTCGACGACATCTGCATCCGCACCGCGCACAGCGGGCGGGACAGCCGCCCGGTCTACGCCGATCCCGGGATCTTTCCGGTGGTCTTCGCGGCTCCGTACGTGCAGCTGGAGCCCGAGCTGGCCTTCGTAGTGGACGACGGACAGGGACGGGCGGTCGGCTACATCCTCGGCACGGCGGACACTCCCCGCTTCGCCGAGGACTTCCGCACGAAGTGGCTGCCCCTGGTCGCGGATCGCTATCCGAAGCCCGTCGGGGAGCCGAGCACCCCCGATGAGGAGATCATCCAGCTGTTGCACCGCCCCGAGCGGATGGTCGTCCCCGAGGTCGCCGCGTATCCCGCCCATCTGCACATCGACCTGCTTCCCGAGTGGCAGGGCCGCGGCCACGGTCGTGCGCTGATGCGGACGTTTCTCCGGGCCCTTCAGGACCGCGGTGTGCCGACCGTTCATCTGGCCATGGCGACGGCCAACGCTCCGGCCAGGGCCTTCTACGGCCGTCTGGGCTTCCACGAGATCGAGGTACCGGACTCCGGGCAGACCACGTTCCTCGGGCGGTCCACGAAGGAACTCGACAGGCTGTGACGGCCTCCGCTACAGCCCCTGCTCCGCCAGGCACCGCCGAGCACCCGCAGGACCTCACATATTGATCATGTGCCCCGCCAGGCCGTGCACCGCCTCCTGGACCGCCTCGCCCAGGGTCGGGTGGGCGTGCACGTTGCGGGCCACCTCGTGGACGGTGAGGTCCCACTTCTGGGCCAGGGTCAGCTCGGGCAGTAGTTCGGTGACGTCGGGGCCGATGAGGTGGGCGCCGACGATCTCGCCGTACGTCGCGTCGCTGATCAGCTTGACGAAGCCGGTGGTGTCGCCAAGGCCGTGCGCCTTGCCGTTCGCGGTGAACGGGAACTTGGCCACCTTGACGTCGAAGCCCCGCTCCCGCGCCTGGGCCTCGGTGTAGCCGAAGCTGGCGATCTGCGGCTGGCAGAACGTGGCGCGCGCGATCATCACGTAGTCGAGCTCCATCGTCTCCGCGTCCGCGATGGTCTCGGCGGCGACCACGCCCATCGCCTCGGCGGCGTGCGCGAGCATGAGCTTGGAGGTGACGTCCCCGATGGCGTAGATGTGCGGCACGGAGGTGCGGCAGCGGCCGTCGACGTCGATCGCGCCGCGCTCGGTGACGGTCACGCCGGTGTTCTCCAGGCCGTAGCCGGTGACGTTGGGCGCGAAGCCGATCGCCTGGAGCACCTTGTCGGCCTCCAGGACCTGCTGAGTGCCGTCCTTTCCGGTGACGGTGACACGGAGCTGCCGACCGGACTCGTCGATGACGTCGACCCGGGTGGAGGCGAGGACGTCGATGCCCAACTTGCGGTACTGGCGGGCCAGTTCGGCGGAGACGTCGACGTCCTCCAGCGGGGCGACCCGGTCCAGGAACTCCACGAGGGTGACCTTCACGCCGTAGTTGTGCAGGATGTACGCGAACTCGACGCCGATGGCGCCGGCGCCCGCGATGATGATCGACTGCGGCAGGTCCTCGGCGAGGATCTGCTCCTCGTACGTCACCACGCGCGACGTACGGCGGGTGCCGGGCAGCAGCTTGGGCGTGGCGCCGGTGGCGATGACGCAGTGGTCGAAGCCGATGGTGCGGGTGTCGCCGTCGTAGCCGGCCACCTGGAGGGTGTGGGGGTCGAGGAACGTGCCGCGTCCGTCGATCTCCGTGATCTTGTTCTTCTTCATCAGGTAGTGGACGCCCTTGACCCGGCCGTCCGCGACCCGGCGGCTGCGGCGGAAGGCCTCGCCGTAGTCGAAGGAGACCTGTCCGTCGACCTGGATGCCGAAAGTCTTCGCCTCCCGGGTGACGATGTGCGCCAGCTCGGCGTTGCGCAGCAGGGCCTTGGTGGGGATGCAGCCCACGTTCAGGCAGACGCCGCCCCAGTACTTCTCCTCGACGACGGCGACCCGTTTACCCAGCTGGGCGGCTCGGATGGCGGCCACGTAGCCGCCGGGACCCGCGCCGAGTACGACGACGTCGAAGCGCTCGTCCGGCTCGATCATCGAGAGTTCCCTTCTCACGGGGCGGCCCGCCCTCGGACGCCGCCCGGCTGGAGCCCGGTCCCACCACCTTGCCACCAGCCGGCGGACCGCGCTTGGACCGTGGTGGGGGACCTCTCATGATTCCCGTCACGCGGAGCGAGGTGTACGCACCGTCCCGCGTGAGCAGGTTCCCCACGAGCCTCGGCAGCGCCTCGGCAGTTGTCCGGAAAGCGGAGGCGTTCCCTCGAAAAACGAACGCTTTCCAGCCATTCGCTTGACGTGCCCCTGACACAAGACCTTCACACCTGGCACTCTGTGCCCACTCCGCTCACCAGCGGCGCACGCGCACCTGCATCGCAGTCCTGCACCCGCATCGCAGTTCTCCCTGCACGACCCGCGCCCCCATCCGGGTGCCGGGCTCTTCGTTCGGCCGTTCGTCCGACGACGGCCGTAGCACAAGGAGTACGCGTGAGTTCGACCCCCCACAGACCGACCCGCAGATCGGTCTTCAGGTCCACCCGCAGCCGATCCGTGACCACGGCCTCGCTCGTCGCGGCGGCGACCGCCCTGGCGGTCGCGGTCCCGGGCACCCCGGCGAGTGCCCGGAGCGACGCCGCCGCCGACGCGTCGCGCACCGTCGCCTCCGCCAAGCCCGACCCCGGGGCGCTGCCCGCGCAGCTGACTCCCGGGCAGCGCGAGACCCTCATCCGCCGGGCCGAGAAGGACGCCGGCGCCACCGGAGACCGCCTCGGCCTGGGCGCCGAGGAGAAGTTGAAGGTACGCGACGTCGTCAAGGACGCCGACGGGACCGTCCACACCCGTTACGAGCGCACCTACGCCGGTCTCCCCGTGCTCGGTGGCGACCTCGTCGTCCACGCCTCGAAGTCCGGGGCCGTCGACAGCGTGACCCGGAGCTACAAGCCCCAGCTGAAGGTGGCGAACCTCAGTGCCGAGGTGAGCCGGGCCGCGGTAGAGCGGCAGGCCGTCAAGGCGGCGCGGGACGAGGGCTCCACCAAACCCGAGGCGGACAGCACCCGTAAGGTCGTCTGGGCCGCGAAGGGCACTCCGACACTGGCGTACGAGACCGTGGTGAGCGGCCTCCAGGACGACGGCACGCCCAGCGAGCTGCACGTCATCACCGACGCGCAGACCGGCGACACGCTGTACGAGTACGAGGGCGTGCACACCGGCACCGGCAACACGCGCTACAGCGGCACGGTTCCGCTCGGCACCAGCCAGTCGGGGTCGACGTACACGCTCACCGACGCGGAACGCGGCGACCACCGCACGTACAACCTGAACCGCGGCAGCTCCGGCACGGGCACCCTGTTCAGCGGGGCCGACGACGTGTGGGGCGACAGCACCACGGCCGACCCGGAGACCGCGGGCGCGGACGCGCACTACGGGGCTGCGCTGACCTGGGACTACTACAAGGACGTGCACGGCCGCAACGGCCTGCGGGGCGACGGCGTGGCACCGTACAGCCGGGTCCACTACGGCAACAACTACGTCAACGCCTTCTGGCAGGACTCCTGCTTCTGCATGACCTACGGCGACGGCTCGGGCAACGCGAACCCGCTCACCTCGATCGACGTGGCCGCGCACGAGATGACGCACGGTCTCACCTCGGTCACCGCCGGCCTCAACTACAGCGGCGAGTCGGGCGGTCTCAACGAGGCGACCTCCGACATCTTCGCCGCGGCCGTCGAGTTCGCCGCCGACAACCCCGAGGACGCCGGCGACTACCTGGTGGGCGAGAAGATCGACATCAACGGCGACGGTACGCCGCTGCGTTATATGGACAAGCCCAGCAAGGACGGCGCCTCGCGCGACAACTGGTCCTCCTCGCTCGGTTCGATCGACGTCCACTACTCCTCCGGTCCGGCCAACCACTGGTTCTACCTGGCCTCGGAGGGCAGCGGCGCGAAGACCGTCAACGGCGTCGACTACGACTCCCCCACCTACGACGGTCTCCCGGTGACGCCGATAGGCCGGGCCAACGCCGAGAAGATCTGGTTCCGGGCGCTGACCACGTACATGACGTCCACCACGAACTACGCGGGCGCCCGCACCGCCACCCTGCAGGCCGCCGCCGACCTGTTCGGGCTGGGCTCGGAGACGTACAACAACACCGCCAACGCCTGGGCCGCGATCAACGTGGGCTCCCGGATCCTGGACGGCGTGACGGTGGTGCCCCCGGGCAGTCAGTACTCGCTGGTGGGCCAGGAGGTCGCCCTCGACGTGCAGGCGTCGTCGACCAACGCCGGCGCTCTGTCCTACGCGGCCACGGGCCTGCCCGGCGGACTGTCGATCGACGCCTCCACGGGCCGCGTCTCGGGCACGCCGACCGCGGCCGGGAGCTTCACGCCGACGATCACGGTGACGGACGAGGCCGGGGAATCGGGTACGGCGAGCTTCGCCTGGACCGTGGACGTGGAAGGCGACGGCACGGTCTTCGAGAACACCTCGGACTACCAGATCCCCGACAACGACACCGTCGAGTCCCCGATCAACGTGAACCGGGGCGGCGCCGCGTCCGGCGCCCTCAGCGTGGACGTGCGGATCATCCACACCTGGCGCGGTGACCTGGTGATCGATCTGGTCGCCCCGGACGGCACGGCGTACCGCCTGAAGAACGCCGCCTCGGGCGACTCCGCCGACAACGTGATCGCGACGTACAGCGTCGACACCTCGTCGAAGAGGGCCGCGGGCGTGTGGAAGCTGCGTGTACAGGACGTGGCCAGCCTGGACACCGGCTACATCGACAGCTGGAAGCTCACCTTCTGAGCGCACGGCACGCGGGCTGACGTACTGGTCGGGGGCTTGTCCAGCGGGACAAGCCCCCGATCGGCGTCCTCCTGGGGCCCGACCGGATGAAGCGATCAACGGCCGTCTATTGTGGGGGTGTTGGGGCACTCCGGACCTGGCCGAGTGCATCCAGGATGCCGGGGTGCCGTGTGGCGGCTCAAGGGTCAGGAAGGCCGGTCATGACACGTGGTGTGGACGTCGGCGACAAGGTCGACGACTTCGAGCTGCCGGACGAGACCGGCGCCGGGCGCCGGCTGTCGGAGCTGCTCGACGAGGGGCCGGTGGTGCTGTTCTTCTACCCGGCCGCCCTCAGCCCGGGGTGCACCTCCGAGGCGTGCCACTTCCGTGACCTGGCCGCCGAGTTCGCCGCCGTCGGTGCGCGGCCGGTGGGGATCAGCGGAGACGCGGTCGACCGTCAGCAGGAGTTCGCCGGACGCCACACGCTCGGCTTCCCGCTGCTGTCCGACGTCGACGGGACGGTTCGTGAACGGTTCGGGGTCAAGCGCGGCTTCTCCCTCGCGCCGACCAAGCGGGTCACCTTCGTGATCGCGGAGGACCGGACGGTCCTGGAGGTGGTGCGCAGCGAACTGCGGATGAGCGCCCACGCCGACCGCGCCCTGGCCGCGCTCCGCGACCGCGAGAAGTGATGTCCGGACGCGTTCACGACCACTGACTGTCACCATGCGTTACGCCCCTCGCCTCCTGGCCCGGGGCAGTGTAGACATGGGCACATGATCCGACTTTGGGGTCGAGCGCGAGGTCAATCGGTCCGTCGGCCCGGCGGTCCGCATGGAGGGCGCCGGAGCGGGAGTGCCCGGCGGGTGCACCAGCAGCAGGGGACACAGGACGCGCCACGCGAACCGGTCGATCAGCGGCGGCAGAACGGCCGGCGCGGGTGGGGCCCGGTCGCGGGGCTGCGGTCGGCGCTGGGCGGGCGCAGTGTCGCCGGCCAGGTGTTCCTGCTCCAGGTCGTGATCGTGCTGCTGCTGATCGTGTCGGCCGTGGTGGCTCTGGTGCTGCAGGTGCGGCACGACGGCACCGAGGAGGCCCGCGACCGCTCGCTCGCCGTCGCGGAGACGTTCGCCAACGCTCCGGGCACCCGCGAGGCACTGACCGGCCCCGATCCCACCACCGTGCTCCAGCCACGGGCTGAGGCCGCCCGCGAGCGGTCGAAGGTGGACTTCATCGTGGTGATGAACACCGACGGGATCCGCTACACCCACCCCAGGCCGGACCGTATCGGCAAGAAGTTCGTCGGGAACATCGGACCCGCGCTGCGGGGTCGCGCCGTCACCGAGGAGATCCGGGGCACCATCGGGCAGCTGGTCCAGGCCGTAGTACCGGTCGAGGCACCCAACGGTTCGGTCGTGGGCCTCGTGTCGGCCGGCATCACGACCGAGAACGTGGGCGGTGCCGCGGAGCAGCAACTGCCGCTCCTGCTGGGTTCGGGGGCCGCGGCACTCCTCCTCGCCACTGCGGGCACCGCACTTGTCAGCGGGCGACTGCTGCGCCAGACCCATGGCCTGGGACCGTCCGAGATGACCCGGATGTACGAGCACCACGACGCGGTGCTGCACGCCGTCCGGGAGGGCGTGATCATCCTCGACGGCGGAGGGCGGCTGCTTCTCGCCAACGACGAGGCGCACCGCCTGCTCGATCTGCCCGCCGACGCCGAGGGACGGCACGTCCATGCCCTCGGCCTCGACGCGGACACCGCCGACCTGCTGGCCTCGGGGCGCGTCGCCACGGACGAGGTGCACCTGGTGGACGACCGGCTGCTGGCGATCAACCAGCGCCCCACGGACCTCCAGGGCGCCCCGTCGGGCAGCGTCGCCACACTCCGCGACTCGACCGAGCTGCGCGCACTGTCCGGCCGGGCCGAGGTGGCACGGGAGCGCCTCAAGCTGCTCTACGACGCCGGAGTGGGCCTCGGTACGACCCTGGACGTGACCCGTACCGCCGAGGAGCTGTCCGAGGTGGCCGTCCCCCGGTTCGCGGACTTCGTCACCGTGGACCTGTCCCAGGCCGTGCTGGCCGGCGAGGAGCCCGAGGCGGGCACCACGCTGCGTCGTACGGCGTCCGTCGGGATACGCAAGGACGCGCCCCTGTACCCGGTGGGCGAGGAGATCGTCTTCGTCCCCTCCTCCCCGCAGGCGCGCAGCCTCAGTACCGGTCAGGCCCACCTGGAGCCCGACCTCAGCCGGGCGCCGGGCTGGATGGAGCAGGACCTGGAGCGCTCCGCACAGGTCGTGGGCTACGGCATCCACTCGCTGATCACCGTCCCGCTGCGGGCGGGCGCCCTGGTGATGGGCGTGGTCAACTTCTGGCGCTCCGAGAAGCCCGAGCCCTTCGACCCCGAGGAGGTGGCACTCGCCGAGGAACTCGTCGCCCGGGCCGCGGTCTCGATCGACAACGCACGGCGCTACGCGCGCGAGCACGCCATGGCGGTGACCCTGCAGCGCAGCCTGCTCCCGCGCAGTCTGCCCGAGCAGAGCGCCCTCGACATCGCCTACCGGTACCTGCCCGCGCAGGCGGGAGTGGGCGGCGACTGGTTCGACGTGCTGCCGCTGTCCGGCACTCGGGTCGCGGTCGTCGTGGGTGACGTCGTCGGCCACGGGCTGCACGCGGCGGCCACGATGGGACGGCTGCGGACGGCGGTCCACAACTTCTCCGCGCTGGACCTGCCGCCCGACGAACTCCTGGGTCACCTCGACGAACTGGTGAGCCGCATCGACCAGGACGAGGCGGAGGAAGGCAGTGGTGCCGCGGTCACCGGCGCGACCTGCCTGTACGCGATCTACGACCCGGTCTCGCGGCACTGCACCCTGGCCCGGGCCGGCCATCCGCCGCCGGCGGTGGTCCGCCCCGACGGCAGCGTCGAGTTCCCCGAGGTACCGGCCGGTCCACCCCTCGGGGTGGGCGGCCTCCCGTTCGAGACAGCCGACCTGGAACTGCCGGAGGGCAGCCGCCTGGTGCTGTACACGGACGGACTCGTCGAGGACCGGGAACGGGACATCGGCTCCGGCCTCGACCTGCTGCGTACCGCGTTGGGCCAGGCAGACCCCACCGCCCCTCCGGACAGCACCTGTCAGGCGGTCCTGGACGCCCTGCCACCGGGCCGGGCGAGCGACGACATCGCCCTGATCGTCGCCCGCACCCAGGCCCTCGACCCCGGCCGCGTCGCCGGCTGGGAGGTGCCCTCCGAGGCGGCGGCCGTCGGCCAGGTGCGTGCCTCGGTGTCCCGGCAGCTGGCGGAATGGGGGCTGGAGGAGCTGGAGTTCACGACGGAGCTGATCCTCAGTGAGCTGGTCACCAACGCCATCCG
Organism: Streptomyces acidicola; assembly: GCF_009377235.1. Lineage (GTDB taxonomy): Bacteria > Actinomycetota > Actinomycetes > Streptomycetales > Streptomycetaceae > Streptomyces > Streptomyces acidicola. The sequence continues at coordinate 16,218 of NZ_VMNX01000107.1, forward strand.
CTACGGCAACGGTCCCATCCGGGTGCGCATGCTCTACGACCGCACCCTGATCTGTGAGGTCTCCGACACCAGCAGCACCTCACCCCACCTGCGCTACGCCGCCGCCACGGACGAGGGGGGCCGTGGCCTGTTCCTGATCGCCCAGCTCACCGAGCGCTGGGGCACCCGGTACACCGCCGAGGGCAAGGTCATCTGGGCCGAACAGTCCGTGAGGGGAGGGTTCCAGGGGGATCTCCTCTCCGGTGTGTGAATTTCCCGTGTCTGACGTGCGCGGACCATACTGGGTTGTGTCCGCCGACCCCGCACCTGCGCAGAGTGATCCATGGCCAAGCCCCGCACCGCCCCTGCCACGGCTCCCGACACCGTCTGGCTGTCCAGCGGACGCCACGTCGGCTCCGGCGCCGAGGAATCCGTCCGGCAACGGCTGACGGGACTCAAGGACGAGGGGGAGATCGACGACCGCCTGGAGTACGACGCCCGGCGCGACGACGTGGAACGGCGCGCCTTCGAGGCTCGTTGGCGGGTCGCCGGCGACGTCGTGGTGCGGGCGCGTCTGACCATCGGCCCGCCGAGCGGCATGGTCGACTCGCGGGAGTGGACGCTGGTCGCGGAGGCGGACCGGCCCTGGAATCTCGACTGGCCGTCGCCCACCACCATGTTCTGGCCCGAGGACGCCTCATGGGACCACGACATGGTTCCCGGGCTCCGCCTGCGTGAGTCCAATCCGCTGCCCGCGGAGGACAAGGAGCTCAAGCGCCTGCTCAAGGACTGCGGTCGCCACACCGAGAGCATCCACATCGTCGTCCACGAGGCCATGACACCCGATCAGCTCGGCCGGCGCCCCCTGGCGCCGCTGATGCCCGCCAGTCTGCGTCACCGCATCGTGGAGCACCGGGCCACTCCGGACCAGTACCGCATCGTCAACTGGGCGCTCTACGACCTGGGGGTGCGGGTGCCGCGCGGCGGCGCCGTCGTGCTGCCCGGGACACCCGCCCGGCCCGGCTACGAGGACCACGACTTCACCGTACGCAGTGTCTTCCTGGACGGTTCGCAGCCCAAGGACCTCATCGAGACCGTGGTGCGTTACGCCTCCCTGCCCAGGCCGCTGGCCCCCTGGGCCGAGCAGGCCGTGGCCGAACTGCGGGACGAATGGCACCTGTACACCGTCGACGAGGCACGGGCCCTGGTGGCCCAGTACTCCGAGGCCCTGCAGGCCATGACCAAGTCGCGCGATCTGTACCGCGAGGCCGCCGAACGCGCCCATGAGGCGCTGGCCGCCTTCCGGGAGGGTTCCGCCGCGCCGGCGGTCCCGTCGGCGCGGGGGGAGGAGCCCCGCAAGCCCGCGCGCTTCTCCCTGCGCGCGCTGACGAAACCGCTGGAGCGTGTGGGAGGCGGGGCGAAGCTGCAGCGCCCGGCGAACACCGACGCCGCCGCTCAGGACACGGCTGCTCACGACACGGCCGCCTCGGGTACCGAGGACGAGGCGCCGTCCGGCTCCGGCCGCGAGTCCGGGTCCGGGTCCCCGGAGCGCGACTCGACGTGACCGGGGCCCACCTCACGTCATAAGATCGCTTTATGGGGCCATCAACCGGACCCGCGTACCAAGTAAGGCTTGCCTTAGTTTAAGGTTTCCGTCGAGTCGCCTGTCATCGCTCGAAGGGAACCTGATCATGCCCCGCCCCCTGCGGGTAGCCATTGTCGGAGCCGGACCTGCCGGGATCTACGCCGCCGACGCGCTGCTGAAGTCCGACGTGGCCGCCGACCCCGGTGTGTCCATCGACCTCTTCGAGCGGATGCCCGCGCCGTTCGGCCTGATCCGCTACGGCGTCGCCCCCGACCACCCCCGCATCAAGGGCATCATCACGGCCCTGCACCAGGTGCTCGACAAGCCACAGACCCGTCTCTTCGGCAACGTCGACTACCCGCGCGACATCAACCTGGACGACCTGCGTGCCTTCTACGACGCGGTGATCTTCTCCACCGGCGCGATGGCCGACCGGACGCTCGACATACCCGGCATCCAGCTCGACGGCTCCTACGGCGCGGCGGACTTCGTGTCCTGGTACGACGGCCACCCGGACGTGCCGCGGACCTGGCCGCTCCAGGCGGAGAAGGTCGCCGTCCTCGGCGTGGGCAACGTCGCGCTCGACGTGGCGCGCATCCTGGCCAAGACGGCCGACGAACTGCTGCCGACCGAGATCCCGCCGAACGTGTACGACGGTCTGAAGGCCAACAAGGCCCTGGAGATCCACGTGTTCGGCCGACGCGGCCCGGCGCAGGCGAAGTTCAGCCCGATGGAGCTGCGCGAGCTGGACCACTCCCCCAACATCGAGGTCATCGTCGACCCCGAGGACATCGACTACGATGACGGCTCCATCGCCACCCGACGCGGCAACAAGCAGGCCGACATGGTCGCCAAGACCCTGGAGAACTGGGCCATCCGCGACGTCGGCGACCGGCCGCACAAGCTGTTCCTGCACTTCTTCGAGTCGCCGACCGAGATCCTCGGCGAGGACGGCAGGGTCGTCGGGCTGCGCACCGAGCGCACCGAACTCGACGGCACCGGCAACGTCAAGGGCACCGGCACGTTCAAGGACTGGGACGTCACCGCCGTCTACCGCGCCGTGGGCTACCTGTCCGACAAGCTCCCCAAGCTGCCCTGGGACGTCGACTCGGGCACCGTCCCGGACGAGGGTGGCCGGGTGATCGAGGAGACCGGTGCGCATCTGCAGTCGACGTACGTCACCGGCTGGGTCCGGCGCGGTCCCGTGGGCCTCATCGGCCACACCAAGGGCGATGCCAATGAGACGGTCGCGAATCTGCTCGACGACTTCGCCGGCGGCCGCCTGCACGAGCCCACGTCGCCCGCCCCGGAGTCCGTGGACGCGTTCCTCGCCGAGCGGAACGTCCGCTTCACGACCTGGGAGGGCTGGCACCGCCTCGACGCCGCCGAGAAGGCGCTGGGCGAGCCCCAGGGCCGTGAGCGCGTGAAGATCGTGGAGCGCGAGGACATGCTCCGGGAGAGCGGCGCGTAGGGCTCCGCGTAGGGCTCTGCCAGGAGTCCGGTGGGGGGCTGCGGGCCGTCTTGAAGTCGCGGGTCGTGTGTGGCTGGTCGCGCCCACGCGGCGGAGCCGCAGATTGTCACAGCCCCGCGCCCCTTTTCGGGGCGCGCCTCCTGCGCGGCATAGGCTCTGCAGATGGCCAAGTACTTCGACGTGCACCCCGACAACCCGCAGCCCCGCGCCATCAGTCAGGTGGCCGACAGCATCCGCCAGGGTGCTCTCATCGCGTATCCGACGGACTCCTGTTACGCCCTGGGGTGCCAGCTGGGCAGTCGTGACGGCATCGAGCGGATCCGCTCGATCCGGAATCTCGACGACCGCCACCACTTCACCCTCGTCTGCGAGAACTTCGCGCAGCTGGGCCAGTTCGTGCACGTCGACAACGACGTGTTCCGCGCCGTCAAGGCGTCCACGCCCGGGAGTTACACCTTCATCCTCCCCGCCACGAGGGAGGTCCCGCGCAAGCTGATGCACCCGAAGAAACGGACCGTCGGCGTGCGTATCCCGGACCATGCCGTGGTCCGGGCGCTGCTCGCGGAACTCGGCGAACCGCTCGTCTCCAGCACGCTGCTCCTGCCCGACGAGGAGGAGCCGCTGACCCAGGGCTGGGAGATCAAGGACCGCCTCGACCACGTGGTCGACGCGGTGGTCGATTCCGGCGACTGCGGCACGGAACCGACGACGGTGATCGACTTCTCCAGCGGAGAGGCCGAGATCGTTCGCCGGGGTGCGGGGGACGTGTCACGGTTCGAGTGACAGCGTGTCGTCGCAGCTGATCTCGGTCAGGCGGCACCCGGCCTCCCGGCCCGCGCCTGGCAGGGGTGGCCCGGTGACCTCCACATGGGCCGGGCGGAGGAGCCGGGCGCCGAGCCGGTAGCCGGGGCGGTGGATCGTCGTGCAGGTCAGGCGGTCCGTGTGTGGGGAGACGTGATGGGCCAGGGCGTCGTGGCACGTCGGATCGAAGGGATCGCCCTCCTGCCCGAACGCGCGCAGCCCCAGCGAGCCTGCCTGGCTCTCCAGCGTCGCGGCGATCTCCTTGAGCCCCGGCGTCATCGGCTCGTGCTCACACGCGCGGTGTACGGCGTCCAGCACGGGCAGGAAGGCGCCCAGGACGTTGACCACCGCGATCTCACGCACGGCCATTCGGTCGCGCCTGACCCGCTTGCGGTAGTTGTCGTAGTCGGCCTTCACCCGCTGCAGGTCCGCGGTCCGCTCCCGAAGCTCCTGCGACAGGCGCTGCGCCTCCGTGCTCGGCGGCCGGACGGAATCCATCGTCAGCCCGCCTCCGGCTTGTGACCCTTGTCGCTGTTGTCGTCGTCGACGATCTCGGCGTCCACCACCTCGTCCTCCGGACCGGAGGTACCCCCGCCCGAAGGGCCGGCGGCGCCGGAAGCGCCGGCGCTCGTCGTGCCCTCGGCCCGCGACTGCTCGTACAGCGCGGTGCCGATCTTCTGCGCGGCGGCGGCCGCCCTGTCCATGGCCTGCTGGATGCCGGCGGTGTCCTCGGCTCCTTCCTTGCTGCTCCTGAGCTTGTCCTTCAGCTCGGCGAGCGCGGCCTCGGTCTCGTTCCTGGCGTCGGCGGGGATCTTCGCTGTGCTGTCTGCGTTGTCCTTGATGAGCTTCTCGGTCTGGTAGACGAGCTGTTCGGCCCGGTTGCGGGTCTCGGCAGCCTCACGCCGACGGCGGTCCTCCTCGGCGTGCTGCTCGGCCTCGTGGACCATGCGGTCGATGTCGTTCTTCGGGAGGGCCGAGCCGCCGGTGACGGTCATCCTCTGTTCCCTGCCGGTGCCCAGGTCCCGGGCGGTGACGTGCATGATGCCGTTGGCGTCGATGTCGAAGGCGACCTCGATCTGCGGCACGCCACGCGGCGCCGGCGGCAGACCCGTCAGCTCGAACATCCCGAGCCTCTTGTTGTATGCCGCGATCTCGCGCTCGCCCTGGTAGACCTGGATCTGCACGGAGGGCTGGTTGTCCTCGGCGGTGGTGAAGATCTCCGAGCGCTTCGTCGGGATCGTCGTGTTCCGCTCGATGAGTTTGGTCATGATGCCGCCCTTGGTCTCGATACCGAGGGACAGCGGCGTCACGTCGAGGAGCAGGACGTCCTTGACCTCACCCTTGAGCACACCGGCCTGGAGCGAGGCGCCCACGGCCACGACCTCGTCCGGGTTGACGCCCTTGTGCGGCTCCTTGCCCGTCAGCTCCTTCACCAGGTCCGTGACGGCGGGCATACGGGTCGAACCGCCCACCAGGATCACGTGGTTGACGTCGGACAGCTTGATCCCGGCGTCCTTGACGGCTCGGTGGAAGGGACCCGTGCAGCGCTCCAGCAGATCGGCGGTCAGCTGCTGGAACTGGGCGCGGGTCAGCTTCTCGTCCAGGTGCAGCGGGCCCTCCGCCGAGGCCGTGACGTAGGGCAGGTTGATGTTCGTCTCCGACGAGCTGGACAGCTCGATCTTGGCCCTTTCGGCGGCCTCGCGCAGCCGCTGCACGGCCATCTTGTCCTTGGACAGGTCGACGCCGTACGCGTTCTTGAACTGCTTGACCAGGTGGTCGACGATCCGCTGGTCCCAGTCGTCGCCGCCGAGGCGGGTGTCGCCGTTGGTGGCCTTCACCTCGATGACGCCCTCACCCATCTCCAGCAGCGACACGTCGAAGGTGCCGCCGCCGAGGTCGAAGACCAGGACCGTCTGGTCGTTCTCCTTGTCCAGGCCGTAGGCGAGGGCGGCGGCCGTCGGCTCGTTGATGATCCGCAGGACGTTCAGGCCCGCGATCTCACCGGCCTCCTTGGTCGCCTGCCGCTGGGTGTCGTCGAAGTACGCCGGTACGGTGATCACGGCGTCCGTGACGTCCTCTCCGAGGTAGGCCTCCGCGTCCCGCTTCAGCTTCTGCAGCACTCGGGCGGAGATCTCCTGCGCGGTGTACTGCCTGCCGTCGATGCTCCCGCTGTCCGGGAACCGCCAGGACTTGTCCCCCATGTGCCGTTTGACGGAGCGCGCGGTGCGCTCCACGTTCGTCACGGCCTGCCGTTTGGCGACCTCCCCGACGAGCACCTCACCGTTCTTGGCGAAGGCCACGACGGACGGTGTGGTCCTCGCCCCCTCCGTGTTGGTGACGACGGTGGGTTCGCCGCCTTCGAGGACCGAGACCACCGAGTTCGTGGTGCCGAGGTCGATACCGACCGAACGCGTCATCAGGGCTCTCCCTCCTCGTAGTCCTTTTTTCTGGAGGCCCTGGTGGTTCATGACCCCCGAAAGATTCCCGTGGGCCCATACAACCTGGTTTACTCCCATTTTTCCTGGTGTGCCGGATCGGTCTTTCCGGAGTCCCCGTGTCCGCCGGGGCCGGCCGGCTCCGACAGCGCCGCCCTCCGCAGGTGTTCGGCGAGCGCCGCGGTGGCCGTCGACGAGGTCCGGTCCTTGACGCCCCAGGCGAGCAGATGGTGGCGGCGCGCCCAGGGGTCGACCAGTTCGCACACGTCGAGCAGCCAGCGGGGGTCGACGGCGCGGCGCGGTACGAGGGCGAGCCCGACGCCGGCGGCCGCGAGAGCGACGAGGACTCCGAGGTCGGCGACCGTGGTGCGGTACCGCACGGCCGGGGCGTGCGGGCCGACGTGCTTCTCGATCCAGCGTCGCAACGAGGAACCTGGGTCGAGCCCGATGAGAGGGTGTTCGGCCACCTCGCTGTAGGTCAGGGCGGTCCGGCCGGCGAGGATCCCCTCGGCCTGGCCGATCACCACGAGGGAGTCGTCGCCGAGGGGTTCCATGCGCAGGCCGCAGTCGCGGGCCTCGTCGTCGAGGACGACCCCCAGGTCCGCCTCGCCGTCGGTGAGCATCCGCACGGTCTCGGGGGTACGGCTCTCGGACACCGTGACGTCGATGTCCGGGTGCGCCCGCAGGAACGACACCAGGGCCCGCGGGACGAGTCGGTGCATCGCGGAGCCGCCGCTCAACAGGGCCAGCGGAGCGGTCGGTGACCGGGTGTAGCTCGCGACGGCGCTCTCCAGCCGTGCCGTCCGGTCGAGGACTTCGCGGGCGTGCCGCGCCAGAGTCGTCCCCGCCGGGGTGGGCCGCACACCTCGCCGGCCGCGGATCAGGAGAGCCACGCCGGCCTGGTGCTCCAGCGCACGCACCCTGGCACTGGCCGAGGGCAGGCTGAGGTGCATCCGGCGGGCGCCGGCCGTGATCGACCCCTCCGCGACGATGTCGAGGAAGAGCCGGAGATCGTCCAGGTCATAGCGCACACCGCTCAGCCTATGGTGCAGCCTTAGGCTGGGTATGCCGATTACGCATTGTGGGACACGCGCTCACTGAGTGATGCTCGTCGAGTGTCCGAGACCTTGCTCGTCCTGTTGGCCGGTACCGCCGCCGGAGCGCTGAACGCCGTCGGTGGTGGCGGTACGTTCGTCGCGCTGCCCGCTCTCGTCGCGGTCGGCCTGCCCCCGGTGACAGCGAACGCGGCATCGAGTATCGCCCTCGTCCCCGGGTCGGTGGCCAGTGCCTGGGTCTACCGGCGTGAGCTCGCCCCGGTCGGGTCGACGTCCACGACGGCTCTGACCACGGTCAGCCTCATAGGGGGCGGACTCGGCGCCGGCCTGCTGCTGGCGCTGCCGGCGGCGGCGTTCGATGCCGCGGTGCCATGGCTCCTCGCGTTCGCCACGGTGGTCCTCGCCTTCGGGCGGTACCTCTCCCGTGCGGTGAGCACCGCGATGGGCCGCCCGGTCGGCATGAGTTCGCGGGCCGTCCTGATCGGCCAGTTCTTTCTCGCCCTGTACGGCGGATACTTCGGCGGCGCCGTAGGCATCCTGATGCTGGCGCTGTGGAGCGTCGGCCTCGGTCTCGACGCCGCGGCCGGCAATCCGATGCGGGTCACCCAGGTCGCGGCCGTCTATCTCAGCGCGACCGCACTGTTCCTCGTCGCTTCGGAGGCGCTGAGCGCTCCGGTTCTCCTCGTCGGCATGCTGGCCGGTGCGGTGGTCGGCGGATTCGCCGGGGCCCATCTCGCACGCCGCCTTCCCGCACGGCTGCTGCGGGGCGTCATCCTGACCACCGCCGTGACCATGACCGTCCTCTATTTCCTGCGCGCCGGCTGACGTGACCGAAGGTGACACGGGAACAGCCGCCGCACCGTACACGGACGCGGCGCGAGCTCGGCTGGTGGCGGCCTACGAGGCCTGCGAACTGGCCGAACTCGCCCGCGCCGCCGTGCCGATCGGTGAGCACGAGCTGCATCCCGACGGCACCGTGCGGTCCCCGGGCTCGGTACTGGCCGATGCCGCGCGAGTACTCGGGGCCGCCCAGCGGTTCTTCGAGGCCGCCGCCGTGTTCGAGCGGCTGGGTGGTGCGAACTGGGAACTCATCGGCGATGTCCTGGGCGTGTCCGCACACACCGCGCGGGCACGCTTCACGACGGCCGAGGACCGCTTCCGGAGGGGACTGCTCTCCCCCGCCGAGGCCACCGGGCCGCCCGGCTCCCCCGGCGAGGTGAGCTGGTGGCGGGCCTACATGGCCCGGGAGCCCCAGGAAGCGGCACTCGACCTCGACGAGTGGGTCCTGCGCCACCAGGACGGCGACAGCGGCCTCGGCAGCGCGCCGGTGTCCGGGGGCCTGGCCCGACGGCGCTGACCGCGGCCACGCCCCCGACCACGTCAGGCGCCGATCCTGGCCGCGATGATCGGCGCGAGGCGGTCCGCGATGACGCGGTGCCCCTGGTCGTTGGGGTGGACCGAGTCCGTGAGGTCGCCCGAGCCGAGCCAGCCCGTCGTGTCGACGAAGGAGACCCGGGAGTCGCCGCCGTCGACGGCCGCCCTGACGGCTGCTTCGGTCCCCGGAACGAACCGCCCGCGGAAGGTCTCCAACGCGAAGATCCAGGCCTGCGGATGGGCCGCGCGGACCTTGCGAAGCAGACTGCTGTACGCCTCCTGGAACTGCGCCGAACTCACCCCGTGGCCGACATCGTTGGTGCCGAGGTTGATGACGACCGCGTTCGCCCGGTAGCGGGCGAAGTCCCAGTCCGGTGTCGGGGCGTTCGGGTTGAGTTTGGTGAACTGCCGCTCCAGGCCCACGCATCCGTCCTCCGTGGCGACGAGGCAGGCGCCGCCCTGGGCGATCTGTGTGTGCTCGGCACCGAGGCGTTCCCCGATCAGCCAGCCGTAGGCGGTACGGGCGTTCTGCGAGGTCGTCGTGCCCACGGTGATCGAGTCGCCGACGAACTCGATCAGCTTCTCGGGAGCGGGCGGCGGATAGGTCGTGGCGCCGCTGTCGAGGACGAGTCCCTGGAAGACGGCGTCACCACGGTAGGAGCCCGCGACCACCTGATAGTTGACCTGGAGGGTGTGGCGGCCGGCCGGCAGCGCGGCCGGAGTCAGGTTCACGGTGCCCTTGACGTCGTCGTAGAACGTCACGGGCCCGTCGTCGATCCGCGCCCAGAAGTCGATCGTGCCCCGCTGCTTCAGCTGGACGGTCCTGCCGGTGAAGCCGACGCGGTAGTACGCGCCCGCCCAGTAGGGGGTGTAGGCGGTGGTGGAGCCGGCAGTGTCCCAGCGTCCGACGAACTTGACGTTCGGATCACCGGGCCGGCCGGGCGACGCCGCCTTCACGGAACGGGTCGTGCTGCTGCCCAACGCGGCGCCGACGACGGGGGCAAGGCGGTCCGCGAACTTGGTGTGGCCCGCCTCGTTGGGGTGTCCGTCGCCGTCCTCGTAGTCGGTGCCGTCGGTGAGCCAGCCCGTCGTGTCGACGTAGCGCACCTTGCTGTCTCCGGCGGCGTTGCGGGCGTTGACGGCGGCCCTGGTCTCGGTGACGTACCGCTTCTTGAGGGTCTGCACGGCGAAGAGGACCGCATCCGGGTACCTGGCGCGGATGTCGCGCAGGAACGTGGTGTACGCCGACTGGAACGCCGCCCCGGACACCCCGTGCCCGATGTCGTTGGTGCCGAGGTTGATGACGACCGCGTTCGCCCGGTAGCGGGAGAAGTCCCAGTCCGTGCCACCCGTGCTGGCCGTCTTGAAGAACTGGCTGCTCAGACCGGTACATCCGGACTGGCCGACGAGGCAGTAGCCGGCGCGGGCGATCTGCGTGTGCCGCATCCCCAGCCGCTCGCCGGTCTTCCAGGCGTACGAGTCGAGCGCCAGCCGGTCGGTGAGGGCGCCGGCGGTGATGGAGTCGCCGACGAACTCGATCAGGCCGGGCCGGTTGTTCGGAGCGACCGTGCGGGCCCCGGAGTCCAGCACCAGCCCCTGGAAGACGGTGTCGCCGGAGCGGTAGGTGATCCGCAGGGTATGGGTGCCCGTCGGTAACGGCTGTGGGGTGAGGTTCACCGTGCCGCGCACACCCGCGTGGAAGACGTCGGGCCCGCCGTCGATGCTGACGTAGAGGTTGACCGCGTCTCTGGTCCGCACCTTGACCGTGGTGCCGGTGAACGACGTCTGCACGTACGCGCCGGTCCAGTTGGCCACGGCCATGGTGCCCGAACGGGCGTCCCAGCGCCCGACGTAGCCGATGTTGGGATCGGAGACCGAGCCGTCTCCCGGAGCGGCGTGGGCCCGGGTCATTCCGGCCAGGGACAGGACGCCGGCGATGAGAACGGTCGTCAGGACGGCGGTGAGGACGGCCAGTGGTCCGCGTCCGGGTGTGCGAGGTCCGGCCTGGTGGGGGGAGGTCTGCATGGGGATCCTTTCTCACCGGATGTGGGAGCGCTCCCATGAACAGCCTCTCCAAGGAAGCAGTGAAACGATTCACCGTCAAGGCGTCCATCACGGTTTTCTGGGAGCCCCGGTGCGCCCGGCAGCCCACCGACTCCGGCGGGGGCTGCCGGGCTCCCCTGTCTCAGCGCCTCAGGTCCGCCTCCAGCGCGGCCGCGACGACACGGTCCCGCTCGGCGCGTGTGAAGAGCGCCTCGGACAGCCACTGGTCCGCGAGGGTACGTACGGCCTGCACGAAGTTGCCGGAGTTCGCGAAGGGCGCCTGCTGCCAGAGCACGTCGAGGAAGGTCAGGCCGTCACCGCGGGCCCGGTTGGGGACGCCCGACTCGGCCGTGCCGAACACGACGACGGGTTCGGAGCGCCGGAAGTAGGCGTGGTAGCGGGTGTCGTCCGCGACGAAGAACGGCGCGAGAGTCAGGCCGTGCGTGGTGAAGTGCATCGGCCGGCCCTCGGGCCGGATCGCGGCGGCGAGGTCACCCCGGAGCGTGAAGTCCTTGTAGAAGGAGAACGTGCGGAAATCCCTTTGCGGGCTCTGGGCGACCAGCAGTACCGGACCGTGGAACACCGACTGGACGGTGGGGTCGTCCAACGCCCTTTCGATGCGCAGGCGGTACGGGGCGGAGACACGTACCTGGTCGCCGCGCCGCCAGGCTCTGCTCAGGGTGAGGTAGCTGCCGGGCTCGGCGGCGGCCCGTTGCCGGACTCCGTTGACCGTGACGGTGAAGCCCCCCGTGGCCCAGGACGGAACCCGGAGCTTCAGATCCAGCCTGCCGCCGCCCTCACGGAACGTCAGGGTGCGCACGCCCTCGGCCGGATAGTCGCTGGTCTGCTCGACGACGAAGCCCCGTTCCGGCCAGCGCAGCGTCGAGGCGAGGTAGAGGTTGACGTACAGTGCGCTGCCGTCGGCCGAGCGGAAGTACACCGAGTCCTGGTACTTGGTGTGGTTCTCCATGCCGGTGCCGCCGCAGCAGGTGCCCGTGTTGTCGTACTCGCGCACGACTCCGGGGCCCATGCCGACGAAGTAGGTGACCTCGGGGCTGGTGGTGCTGGGGGCGTCCCGGCGGGAGGCGAGGATGTGGTTGGTCAGGCCCCGCTCGTAGTAGTCCATGTAGGCGGGGTCCGGCTCGTGGAAGAACAGCTGCCGGGTGAGCTTGAGCATGTTGTACGTCGCGCAGGTCTCGGCGTTCTTGTCGTCCAGGGTCGCCGCTATGGCGCCCCGGGCGCGGAACATCTCGCCCTGGCCCGTACCGCCCAGGCTGTACATGCGGGGGCCCGCGACCATGCCCCAGAAGTTGCGGGCCGCGGCGGCGTACTCGTCCTCCCCGGTGTGGTCGAACAGCCGCAGATAGCCCGTGAACTGCGGGATGTGCTGGTTGGCGTGCCGGCCGTCGAGGATGTCCCGGTCCTCGGCGCAGGCGTCCAGCAGCGCCGTGTTGTCGAAGCAGCGGGCGGCCGCCAGGTGCTCCTCGCGGCCGGTGAGGGCGTACAGGTCCGTCATCACCTCGTTCATGCCGCCGTACTCACCGGCGATGTAGATCGACCACATCCGGTCCAGCTGGGCCTTCGGCAGCCGGCCGAGTCGGCTGTGCACCCAGTCGCCCATCGCCGAGGCGATGGTCAGCGCCTGCTCGTTCCCGGCCAGGGTGTGCGCGTCGAGGAGTCCGCGCATGATCTTGTGGCAGGTGTAGTAGGGCGCCCAGATCGTCGGATAGGTCGTGTAGCTCTCCAGCAGGATGAACTGTGTCTCCGGGTACGCCGCCAGGTAGCCGGGGTGGCTGGGCTTCGGCGAGCCGTTCTCGGCATGGGCCTTCTGGCACTCGCCGAGCGCGCCGACCAGGTAGTCCAGCTTGGACTTGAGGGCGGTCTCACGGGTGTCGGCGTACGCCTGGGCGACGAGGGTGAGGAAGTGGCCGCCGAAGTGGCCGCGCAGGTTGCCGTCCGCGGTCTCCCAGCCGCCGGGCGGCCGGGCGCCCCGGGTGTCGAGTCCGGCGTTGGCGCGGAAGACGGCCAGGATGCGGTCGGCCGGGTAGGACCTGGCGTAGTCGAGCATCAGGTCGCGCTTGGTCCGGAAGACGCCGTTCCCGAGGGTGACCTGGTCCAGCGGGAAGGGGCGCACCGACCAGGCGGACGGGACGGGCAGCGGGGCCGCGGTGGGCCGGGCGAGCGCGCCGGTCCGGGCCGGGCCGGGCGTTCCGGACAAGGTCTGGCCGGCTGCCGCGTGCGCGGCCGGTGTGGCCTGTACGAGCGGGGCGGCGGCCGCGGCCCCGGCGGCGAGACTCAGCAGACGGCGCCGGGTTGGGGGCTGGGACATGCTCTCGGACTCCGATCGTCGGTCCTCGGTGGGCAGGGGCGCGGTG
>NZ_VMNX01000108.1 GCF_009377235.1 Streptomyces acidicola
GGGTAGGGGCGGCGGGGGTGAGAAACCGCCCCCGGGCGCGCCCAACCGGCTCCCCTTACGGCACCACCACGATCTTCCTCCCCACCCCGGACGCGAACTGTTCCAGTGCCTGGGGGTAGTTCGTCAGGGGCAGGCGGTCGCTGATGAAGATCTCGGGGTCGAGGACACCCGCCGCGAAGAGTTCCGCCGCTCGTTCGAAGCTGTGCAGCACCGCCATCGAACCCGTGATGGTGATCTCTTGGTTGTAGATGCGGTAGGGATCGATCGTCACCCGGGTCGCGTAGTCGGCCACCCCGAACTGCAGGAACGTACCGGCCTTGGCCACCCGGTCCAGGCCGTCCTGGATCGCGGCCGCGTTGCCCGTCGCATCCACCACCACGTCCCAGCCCTGCGGCCGGTCCAGTTCGTCGGGGTTCGCCGCGGAGGACGAAACGCCCAGTTGCCGGGCCGTCTCCAGACGGGACGCGTTCACGTCCACCACGTCCACACTCGCCGCCCCCGTACGCTTCGCGAGCTCCAGCATCATCAGGCCCATCGTCCCCGAGCCGTAGATCAGCACGTGGGCGCCCAGACGGGACTGGAGCACGTCGTAGCCGCGGACCGCGCACGACAGGGGCTCGACCAGGGCCGCGTCCTGGGTGCGGATGTGCTCGGGGAGCCGTACGCAGTTCGCCACCGGCGCCACCGCGTACTGCGCCGCACCGCCCGCCGTGGTCACCCCGATCGCGGCCCAGCGCTCGCAGAGGTTGTTGTGGCCCGTGCGGCAGTACCGGCACTCGTAGCAGTACAGCGACGGGTCCACCGCCACCCGGTCGCCGACCGACACCTCCGTGACCTGGGCTCCCACCCCGACCACCTCGCCCGCGAACTCGTGCCCCGGCACGATCGGCAGCTTCGGCGCGAACTCGCCCTGGAGAATGTGCAGGTCGGTACCGCACAGGCCGCAGGCCGCCACCTCGACGACGACCTCACGAGGACCGGGCGTCGGGTCCGGGACCTCGGAGACGACAGCCCTGCCCACGGACTCGATGACGGCGGCCTTCATTTCACGGCTCCCAACGACAGGCCCTGGACGAGTTTGTCCTGGGCGGCGAACCCCGCGGCGAGCACCGGCAGGGAGATGACGAGCGACGCGGCGCACACCTTCGCCAGGAACAGGCCCTGGCTGGTGATGAAGCCGGTCAGGAAGACGGGGGCGGTCTCGGCGACCACGCCCGTGAGTACCCGGGCGAAGAGCAGTTCGTTCCAGCTGAAGATGAAGCAGATCAGGGCGGTTGCGGCGATGCCCGGCGCCGCGATCGGCGCCACCACGCGTGCCAGGATCGTCGGAAGGCGCGCGCCGTCCAGGTGCGCGGCCTCGATGATCGCCACCGGCACCTCCGCCAGGAACGACTGCATCATCCAGACGGCGATCGGCAGGTTCATCGACGTGTAGAGGATGACCAGCAGCCAGATGTTGTCCAGGAAGTCCGTGTTCTTGGCGAAGAGATAGATCGGGAGCAGGCCCGCCACCACCGGCAGCATCTTCGTCGACAGGAAGAAGAACAGGACGTCCGTCCACTTCTTCACGGGGCGGATCGACAGCGCGTACGCCGCGGGCAGGGCCAGCAGCAGGACGCACAGCGTCGACGCCAGCGACGCCACCGTGGAGTTGATGAGTGCGGGCCACGGGCTCGCGCCGCCGCCCACGCCGAAGAACTCGCGGTAGCCGTCGAGTGTGAGGGCCGCCGCCCAGGACGGCGGGTTGGTCGCCGCGTCCGCCTCCGAGTGGAAGGACGTCAGTGCCATCCAGGCGATGGGGAGGAAGAACAGCAGGCCGATCAGCCAGGCGGCCACTCCCAGGCCGGCTCCCCGGATGCGCCGGGAACGTACAGGTGCAGCGCTCGCGGTACTCATGCGCGGGACGCCTCCTCGCGGAACAGCGACGAGACCACGCGCAGCGCGAACGTCGCGATGATGATCGAACCGATGACGACGAGGACGCCCGCGGCCGAGGCGAGGCCGTTCTCGTGGGCCTGGTAGAAGGTCTGGTAGACGGTGTAGGGGAGGTTGGCCGTGCCGAGCCCTCCGGACGTGATGGTGAAGACCGCGTCGAAGTTCTGCACGATGTAGATCGAACCAAGCAGGGCGCCGAGTTCCAGGTAGCGGCGCAGGTGCGGCAGTGTGAGGTGGCGGAAGATCTGCCAGTCGCTCGCGCCGTCCACGCGGGCGGCCTCGATCTGCTGGTGGTCGCGGCTCTGCAGCCCGGCCAGCAGGATCAGCATCATGAACGGCGTCCACTGCCAGATCAGGGAGGCCTCGACCGCGAGCAGCGGGGTGTCGGAGATCCAGTCCGGCTGCGGGCCGCCGACGTAGTGCAACAGGCCGTTGAACAGGCCGTATTCGGGGTTGAAGAGCACGTGCTTCCAGAGCAGGGCCGCGGCCACCGGGACCACCAGGAAGGGGGCGATCAGAAGGGTGCGGACGATGCCCCGGCCGCGGAAGCGGCGGTCCAGGAGCAGGGCGAGGCCGAGGCCGAGCACCAGGCTGGCCAGGACCACGGTGACCGTGAGGAGGACCGTCGTCCAGACCGAGCGGCGCAGGTCCGGGTCGGTCAGGACCTGTTGGTAGTTGGCGAGGCCCGCGAAGCTGCGGGCGTCGGGGTAGAGGGAGTTCCAGTCGAAGAAGGAGATCACCAGCGTCGCCACGAACGGCAGCTGGGTCACGACGATCATGAAGATCAGGGCGGGGAGGAGCGGGGCCCTGGTGGCCCAGGCGCGCAGGCGCGACGCGGGTTTGCCCGCCGACTGCACGGGCGCTGTGGCCATCGGGGCTGTCGTGGTCGCGGTCATCGTCCCTCGTACTCCTCGGAGATCCGCTCGGCGAGTGCTTGCGACTTCTTCAGGGCCGACTCGACGGACTGGCGTCCGGCGATGGCCGCGCTGATCTCCAGGGAGACCTTGGTGCCGAGGTCGGTGAACTCGGGGATGCCGACGAACTGGATGCCGGGCGCGGGCCGTGGCTGCACCCCCGGGTCGGTGGGCCGGGCGCCCTCGATGGCCTCCTTCGTCATCTCCTGGAAGGCGGAGGCCTCCTTGACGTAGGCCGGGTTCGTGTAGGTCGACGCCCGCTTGCCCGCGGGCACGTTGGACCAGCCGATCTGGTCGCCGACCAGCTGTTCGTACTCCTTGCTGGAGGCCCAGGAGACGAACTTCCAGGCCTTGTCGGGGTTCCGGGACGCCTGCTGGATGCCCCAGGCCCAGGTGTAGAGCCAGCCGGAGGACTTCGTCTCCTCGACCGGTGCGGGTGCGTAGCCGATCTTGTCCTTGACCGGGGACCCCGAGGCCTCCAGGGAGCCGGCCGCGGACGTGGCGTCGTACCACATGGAGACCTTGCCCTGGGTCATGTTGTTCAGGCACTCGGCGAAGCCGGACTGGGCGGCGCCGGACTCGCCGTGCTCGCGGACGAGGTCGACGTAGAACTTGGTGGCCTTCTCGAACTCGGGGGAGTTCAGGCGGGCCGTCCAGTCCTTGTCGAACCAGGTGCCGCCGAAGGTGTTGACGACGGTGGTGAGCGGGGCCATCACCTCACCCCAGCCGGGAAGTCCGCGCAGGCAGATGCCCTTCATGCCCTCCTCGGCCCCGTCGGCCTTCGCGGCGAGGTCCGCCACCTGCTGCCAGGTGGGCTGCTCGGGCATGGTCAGCCCCTTCTCGGCGAACACGTCCTTGCGGTACATCAGGAAGGACGACTCGCCGTAGAACGGCTGT
The DNA here is from genome assembly GCF_009377235.1 of Streptomyces acidicola. Lineage (GTDB taxonomy): Bacteria > Actinomycetota > Actinomycetes > Streptomycetales > Streptomycetaceae > Streptomyces > Streptomyces acidicola. Next base: position 3,747 of record NZ_VMNX01000108.1, read on the forward strand.
CCGTACGTCTTGCCGTCGTCGCCGGTCAGGGACTGGCGCATCGGCCCCAGGATGTCCTTCTGGTCGAAGGCGGCGTCCTTGGCGACGTACGGGTCCATCGCGCGCAGCCAGTCGTTGCGGGCGTAGATCGGTATCTCGTAGTTGCTGAGTGTGGCGACGTCGTACTGGCCCGCCTGGTTGGCGAAGTCCTGGCTGATCTTGTCGCGGACGTCGTTCTCCGGCAGGACGGTGAAGTTCACCTTGATGCCGGTTTCCTTGGTGAAGTGGGCGCGGGTGAGCTTCTGCAGCTCGACCATCTGCGGGTTGTTGACCATCAGTACGTTGATGGAGTCGCCGCCGGAACCCGTCCCGCCGGCTCCGGTCCAGCAGCCGGAGAGCAGCGGGGCGAGCAGCGTCCCTGCGGCGGCCGCGACAAATACGGTGCGCGGCCTCCGTCGGCTCGGGATTCGCATGGATCGCTCCTGGGCGTATGGGGAGAATGGGGGGATAAGGGGTGAAGGTGGGCGTGGGAGTGCCCTGGGGGTGTCGGTTTGGTTTTCGTACGACGGTGGGCGGGTCGGTTCGGTTTTCAGACTCGTATGACCTGGGGGCCCAGTAGTGAGTACCGGTGGGCCTCGGACGCGGGCAGCAGCGTGCTCGTGACGATCGCCTCCAGCGCGCCGATGTCCGCGAACCGGCAGAAGCTGACCGCGCCGAACTTGGTGTGCACGCCGGCGAAGACCGTGCGCCGGGCGGCCCGGACGGCCTGGGTCTTGACCTCGCTGACCGCGGGGTCGGGGGTGGTGAGTCCGTGGTCGCGCGAGATGCCGTTGGCGCCGATGTACGCCAGGTCGATGACGAACCCGGAGAGCATCTTCGTCGTCCAGTGGTCGACGGTGGCGAGGGTGCCCGGGCGCACCCGGCCGCCGAGGAGCAGCACGGTGGTGTTGCCTGCCTCCGCGAGTGCTCCCGCGGTGGCGAGGGAGGCGGTGACCACGGTCAGTGGCCGGTCTCTGGGCAGCGCCTCGGCGATGAGCTGCGGGGTGAAGCCCTCGTCGACGAAGACCGTCTCGGCGTCCCCGAGCAGTTCCGCCGCCGCGGTCGCGATCCGCCGCTTCTCGGGGACGTGGCTGGTGGCGCGGAAGGCGAGCGTCGTCTCGAACCCGGCGCTCTCCACGGGGTAGGCCCCGCCGTGGGTGCGGCGGACCAGGCCGTGGTCCTCCAGGGCTCGCAGGTCGCGCCGTACGGTCTCCCTGGCGACGCCCAGTTCGGCGGCGAGCGTGGTGACGTCGACCGATCCCGCGCGGCGCGCGGCCTTGACGATCTCGCGCTGCCTGTCTTCCGCGCTCATGGCCGACACCTGCTCTCCCTGCTGAATGGCAGCGCCGTTGCTGCCCGTTCGGGCCCGGTAGGACCCATGGGGGAAGTTCTACAGCCGGTGTGCGTCGCTGACCAGGCTTGTTGCGCGCCCGATGGTGCCCGGCTGTGCCCGTTTCACGCGGTGGTTGCCCGGCTCGGACCTGGGGCGTGCGTGAGATCGGGCAGGAGCGGTGCCCGAATGACGGGGCGGGCGGGCCCGTTCGGTGCCCGCCCGCCCCAGGAGCGCCTCTCGTCACGGCGCCGGTACGGCTGGATTGCGTGCTTGCGGCCCTTCGGCCGGGTCAGTACGGCCAGATGGGCGGTTCGCTCACGAAGTGGCCGCCGAGGTAGGCGTGCGCCACGTTCTCCGGGTCGAGTTCGCCCTGCTCGGCGATCAGCTTCTCGGCGTACGGCTCGGAGTCGTCCCGCGGTTCGTAGCCGAGAGCCCGGGCGGTCGTCAGGTCCCACCACAGGCGGGTGTTGGCGGATGAGCCGTACACGACGGTGTGCTTCACGTCCTCGGCGGTCAGGGCCGCGTGGAAGAGGCGGGCGCCATCCTCGGGGCTCATCCAGACCGACAGCATGCGCACGCTCGTGGGCTCCCTGAAGCAGGAGCCGATGCGTACGGAGACGGTCTCCATGCCGTGCAGGTCCCAGTAGAGCTGGGCGAGGTCCTCGCCGAAGGACTTGGACAGGCCGTAGAAGGTGTCGGGGCGGCGCGGGGTGTCGACCGGGATCAGCGCGTCCGCATCAAAGGGGGCGTCGCCCTGGGGGCGGGGCGTGAAGCCGACGGCGTGGTTGGAGGAGGCGAAGACGATCCGCTCGACCCCCTCCTCACGGGCGGCCTCGTACAGGTTGTACGTCCCCTCGATGTTCGCCTTCAGGATCTTCTCGAAGGGGGCTTCCAGGGAGATGCCGGCGAGGTGGATGATCGCATCGACGCCCCGGACGGCCTCGCGCAGGGCGCCGGTGTCGGCGAGGTCGGCGATGATCGCGTCCGGCTCGCCCTCGATGGGGCGCACGTCGAGGAGGCGGAGTTCGTAGCCGTACTCCGGGAGCAACTCCCGCATCAGGGTGCCGAGTCCGCCGGCGGCGCCGGTGAGCAGAACGGTGCGGGGAGCGGGCATCCTCGGGTCTCCTTGAATCACCGGAAGCGCGTTGCGAAATCAGCCGGACGGATGTGTGCGCATGCGCGTACCACATTCACATCCGTGGACACGCTAGGGAGTTGTGGTCTCGCGCGTCAAGAGGGGCGTGAAGGCGGGGAATCCGCTGGTGTGTCGCGGGTCGGCGCGCTTGACCGGCCCGAAGGGGGCGGCTTAGCGTAGGCGAGTTCAGAAATATGGACACTGATCAGAAACATGGATCAGAGACATGGACCTGGGAGAGCCCGTGACCTCAGCCCCCCTCGCCGCTCGGCTCAGCATCCCCAGCGGGCCGCTCTTCTTCCCCGTCACGGCCTACGGCCCGGACGGCGCGGTCGACCTGGACGCGTACCGCACGCACGTGCGCCGGGGTGTCGACGCCGGGGCCGCCGCCGTCTTCGCCTGCTGCGGCACGGGTGAGTTCCACGCGCTCACTCCCGAGGAGTTCCACGCCTGCGTACGCGCCGCCGTCGACGAGACCGCGGGCCGGGTGCCCGTCGTGGCGGGCGCGGGGTACGGGACCGCGCTCGCCGTGCGGTACGCGCGGCTCGCCGAGGAGGCCGGCGCCGACGGGCTGCTCGCCATGCCGCCCTACCTCGTGCAGGCGCCCCAGGAGGGCCTGCTGCGGCACTACCGCGAACTGGCGGCGGCGACCCCGCTGCCGCTGATCGTCTACCAGCGCGACAACGCCGTCTTCACCCCCGCAACGGCGGTTGAGCTCGCCCGCACCGAGGGAATCATCGGCTTCAAGGACGGCCTCGGCGACCTCGACCTGATGCAGCGCATCGTGAGCACCGTACGGAGCGAGGTCCCGGGCGAGTTCCTGTACTTCAACGGCCTCCCGACAGCCGAACTGACCGGGCTCGCCTACCGGGGCATCGGCATCACCCTGTACTCGTCCGCGGTGTTCTGCTTCGCACCGGAGATCGCCCTCGCCTTCCACCGGGCGTTCACCTCGGGCGACGACGCGACGGCGGAACGCCTCGTGGACGGCTTCTACCGGCCGTTCGTCGAACTGCGCGCCCAGGGACGCGGCTACGCGGTGTCCCTGGTGAAGGCCGGGGTGCGGATGCGCGGACTCGACGTGGGGGAGGTGCGGCCGCCCCTGCACGAACCGACCGAGGACCATGTCAAGCAGCTCGCGCAACTGATCGAGCGCGGGTACGCGCTGCTTTGAGCTTTTGAGCCAGGCCTGGAGGAGGAAGAAGTGAAGGCGTCGGCGTTCGTCTACCCCTGGGACGTCAACGGGGACCCGGCAGCCGGGGAGTTCATCGCGGGGCTCGGGGTGCGGCAGGCGACACTCGCCTCCGCGTACCACTCCACGCGCGCGCTCACACCCCGGCACCCCCGGCACCGGATCATCACGGCCGAGCACGCCGCCGTGCTGTACCCGCCGGACGAGGCACGCTGGTCGGGGCGACGGCTGCGGCCGTACCGCGCCGGGGAGTGGGCGCCCGGCGACGCGTACGCGGAGGCGGCCGAGGCGCTGGCGGCCGCCGGCCTGGAGGTGCACACCTGGGTCGTGCTCGCGCACAACTCCCGGCTGGGCGCCGAGTTCCCGGACACCTCCGTGGTCAACGCGTACGGCGACCGCTACGCGTGGGCGCCGTGCGTCGCGCAGCCGGAGACGCGGAAGTACCTGCTGGACCTGGCCGTCGAGGCGGCGGTACGGCCGGGGGCGCGGGGAACGGAGCTGGAGTCGCTGGGCTGGTACGGGCTCGCTCACCTCCACGCGCACGACAAGACCGGTGGGGTGGCGCTCGGCGACGCCGGGCAGTACCTGATGTCGCTGTGCTTCTGCGGGACGTGCCGCGAGGGGTACGGCGCGCAGGGGCTCGACGCCGACGAGTTGGCGGCGGCCGTCCGGGACGCACTGGAGCCGGTGTGGCGGGGCGCGCCCGACGACGGCGGCCGGCCGGCGGTGGAGAAACTGCTCGGGGAGGGCAGGGCGGCGGGCACGCGCGCGTGGCGGGACGAGATCGCCCGTACGCTCCAGGAAGCGGCGGTCACGGCCGTCCGGACCGCCGCGCCCGAGGGCTTCCAGGTGCTGCTGCACGCGGACCCGGTCACCCACCACGTGGGCGCGAACGCGGGCGTCGATCCCGCGCACATCCTGTCCGTCGCGGACGGCGTGGTCGTGCCCTGCGCCGGCGGGCCGGGGCTGTTGACACCGTTCGCGGAGCAGGGGCGCGAGGGGGCGGTCCTGGCCGCGAACTTCCCCGTGGTGTCCGGGATGGGCGGGAGCCCGGGGACGCTCGGGGCGGACGCGGCCCGTGCGGCTGAGCTCGGGGCGACCGAACTGCGGCTGTATCACGCGGGGTTGGCATCGGACGGAGATCTGGTGGCGGTGCGGGAGGGGCTGTCGGGGTTGGAGTGAGGCCTGTCACGGCACCGACGGGCGGGTCACCCTCCCGTCGGTGACCCGGAGACGTCGCAGGTGCCATGCCGGCAGGAGGGTGGCCAGCCCCAGGCCGGCCAGCAGCGCCTGGAGATCCACCAGTTCGATCAGACTCGCGCCCACCGCCAGACCGATCGCGGTGGGCGCGAAGAGCAGGGTGTTGGCGGTGGCGGCCACGCGCCCCAGCAGCGGCCCGGGAGTTTCCCGCTGCACCGCCGTGAGCGCCGCGATCAGCACGCACGGCAGGCCCGCCCCCACCGCCGCACCGGCCCCCAGGGCCACCGCGTCGGACGGGACCGCCCGCAGCCCCACCGCGACTGCCGTGAGCGCGATCCCGCACCCCGCGAAACGCCGTTCGCCGAGGCGCCGGATCAGCGGACCGGAGACCAGCCCGACGGCCACGGAGCCCACGCCCTGGGCGACGGACAGCACGCCGGCGTACGCGGGGGAGCGCCCGAGACCGTCGACGACGGCGTAGACCGTGGCGCCGTTGACGCCCGAGAGGAACATCGTGGCGCCGCCCGCCAGCACCAGGGGGCGCAGACCCTGGTGGACCCGGAGGAAGCGGGCGCCCTCGGCGGTCTGCGCCCGCCAGCCCGACGTGGGCGGTTCGGGTTTGGGCTCGTGGACACGCACGCACGCGTACAGCGCCGTGGCCAACACGAAGGTCACCGCGTCCAGCAACGCCACGGCTGCGCCGCCGTACGCCGCGTAGATCCCCGCCCCGGCCAGCGGGGCCACCAGCTTCATGCCCTCGTTGGCCGTCATCCGCAGTCCGTTGAAGTCGCCGAGCAGGGACGGGGCGATCGCGCCGGCGACCAGCGCCGCTTCGGCAGCGTCGTGGACGACGCCCGCCGCGCCGTACACCATGAGCACCGCGAAGAGGAGCCACAGGCTCTGAGAGGAGTCGACGGTGAAGAGGGTGAGGAGGAGCGCCGCCAGGGCGAGGTTCGTCCGGATCAGGAGCGGCTTGCGGCGGGTGCGGTCGGCGAGGGTGCCGAGGAGGGGGCCGAACAGGGTCGGTGCCCACATGGCCAGCATGGAGAGCGCGGCAAGCCCGTTCGACCCGGTGAGGTCCTTGACCCAGATCCCGGACGCCAGCCACAGCGCGGACGTGCCGAAGCCGGAGGCCACGACTCCGGCCAGGTAGAGCCGCGCGTTGCGGTCCCGCAGGACGCGCGCCAGGGTCCACGAGGGCTGTGCCTCCCCCGGCACCCCTGCCGTCTCTGTTGTCTTGGTTGTCATGCCTGATCATCATGGTGCTAAGGACCTGGAGGGCGGATCGGGCAGGTGCCCTGGAAAGCGCGGGTAGACGCGCCGGCAGGCAGGGCGTTTCGACGAGGCCGTCGCCGACTTAACCGGTGCGCTGGCCCTGAATCCCGGCCTGGTCTGGGCTCTGGCATCGCGTGGTCAGGCTCACGTGTTTCCTTTGGGATCCGTAGTGATGTTTCGTCCGCTGGCGTCATGTCGTGTGTCCGGTACGGGTCGGTGTCGCATGTGGGTGCGCAGATCGAATGCGTGACCTTCTCGCGGGGGCGTCGTTGATCGGATGACAGCACCACGGGTGGGGAAGGGAGGTTCCGGTGAGCCGGAGGCTGCCGCTCGGCGAGGGCGAGACGTCGCGTACGGCGTGTGCCCGTGGCCTGTTGCGTACCGGGGTGGAGGAGCGGACCGGGGAGGTCCTCACCACGGCGGTGCTGGCAGCGCGGGTGGGCTGGGCTGCCGCGCTGGTGTCCGGAATGGCTGGCGGGCTGCTGGCCGAGCACTGGAATGCGGCCGACGTCGACGTGCTGGCCTCGGGCGTGGACGCCGGGGGCCGGCCACTGCCGTCGAATGCCTGGATGGCGCTGCGCCGTCTGGGCTGGACCGCCGCACCGGCCGACGGGGTCCGTGTCAACGACCGGATCGTGCGCATGGCCCAGGAGCAGACCGGGCGCACACTGAGGTCGGTGAAGTGGCGGGCCGACCTGACTGCCGCGATCCTCGGGGCGTGGCCCGCGGACCCGGGCAAGCGCACGCCGCAGGAGTGGGATGCAGTCCGCGAGGCTGTGCCCGGCGGCCGGGATCTGCCGTCCTGCGTCATCGCCTCCCGCACTCGGCAGATCGCCGCCTTCGTCGAGAAGCACGGCCGGTTGCCGGTCGATGTGTTCGAGCTGGAGGCCGCACCCCGCAGTGCGCGGATGCTGCTGCTGTCCGCGTGTGACAGGCAGCAGGCCACGATCACACGCGGGGATGATCCGGGCCGGGCACTGTTGCGCTTGCAGCTGCCCACCTGCCCCGACCCGCGCTCCTACCGGGACTGGACGTGGGTGGCATGCCCGATCACACTGCCGCCGACCATCCCGCCTGGCGCGGTGCTGCACCTGCCCACGCTGCGTATCCACCAGGGGACGGTGCGGGCCGATCTCGCCTACACCCACGCCGTGCCGAAGACACGGCGTACCGGGCACACGGTCGCACTGGGCGTGGACTGGGGGCTGAACACCCTGCTCAGTGCGGGCGCGGTCCGGCGCCGCGACGACGGAATCATCACCGCCCTCGGCACAGGCGGGATGTTCCGCGCCTGCGGTGCCATGGCCAAACAGCACCGGCTCCGCCGAGAGTCCGAGTACCTGCACGCCAAGACCGACCACTATCAGCGGCTCATCGCCGGGGAGGCGCGGCACTCGCTGTCCGCGAAGCATCACGTGCTCGCCGAGGAGAGTCGGCACGTCTCCGCCCGAAGGTCCAACCTCAACGACGCGCTCGCCTGGTCCGCCGCCCGTTGGGTGGTCGACCAGGCCATCGCCGCCCGTGCGACGGTGATCTATGTCGAAGACCTGCGCTCGCTGGAGGCCCGCGGCATGGGCCGCACCCTCAACACCCGCCTCTCGCAGCACGTACGCGGGCAGATCGTGGAGCGGATGCGGCACCTGGCCGCCGAGACGGGCATCGCCGTGGTCACCGTCCCGGCCCGGGGCACCTCCCGGCACTGCCCTCGCTGCCTCGTTCCGCTGCGTCACCGCAAGGCCCCCGACCGGCCCACCGCACCCGGCTGGAAATGGGCCGTCTGCCCCACCCCGGGCTGTGGCTGGCAGGGCGACCGCGACACCGGAGCATGGCAGCGCATCGCCGCACGCGGACTGACCCACCAGACCAAGACCGTCACCGACCGCTCCACAGGCACCATGGCTATCCGCAGCGTGGCAGACCAACACGAAGCCACCGCTGTGGTCGCCCCGGCCACCACCCAGACCCGCCGGGACAGGTCCAAGACCGGACCCACCCGGCACAGGACCACACGCCCCGCGCCCAGGCGACGCAGGGCACCCTCCCCCACCAGACCTTCCGGTCCGGCGGGCCAGCGTCCGGAGGGACACGCACCCACGGGCCGGACCCGGCTGCCCCGTGCAGCCCACCGGCACCAGGGCGTGACCACGATCAGCACACCCACCACCAGCCGACACCGGCCACGCGGAGCAGCACTGGGCGCGGGATTCCATCTCCACGCTCATGCTTCCCCGCCCAGGTGGGCAGAACTCACGCCGGACCCTACGGTTCGCATAGGTTCGCTCAGCTGATCAGAGACGCTCTCGCGTCCGAGCCCGATGAACTCGGCTTGCTGTTCGAGAAGACCATGCTGGACACCGTGACGTCGGGACTCGCTGGATGCGTGGACCAGTGGAGCGCACTGTTCGCACAGGCGACCGAGTCGCTGGACGAGGACGAGATCAGGCTCGCGGGGCTGTTCCGGGCGATCCTCCTCGAACGGGAGAACACCGTCGTCGAGGCGACGGAAGCCTTCCTTGACGAAGGTCCAGACGCCGACGTCGTCATGGACCTGTTCCACTGCCTGGACGAACTCTCCGGTGTGAACGGTGAACTCGCCGACCGTGCGGAGGAGTGCCGCCGACTCGTCGTGCCCCGCACCGCCGCCTGAAGGAACGTGAGTGGACGCGGGATTCGAGACGTGCAGCGAGTTGCAGTGGCACACGGATCCGATACCGGGTGACGGCGGACCAGGGGTGCCTCCCGCGCATGGCGCAGCGAGAGATGTGGCGTTCTTTCGGGTGGTCAGACCTGGCTTCCCCAAGCGGTGTGTTCGGCATTCGGTCCTGCTGGGCCGGTGAGGCGGTACGGCACGGGAGCCTGGGCCTGGGCGGCTGCTCCGGCATCGCGATGGCAAACGGTGTGAGTACCTCGTTGATTCATTGCCTCAGTGCGTCACCCCAACTTCCTCTGTGAGAAGCATTGACGAAACACAGGGCCGCTCCTACCTTCAACGCGTCGTACTTCGTACGTCATATATGAGACGCGATATGTGAGATCCGAGAGGCGCGCATGACCTCTGTGCCCACCCCGATCCCGTCCCGCACGCAGTTCGTGCTGGAGGGGATCAAACACCGCATCCTCACCGGGAAGCTGACGCCCGGCCAGGCGCTCGTGGAGACCGAGCTCGCCGCGCAGTTCGGGGTCTCCAAGACGCCGGTGCGCGAGGCGCTCAAGACCCTGGCCGGGACAGGACTCGTCGTGATGAGCCAGTACAAGGGCGTCACGGTGCGCATGGTGGACGCGGACATGGCACGCGAGGTGTACGACGTCCGGCTGCTCCTGGAGCCGGAAGCCCTGCGGCGGGCCGTACGGCGGGGGGCCGGACTTCAAGCGGCGCAGGACGCGCTCGCCCGCTCCGACCAGGCGGCCGACACGGCCGAACGCTCCCTCGCCAACCGGGAGTTCCACCGCGCCCTCTACACCTCCTGCGGCAATCCGCTGCTCGGCCGGATGCTCGACGAGGTGCGGGACCAGGCCGCGCTCGTCTCCGCGGTCGCCTGGGCCGCCAACCCCTCCTGGGAGCGGGAGGCCGCCGAGCACCGGGAGATCCTGCGGCTCGCCCTCGACGGCGACGCCGACGGGGCGGCCGGCGCCCTCCACGCGCACATCGCGTCGTTCGTCCAGCGGGCCTTCCCCGAGGCCCACGAAGAGGAAGGCCATCAATGAGCAGCGTGACGTACGAGACCCAACGGGCGGCCCTGGCCGACGTCGTGGCGATCCCGGTGACCCCGTTCGCCGAGGACGGCACCGTCGACCAGGACACCCACCGGGCCCTGCTGCGTCGACTGCTCGACGGCGGGGTCAGGACCCTCACGCCGAACGGCAACACCGGTGAGTTCTACGCGCTGACCCCCGCCGAACGGCAGCTCGTCACCGAGCTGACCATGGACGAGGCAGGCGACCGGAGTGTCGTCCTCGTCGGGGTCGGGCACGACGTGCCCACCGCCGTGGCCTCCGCCCAGCACGCCCGTGAGGCCGGCGCACAGATGGTGATGGTCCACCAGCCCGTCCACCCGTACGTGTCGGACACCGGCTGGGTCGACTACCACCGCGCCATCGCCGAGGCCGTGCCCGAGCTGGGCGTCGTGCCGTACCTCCGCAACGCGGCGCTGCCGGGCGCCCGGCTCGCCGAACTCGCCGACGCCTGCCCGAACGTCATCGGGGTCAAGTACGCCGTCCCGGACGCCGCCCGGTTCGCCGCCTTCGCGCGGGACGCGGGGCTCGACCGCTTCGTGTGGGTGGCGGGGCTCGCCGAGCCGTACGCGCCCTCGTACTTCTCCGCGGGCGCCACCGGCTTCACCTCGGGACTCGTGAACGTCGCCCCGGCCGTTTCCCTGAACATGCTCGACGCACTTCGGTCCGGGGACTATCCCGCGGCGATGAAGGTGTGGGAGCAGATCCGCCGCTTCGAGGAACTGCGTGCCGCGGGCGCGTCCGCCAACAACGTGACCGTGGTCAAGGAGGCCCTCGCCTCGCTCGGCCTGTGCCGCCGCGACGTCCGGGCGCCGAGCCGGGTACTGCCCGAGGACGAGCGGGCCGAGGTCGCCGCCATCGCCGCCGGGTGGTCGATATGACGAACCCCGAGAAGAGCCCCGAGAACAGCACCGAGAAGAGCGCCGAGAAGAGCGCCGAGAGGCGCCCCGAGGAGTACAGAAGCCACCAGTGGTACGGCACGGACGGACTGCGCTCCTTCAGCCACCGGGCCCGCACCCGCCAGCTCGGCTATCTGCCCGAGGAACACCTGGGCAAGCCGGTCATCGCGATCCTCAACACCTGGAGCGACATCAACCCCTGCCATGTGCACCTGCGTGATCGCGCGCAGGCGGTCAAGCGGGGCGTGTGGCAGGCCGGCGGCTACCCGCTGGAGTTCCCGGTGTCGACGCTGAGCGAGACCTTCCAGAAGCCGACCCCGATGCTCTACCGCAACATGCTCGCGATGGAGACCGAGGAGCTGCTGCGGTCGTACCCGGTGGACGGGGCCGTGCTGATGGGCGGCTGCGACAAGTCCACGCCCGCGCTGCTCATGGGGGCCGCTTCCGTCGACCTGCCCACCGTGTTCGTGCCCGCCGGGCCCATGCTGCCGGGCCACTGGCGCAACGAGGTCCTCGGCTCCGGCACCGACATGTGGAAGTACTGGGACGACAAACGCGCCGGGCTCATCGGCGACTGCGAGATGCAGGAGCTGGAGAGCGGCCTGGCCCGCTCGCCCGGTCACTGCATGACCATGGGCACGGCGTCCACGCTCACCGCCGCGGCCGAGGCGCTCGGGGTCACCGTGCCGGGCGCGTCGAGCATCCCCGCCGTCGACTCCGGGCACGACCGGATGGCCGCCGCCTCCGGCCTCAGGATCGTCGAACTCGTCCGCAGGGACCGGAAGCTGTCCGAGATCCTCACCGCGGAGGCATTCGAGGACGCGGTGACGACCGTCCTCGGGCTCGGCGGCTCCACGAACGCCGTCATCCACCTCATCGCCATGGCCGGCCGCGCCGGAGTCCCGCTGACACTCGACGACTTCGACCGCATCGCGCGCACGGTGCCGGTGCTGGCCAACGTCCGGCCGGGCGGACAGACGTACCTGATGGAGGACTTCCACTTCGCGGGCGGGCTCCCCGGGTTCCTGTCCCGGATCACCGACCTCCTCCACCTGGACCGGCCGACGGTGTCGTACGACACGATGCGTGAGCAGCTCGACGGCGCGCTCGTCCACAACGACGCCGTGATCCGCACCCGCGAGAACCCGGTCGCGAAGGAGGGCGGGGTCGCCGTGCTGCGCGGCAACATCTGCCCGGACGGCGCGGTCATCAAGCACATCGCCGCCGAGCCGCACCTGCTCAGGCACACCGGTCCCGCGGTCGTCTTCGACGACTACAGGACGATGCAGCGGACCATCAACGACCCGTCCCTGGGCATCACCGCCGACAGCGTGCTGGTGCTGCGCAACTCAGGGCCCAAGGGCGGCCCGGGCATGCCCGAGTACGGGATGCTGCCCATCCCCGACCACCTGCTGAAGCAGGGTGTCCGGGACATGGTGCGGATCTCCGACGCCCGGATGAGCGGCACGAGCTACGGCGCGTGCGTGCTGCACATCGCGCCCGAGTCGTACATCGGCGGGCCGCTCGCGCTCGTACGGACCGGGGACAGCATCACCCTCGACGTCGAGGCGCGCACCCTCCACCTCGACGTGGACGACGAGGAGCTCCAGCGCCGCAGGGCCGCGTGGACGCCCCCGCCCGAGCGGTACGAGCGCGGCTACGGCGCGCTCTACAACGAGCAGATCACGCAGGCCGACACCGGCTGCGACTTCGCCTTCCTGGCCCGACCGGGCACCGTGCCGGACCCGTACGCGGGCTGAACACCGCACCACCGCACTACTGGACCACCGCACCCACCGCACCCACCGCACCAAGGCCGCTGTTCCTCGCGGTCCGGACCTCGAACACCGCAAGTGAAAGCGCTTGCCAACACGGCGCAGGCACAAGCCGCAACGGTATACGCGCACACCGCACGGCACAGCCACAAGCCACACGGTGAAGCGCACCGCACCACCGGCTCGACCCGCACACCCGAGAACGGAGACACAGTCATGGCCCAAGCCGCAGCCGTGGCGAAACAGCCCGCGCCGCCCCGGCGGCGTCGCGGATCGGCCACGCCGCGCAGGCTCCCGTACCTGCTGATCGCGCCGGCAGCCCTGCTGATGCTCGGCTTCATCGCCTACCCGGTCATCAGCGTCTTCTACTACAGCCTGCAGCACTACAACCCCACCAAGCCCTGGCGGAACGGTTTCGCGGGCTTCGACAACTTCGTCTTCGCCTTCACGAAGGATCCCCAGTTCTGGGACACGCTGGTCTTCAGCGCCAAGTGGGTCGTGGTCGAGGTCGGGTTGCAACTGCTGTTCGGCCTGGCGCTCGCGCTGATCGTCAACCAGAGCTTCGTGGGCCGGGCACTGAGCCGCGCGATGGTCTTCTCACCGTGGGCCGTCTCCGGTGTGCTGACCTCCGCGATCTGGGTGCTGCTCTACAACTCCCAGACGGGCATCACCCGTTACCTCGCGGACCTGGGCATCGGCGAGTACGGCACCAGCTGGCTCTCCGACACCTCGACCGTCTTCCCGGCCGCGGTCGTCGCCGACCTGTGGCGCGGCGTGCCCTTCTTCGCGATCCTCATCCTCGCCGACCTCCAGTCCGTCTCGAAGGACCTGTACGAGGCCGCCGAGGTCGACGGCGCCAGCCGCATCCGGCAGTTCATCCACATCACGCTGCCACACCTGAAGGACGCGATCATCCTGTCCACACTGCTGCGCGCGGTGTGGGAGTTCAACAACGTCGACCTGCTCTACACCCTGACCGGCGGCGGACCGGCGGGCGCGACGACGACCCTCCCGCTCTACATCGCCAACACCTCCGTCGACGCCCACAACTTCGGCTACGCGTCCGCCCTGACCACGGTCGCGTTCGTGATTCTGCTCTTCTGCTCGATCGTCTACCTGCGGTTGAGCAAGTTCGGAGGCGAGGACAAGTGATCACCAAGGACGCCGAGATCAGCGACGCCCCGGTGGCCCCCGCCCCCGAGGCCGAGGAGCCCCCACGCCGGCCGAAGAAGCGCCAGCGCGCCTGGGACGAGGTCCCGCGCTGGCAGATCTACCTGCCGCTGTCGATCTACCTGCTCTTCACGATCGTCCCCTTCTACTGGATCCTGCTGTTCGCCCTGCGCCCGGCCGGCTCGACCTCGCTCGTGCCATGGCCCATCACCTTCGACCACTTCGAGAAGGTGTGGACGGAGCGCGCCTTCGGCACCTACTTCCAGAACAGCGTCCTCGTGGGCGTCGCCACCCTGTTCATGACCACGATCGTCGCCCTCGCCGGCGGCTACGCCCTGGCCCGCTTCAACTTCCGGATCAAGCGCGCGTTCATGCTGGCGCTGCTGTGCTCCCAGTTCGTGCCGGGCGCGCTGCTTCTCGTACCGCTGTTCCAGATCTTCGCCGAGCTGCGGATGATCAACTCCCTCGGCAGCGTCATCATCGCCGAGACCGTCTTCCAGCTGCCGCTGTCGATGATCCTGATCAGCGGGTTCATCAGAAACGTGCCGTACTCGCTGGAGGAGGCCGCCTGGGTCGACGGCTGCAACCGTTTCAGCGGCTTCCGGGTGGTCGTGCTGCCGCTGCTGCGGCCGGGCCTGATCGCCGTCGGCTCCTTCGCCTTCGTGCACTCCTGGAACCACTTCCTGTTCGCGCTGATGTTCCTCAGCAACCAGGACAAGCAGACCATCCCCGTCGGCCTGAACACCCTGCTCAGCGCCGACAGCGTCGACCTGGGCGCCCTCGCCGCGGGCGGCATCATCGCCGCGGTCCCGGTCGTGATCGTGTTCGCCTTCATCCAGAAGTGGCTGATCACCGGCTTCAGCGCGGGGGCGGTGAAGGGGTGAGGCGACTTCCGGGCACAAGACGACTTCCGGGCACGAAGCGCCTCCCGTTGCTCGTCGTGGCCGGGGTGCTGGGCCTCACCCTCAGCACCCCCGCCGGGGCCAAGGCCCGCGACATCAGCCGTGACACGCTCGCCGCGAACGACGGCTGGGCGGCGGCCGACGGCGGTACCACGGGTGGCTCGGTTGCCGACGACGCCCACGTCTACACCGTACGCAACCGCAGCGAGCTGGTCCGGGCGCTCGACGGAGGCAGCGCGACCCCGAAGATCATCCGGATCGCGGGCACCATCGACGCCAACACGACAGACGACGGCGACACGCTGAACTGCGACGACTACGCGACCGACGGCTACGACCTGAAGCAGTACCTCGCCGCGTACGACCCGCGCACCTGGGGCTCCGCCAAGCCCAGCGGCCCCCAGGAAGAGGCCCGGCAGGCGTCGGCCGCCCGGCAGGCGGAACGGGTCGAGCTGGCCGTCGGGTCCAACACCACCATCGTCGGGCTCGGCGACAGGGCGCTGCTGAAAGGCGCCGGCCTCCAGCTCAGGGGCGCGGACAACGTGATCATCCGCAACCTCGAACTCCGCGACGCCTACGACTGCTTCCCCGTCTGGCAGCCCAACACCGGCGGCCTCGGCGACTGGAAGACCGCGTACGACAACATCTGGCTGCGCGGCGCCACCCATGTGTGGGTCGACCATGTCACGCTGTCCGACAAGGGCCACCCGGACGAGGACGAGCCCACCTACTTCGGCCGCAACTACCTGCGCCACGACGGACTGCTCGACATCACCAACGAGTCCGACCTGGTGACGGTGTCCTGGAGCCGGTTCGCCGACCACGACAAGGCGATGCTCATCGGCAATGGCGACACGGCCACCGGCGACCGCGGCAAGCTGCGCGTCACCCTGCACCACAACGAGTTCGAGGGCGTCGTACAGCGTGCGCCGCGCGTCCGCTTCGGGCAGGTGCACGTCTACAACAACCGCTACGTCGTTCCCGTGGACGCGCACGACTACCGGTACTCGCTCGGCATCTCCACCGAGTCGGCCGTGTACGCCGAGAACAACGCCTTCACCACCCCCGGCCACATCGAGGCCGCCGACCTCGTGAAGAGCTGGAACGGCACCGCCTTCCACGCCACCGGCACCCTCTTCAACGGCTTCCCCGTCGACCTGCTGACCATCTACAACGCGTACAACTCCGGCAGCGAACGCGACCTGACCCCCGACGTCGGCTGGACACCCGCGCTGCACGGCGAGATCGACAGCGCCCGGCAGGCGGACCGCGAGGTCGCCCGGGGCGCGGGCGCCGGGAGGATCCGATGACCACCACGACGGCCTCGGAGCGCTCCGGCGCCACCCCCCTGCCCGTCGTCCTGGCCGGCGCCCGGGGCCACGGCCGCTGGCACCTGGCCAACATCCGCCGCCTGCAGGACAAGGGGATGGTCCGGCTCGCCGGTGTCTGCGAGCTGACGCCGCTTAACCCCGAGGAGCTGGACGGCCTGGGCGCGCCCGAGCAGTCCGGCGACTTCGGCGCCCTGCTCGACTCCACGGGTGCCGCGATCGCTGTGATCTGCACGCCCATCCCCACCCACACCGACCTCGCGCTCACCGCGGCCCGACGGGGCGTCCACCTCCTGCTGGAGAAGCCCCCGGCGCCGTCGTACGCCGAGTTCCGCCGTATGGCCGACGGGGTCGCCGCGGCCGGGGTGGCCTGCCAGATCGGCTTCCAGTCGCTGGGCTCGCACGCGGTGCGCGCCATCCGCGAGCTGGTCGCGAAGGGCGCGCTCGGCGAGGTCGTCGGCATCGGCGGGGCCGGGGCGTGGGCACGCGCGGAGGCGTACTACCGGCGCGCCCCGTGGGCGGGCAAGCGGCGCCTGAACGGGGTCGACGTCATCGACGGCGCCCTCACCAACCCGCTCGCCCACGCCGTCGCCACCGGGCTCGCGCTCGCCGGAGCCACGCACGCCGAGGACGTCACCGGCATCGAGACCGAACTGCTGCGCGCCAACGACATCGAGTCCGACGACACCTCGTGTGTACGGATCACCACGGCCGGCAGCGGCCGCGTCACCGTCGCCGCCACCCTGTGCGCCGAGCACCCGGGCGAACCGTACGTCCTCGTGCACGGCACCAGCGGCCGGATCACCTTCTGGTACAAGCAGGACCGCGTGCTCGTCCAGCGGGCCGGGCACGGGCCCGAGGAGATCGAGTACGGCCGCACGGACCTGCTGGAGAACCTCGCCGCGCATCTCACCGACGGCACCGAACTGCTGGTCACACCCGACGCGACGGGCGCCTTCATGAAGGTCGTCGAAGCGGTTCGACAGGCGCCCGACCCGACTCCGCTGCCCGCCGACGCCTGGCACCTCGTGCCGGAGGAGAACCGCCGCGTCGTCCACGGCATCGACGGCCTCGTCGCCTCGGCCGCCGACACCCTCGCCCTCTACTCCGAGCTGGGCGCCCCCTGGGCCCTCCCCACAGCTTCAGCGAATGAGGTGAGCACATGACGAACAACGACTCGCTGGTCCTGCGCATCGCGGGCCGCCCGGTCGGCCGCTACACCACCCGGCCGGAGCTGCCCACCAGACTCTCCCCACGCCCCTATCTGCACCCGGTCACCACCCTGTCCGGTACGGCCGTCACCGAGCTCAGCCCGGCCGACCACCTGCACCACCTCGGCGTCGGTGTCGCCGTTCCCGACGTCGAGGGGCACAACTTCTGGGGCGGACGCACCTTCGTCCGCGACCAGGGCCCGACCGAGCTCGACAACCACGGCTCGCAGCGGCACGCCGCCTTCCAGCTCAGCGACCCCGACGGCTTCGTCGAGGAGCTGCGCTGGGTGGCGGCCGGAGGCGAGCTGCTGCGCGAGCGCCGTACGGTCGCGGCCACCGAACTCACCGACTCCGCCTGGGCGCTGGACTTCACGTTCTCGCTCACCAACACCACGCCCGGCCCGCTGTCGATCGGCAGCCCCGCCACCAACGGACGGCCCGGCGCGGCGTACGGCGGCTTCTTCTGGCGCGCCCGCAAGGAGGCCACCGCGCCTCGGGTGTTCACCCTGGACAGCGAGGGTGAGCCGGAGATTCACGGCACCCGCGCCGACTGGCTCGCCCTCGCGGGCTCCACCTGGACGCTGGTCTTCGCCGGGGCCACCGAGCAGACCCGCGAGGACCCGTGGTTCGTGCGCACCGAGGAGTACCCGGGAGTGGGCTCCTCCCTCGCGCACGACGAGCGGGTACCGATCGAGCCGGGCGAGACCGTCGTACGGCGGATCGTGACCGTTGTCGCCGACGGTGTCCTCCCCAGGATCGAGGCGGCGGCGCTGGTCCGGAAGGCGGTGAGCCAGTGAGCACCCCTTCGGTCACCGGCGGCGCGCCCGCCTTCAGCGCCGACCTCGGTGACGGCACCTACCGCAACCCGGTCCTGGGCGCCGACTGGTCCGACCCCGATGTCTGCCGCGTCGGCGACGACTACTACCTCACCGCGTCCAGCTTCGGCCGCGCCCCCGGCCTGCCGCTGCTGCACTCCCGGGACCTGGTCAACTGGACGCTGGTCGGGCACGCCCTGAAGCGCCTGGAGCCCGGGGCCGGGTTCCGCACCCCACGGCACGACTGCGGGGTGTGGGCGCCCTCCCTGCGCTACCACGACGACCGGTTCTGGATCTTCTGGGGCGACCCCGACCAGGGCGTCTTCCAGGTCAACGCCCCCGAGATCCGCGGCCCCTGGACCCGCCCGCACCTGGTGAAGGCGGGCAAGGGACTCATCGACGCCTGCCCCCTGTGGGACGACGAGACCGGCGAGGCGTATCTGGTGCACGCCTGGGCCAGGTCCCGCTCCGGGATCAAGAACCGGCTCACCGGGCACCGGATGCAGCCCGACGGCACCAGCCTGCTCGACGAGGGCAAGGTGATCGTCGACGGGGACCGGCTTCCGGGCTGGTTCACGCTCGAAGGGCCCAAGCTGTACCGGCACGACGGATGGTTCTGGATCTTCGCCCCCGCGGGGAGCGTGGAGACCGGCTGGCAGGGCGCCTTCCGCTCCCGCGGCTTCTTCGGCCCGTACGAGGAGCGGATCGTCCTGGAGCAGGGCGACACCGATGTGAACGGTCCCCACCAGGGCGGCTGGGTGCGCACGCAGGCCGGCGAGGACTGGTTCCTGCACTTCCAGCAGCGGGGCGCGTACGGCAGGGTCGTGCACCTCCAGCCCATGCGCTGGGGTACGGACGGGTGGCCGGTGATGGGTGACGAGGGAACCCCCGTCGCCGTGCACCGCAAGCCCGCCCTGCCGCGGCAGCCGCCCGCCGCGCCCGCCACCGACGACGACTTCCCCGGCGGCCGCTTCGGACGTCAGTGGCAGTGGACCGCCAACCCCCAGGACGGCTGGGCCACCCACCACTCCGGCGACGGGCTGCGGCTGACCTGCGTACGGACGGCCGACGCGCACGACCTGCGCAAGCTGCCGAACGTGCTCACCCAGCGGCTGCCCGGCACCCCGGCGACCGTGCGGGTCGGACTCCGGCTCGACAGCGAGGAGGAGGGCGCCGGGGCCGGGCTCGCCGTCCTCGGCGACGCGTTCACCTGGATCGGGCTCCAGCGGGGCGCGGACGGGAGCGTCCACCTCGTGCACCGGTTCGGCGAGTCGGTCGCCGAGCGGGAACGGGACGCCGCCCACCCGCGGCCGGCTCCCGAGGGACGGGCGCACTTGCGGATCGAGATCGGCGCCGGGGCGCGCTGCCGCTTCTCGTACGACGTCGGGGACGGCCGTGGCTTCCAGCCCTCGGGTCAGGTCTTCGCCGCCACCCCCTGGCGCTGGGTCGGCGCCCTGCTCGGCCTGTTCGCGGTCGCGCCCACCGGCGGGGGACACGCCGGGGCGGCCACGTTCACACAGTTCCGGATCACCCCCTCGTAACCCACCCCACCCGTACGCCTGTTGGGAGCCGCGATGACGCACCTCCATGGCAAGCACCTGCCGAGACACGAGCGCGGACCGGGCCAGGGCAAGGTCCTGGCCACCGTGATCGGCCTCGTGGCCGCGCTGGGCCTCGGCGCGATCGGGGAGGCCAGTGCCGCACCGACCGTGAACCTCTGGAGCGACACGGCACACGGCTTCGCCTCCCTCGACGGCGGTACCACCGGTGGCGCGGGCGGCAAGGTGGTGACCGTCACCGACCAGGCGTCGCTGGAGAAGTACGCGGCCGCCGAGGAGCCGTACGTCATCCGGGTCGCCGGCACGATCAAGGCCGAGCCCTTCGGAGCGAACGTCGTCGTCGCCTCGGACAAGACCATCATCGGAGTCGGTACCGAGGGAGAGCTCGTTCAGGGCGAGTTCCACCTCAACCCGGGCACCCACAACGTGATCATCCGGAACCTGACCATCCGGGACTCCGCGATCGAGGGCGACTGGGACTGCAAGGACACCGACTTCGACGGCATCCAGATGGATTCCGTGCACCACGTCTGGGTCGACCACAACCGCTTCTCACGGATCTGCGACGGCCAGCTCGACATCCGCAAGGACAGCGAGTACATCACCGTCTCCTACAACCAGTTCACGGACAGCAACAAGACGTTCGGCATCGGCTGGACCCCGAACGTGAAGACCCAGATCACCATCGACCACAACTGGTTCCGCAACACCAAGCAGCGCAAACCGTCCGCCGACAACTGCGCCTACGCGCACCTCTACAACAACTACCTGTCGGCGCAGCTCGCGGACGGCGACCCCGTGTGGACGTACGGCAACTGGTCGCGCGGCCGGACGAGGATGGTCATCGAGAACGGCTACTACGACGGTGTCCAGCACCCGTACCAGGCCGACGCCACCGCCGAGTTGGTGCAGCGCGGGTCGATCCTCAAGAACACGACGGGCCGGCAGGACGAGTGGGGTGCCGCCTTCGACCCGAAGGACTTCTACGCCTACCGGCTCGACCCGGCCGCCGCCGTCCCCGCCCTGGTCACCCGCTTCTCCGGGCCCCAGAAGCAGCTCGGTACGCACACCGTGTGAACGAGCCGGCCGGCCGCACGGACGCGGCTGAGCCCGCTCGGCAGTCCAAGAGCCCCCACAACTTCACAGCAAACCCTCGTTGGATCCAGAAGAAGAGAGCCGTTCAATGAAGATCAGCATTCGCAGAAGCAGGCGCGCCGCCGTGGCCGTCGCCCTGGGATCCGCCCTGGCCCTGACCGCCACCGCCTGCGGCGACGACGGCAGCGGCGCGGGCGGCGACAAGGGCGCCGAGGGCAGCGGCAAGGGCGAGATCGTCTTCTGGGACAACAACGGCGGTGTCCGCACGGACATCTGGAAGGAGATCATCGCCGACTTCGCGAAGGCGAACCCGGACATCAAGGTCAAGTACGTCGGGATCGCGGCCACCGAGTACCAGTCCAAGGTCGACACCGCCCTCCAGGGCGGCGGCCTGCCGGACGTCGGGGGCGTCGGCGCGGCGATGATCGCCGGTTTCGCCGCCCAGAACGCGCTGGAGCCGCTGGAGGGCCGCCTCTCCAAGTCGTCCCTCGACGGCGAGATCAACAAGGACATGGTCACGTCGTTGCAGGCCGCGGGCGGCGACGACAAGCACCTGTACTCGATCCCGACGTCCGCCAACAACGGCGTCCTCTACTACCGCACCGACCTGTTCGAGAAGGCGGGCCTGGACGAGCCGACCACCTGGCCGAAGTTCTACGAGGCCGCGGAGAAGCTCACCGACAAGGGCAAGAACGAGTTCGGCTACACCATCCGCGGTGGCGCCGGCTCCATCGCCCAGGCCCTGGACGCGATGTACGGGCAGACCGGCATCACCTCGTTCTGGGACGCCGGCGGTGAGAAGACCACGGTCAACGACCCGAAGAACGTGGCGGCCCTGGAGAAGTACGTCGACCTCTACAAGAAGGTCACCCCGGCGGCCGACCTCAACAACGACTTCACCAAGATGGTCGCCCAGTGGGACTCCGGCACGATCGGGATGCTGAACCACAACCTCGGCTCCTACCAGGACCATGTGAAGGCCCTCGGCACCGACAAGTTCCGGGGCATCCCGCAGCCGATCGGGCCCGGCGGGAAGCGGGTGCAGGTCTCCAACCCGATCGACGGGCTCGGAGTGTTCAAGGCCTCCAAGAACAAGGAGGCCGCCTGGAAGTTCATCGAGTTCGCCAGCTCGAAGGCGGAGAGCTCCAAGTTCAACGAGTCCGCGGGCCAGGTCCCGGCGAACACGGAGGCCGCCAACGACGAGTGGATCATCAAGGCCGAGCCGACGAAGCTGGCCGCCGATGCGCTGTCCGACGGGTCCACGACGATCGTGCAGCTGCCGTACTACCTGCCGGACTGGAACACGATCTCCAAGACCGACAACGAGCCGAACTTCCAGAAGGTCATGAACGGGTCCATGAGCGCGAAGGACTTCCTGGACACGCTGGCCGACCAGCTGAACACGGCTCAGGCCGAGTGGAACGAGCAGAAGGGCCAGTAGCCCTCCGGATCCCGCGCCCCTGAAGGACTTCGTCGCTGAAGGGGCGCGGGGCACCCCGCCCCATGGGAAAGGCACCACTGGACCCCTGCCTTCAGTACGCCTGTTGAGAAAGGCACCCCCGTGTCACTCACCCGCAGACAGGTCACCACCGCGGCGCTCGCCGCCGTTCCCCTCTCCGTCGCGGCGACGCCCCACGCGGCCGCGGCCGGCTCCCGGCGCGTCCGGACGATCTACGTCGCCGGCGACTCCACCGCCGCCCAGAAGTACGCCGACGCCGCCCCCGAGACCGGCTGGGGCATGGCGCTTCCCTTCTTCCTGAGCAAGGACGTGGTCGTCGCCAACCACGCGGTGAACGGCCGGAGTTCGAAGAGCTTCGTCGACGAGGGGCGACTGGACGCCGTCCTCGGCGCGATCCGGCCCGGCGACCTCCTCCTGGTCCAGTTCGGGCACAACGACTCCAAGGCCGAGGATCCCGCCCGCTACACCGAGCCCTGGACGACGTACCAGGACCATCTGCGCCAGTACGTCGACGGTGCGCGGGCCCGGGGCGCGCGACCTGTGCTTGCCACCTCCGTGGAACGCCGGCGGTTCGACGCCGAGGGCAACGCCGTGCGCACCCTCGGGGACTATCCGGCGGCCATGCGCGCCCTCGCCGAGGAGGAGGGCGTCGCGTTGCTCGACATCGAGGCGCTGTCGTTCGCGCTGTGGCAGAGGCTCGGTGTCGAAGAGACGAAGAAGTACTTCAACTGGACTGCCACCGAGCAGGACAACACGCATTTCAATCCGCCGGGTGCGATCGCTGTCGCGCGGCTCGTGGCGGGTGAGCTGGTGCGTCGTCGCGTGCTCGCCGACCGGGATGTGCGTCGGCTCGACGACGAGATCCCGGACTCCTGGATCAGCTGGCCCGAGGCGTAGCCGTACACGGGCACAGCCCTCCGCCCCCTCGTTCTTGAAAGGAACCGCACACATGGCTCCCCGTATCTGGCATGCCCACGTCATCACCTGCACCGCGCTCGTCCTCGCCGTCACCGGCACACCCGCCCACGCCCAGGACCGCGACCTCGGCCGTGAGACCCTCGCCGCGGGCGACGGGTGGGCCTCCGAGGGCACCGGCACCACCGGTGGCTCGGCCGCCGACGCCACACACGTCTACACCGTCACCACCTGGGACGAGTTCAGAGCCGCGCTCAAGGACGGCGGGGACGCCCCGAAGATCATCAAGGTCAAGGGGATGATCGACGCCGTGTCCGAGGGCTGTGACGCGTTCGAGGCCGAGGGGTACGACTTCCAGCAGTACCTCGCCGACTACGACCCGGCCGTCTGGGGCCACGACACCCCGGTCAGCGGCGAGCAGGAGGACCTGCGGGCCGCGTCCGCCGCCGGCCAGGACCAGGCCATCAAGGCGAACGTCCCCGCCAACACCACCATCGTCGGTGTCGGGAAGGACTCGGGCATTCTCGGCGGCAGCCTCCAGATCAAGGGCGTCGACAACGTCATCCTCCGCAACCTCACCATCGAGGCCCCGGTCGACTGCTTCCCGCAGTGGGACCCGACGGACGACAACAAGACCGGCGCCTGGAACTCCGAGTACGACGGCGTGGTCGTCTACGGCTCCACCCACGTGTGGATCGACCACAACACGCTCAGCGACGGCCGCTACCCGGACAGCTCCCTGCCGTCGTACTTCGGCAAGGTCTACCAGCAGCACGACGGCCTGGTCGACATCGTGCGCGGCGCCAACCACGTGACGGTGTCCTGGAACTCCTTCAAGGACCACGACAAGACGATGCTGATCGGCAACAGTGACGGCGCCGGCTCCACCGACTCGGGCAAGCTCAAGGTCACGCTGCACCACAACCGCTTCGAGGGCATCGTCGAGCGCGCGCCACGCGTCCGGTTCGGGCAGGTCGACACGTACAACAACCACTACGTGGTGACCGCGGGCCAGAAGTTCGGCTACACCTTCGGCATCGGCGCCTCCTCGCAGTTGTTCGCCACGGACAACGCCATCTCCCTCCCCGCCGGAGTCAGCGCCGCCAAGACCCTGAAGAAGTGGAGCGAGGCGCCGCTCACCGCCGAGAACAACTACGTCAACGGGAAACTGACGGATCTGATCGCGGTCCACAACGCCGAGATCCCGGAGGAGACCCTCCAGTCCGGCGCCGGGTGGACGCCGACGCTGCGTACGAAGGTCGACTCGCCGCGGGCCGTGCCCGGGATCGTCGGGCAGCGCGCGGGTGCCGGAAAGGTCTGCTGAGCATGGACACACCAGTAGTCGGCAGACGGTCGTTCGTGGTCGCGAGCGTCGGGGCCGCGCTCGCCCTCGGGGCCGGCGGGAACGCCCACGCCGGCGGGCGCTCTCCCTTCGGGCGCTCTCCTTTCGGACGGTACGGGTCGCCGTCGGCGCGGCCGACCGAGCGGACCCTGTACGTCCACCCCGGCGGGCTCGGCGACCACACCACCGTCCAGGCCGCCGTGACCGCGGCCGCGGGCAGCGGATACACCCTGGTCATCGCGCCGGGCACCTACCGCGAGACGGTAGCGGTGAGCGTCGCGCACACCGGGATGACCTGGATCGGTGCCTCCGGCGACGCCCGGGACGTCGTGGTCGTGTACGACAACGCCGCCGGCACCCCGAAGCCCGGCGGCGGCACCTACGGCACCACCGGATCGGCGACCACCCTCGTCCAGGCCGACGGGTTCACCGCGCGGGACATCACCTTCGCCAACGACTGGCTCCGCGCCGACCACCCCGGGATCACCGGCACCCAGGCCGTCGCCATCAAGGTGCAGGGGGACCGCTCGGCGTTCGAGCGGTGCCGGTTCCTCGGGCACCAGGACACGCTGTACGCCGACTCGATGGCGCTCGGCACGTATTCCCGCCAGTACTTCCGGGACTGTTACGCCGAGGGCGACGTGGACTTCGTCTTCGGACGGGCCACCGCCGTCTTCGAGCGCTGCCACTTCCGCACCGTGATCCGCACGGACCTGACCGGGGCTCCCCACGGATTCGTGTTCGCGCCGTCGACCGCGGTCGCCAACCCGCGCGGCTACCTGGTGACCGGGAGCCGTGTCACCAGTGAGGCGCCCGACGGCTTCTACAAGCTGGCCCGTCCGTGGGTACCCAGCTCCGACACCACCGCTCGGCCCATGTTGACCGTGCGCGAGACCCGCCTCGGGGCCGGCATCGACGCGGTGGCGCCCTACACCACCATGTCCTCCGGCTACCCCTGGCAGGACCAGCGGTTCGCCGAGTACCGCAACACCGGGCCCGGAGCGGTCATCTCGGTTCCCGAGAACCGGCCCCAACTCACGGTCGGCGAGGCCGAGTCGCACACCCGGGAGACGTACCTCGGGGACTGGAGGCCGTATGAGTGCCCATGACCGGGTGGGACGGCGGGCGTTCGTGGTGGGAACCGGGGCGGCGGCGCTCTTCGCCGGAGCCGGAGCGGCAGCCGGGGCCGGGGCCGGGGCGGGAATCGGAG
>NZ_VMNX01000109.1 GCF_009377235.1 Streptomyces acidicola
GGTAGGGGCGGCGGGGGCGAGGAAAACCCTGGGCGAGCGGACACTCGCCTGACCTGCACCTTCCTCTGCCGAGGGGCCGTTGTCAGTGGGCTGCGGTAGCTTCCGAAGTGCTGGGCGTGAAGACGCGCGCCAGGGAGCAAGCCACAGGGGTGGGTGGACGATGAGCAAGGGCACGGCGACAACAGCAGACCTCGACCTCCAGTTGGAGAAGTACCGGGTCGAGCTGACCGGTTACTGCTACCGGATGCTCGGCTCGTCCTTCGAGGCGGAGGACGCGGTGCAGGACACCCTGGTCCGGGCCTGGCGGAGCTACGACAAGTTCGAGGGCCGCTCCTCGCTCCGCTCCTGGCTGTACCGCATCGCGACGAACGTGTGCCTGGACATGCTGACGGCAGGCAACAAGCGGGCACGCCCCGTCGACCTCAGCGACTCCACCCCCCTGGCCCAGGCGGCACTCTCCCCACGCCCGGACAACACATGGCTGGAGCCCGTCCCCGACGCCCGCGTCCTGCCCACGACCAGCGACCCGGCGGAGGCGGCCGTCGCGAAGGAGTCCGTGCGGCTGGCCTTCGTCGCGGCCCTGCAGAAGCTGCCCGCCAAGCAGCGTGCCGTGCTCATCCTCCGCGAGGTGCTCGCCTGGAAGGCGAGTGAGGTCGCCGAGTTGCTCGAAACCTCGGTGGCGTCGGTCAACAGCGCGCTGCAGAGGGCACGGGCGACTCTGGCCGACACGGGCGGCCAGGACGCGGAAAGCGCCGTATCCGACCCGCTGGACGAGGAGCAGCAGAAGCTCCTCGACCGCTACATGGCGGCCTTCGAGGGGTACGACATGGCGGCGCTGACCGCGCTGCTGCACGAGGACGCAGTCATGACGATGCCGCCGTTCGACCTGTGGCTGCGCGGCACGGACGACATCACCGGCTTCATGACGACGCTGGGCGCGCCCTGCGCGGGCTCGCACCTGGTGCCGGTCGCCGTGAACGGCCTGCCGGGCTTCGCCCAGTACAAGCCGGATCCGGAGAAAGGCGGTTTCTCCCCCTGGGCGATTCAGGTCCTGGAGATATCAGAGGGCCGGATCGCCGGGTTCCACTGCTTTCTCGACGCAGTGCGCCTGTTCCCGCTCTTCGGGCTGCCCCTCCATCTCGAAGGCGAGGCCGACAAGACCGAGTAGCGCGCGCAGCGCCGGGTCGGGGCCGCGCAGCCGGATGCGGCCCCCGGCACGCCGAGCGGTGAGCTGAAGCCGGGCGAGTACGTCGACGGCGGCCAGTCCCGCCGGTCCGATCCCGGCGACGTCGCACACCACGACCCCGGCCCCCGTCGCCGTCAGCAGCGCGCGCACGTCGGCACAGAGCCGGGGCACCTCGTCCTTGGCGACGGGTCCCAGCAGCATGAGTACAGCGGGTGTCGTGGCATCCACGTTCGGTAGACCGTTCTGGAGCTCGTGACTCATCGCGGGCCGTGGACCGGATCGATCCAATCGATCCAGAGGGGCGCGCCCGCGCGGTCCGCCAAAGATCACATTGACCTGTGCCCTGCCCTCCCCCGAGGGTTGGGTGTATGCCCCATGAATCAGCACCGCCCGCGATACCCGACGGCCTCCTCCTCGCCGAGGAGGCCCTGTGCAGGGGGTGCTGACGGGTTTCGCGGTGATCGCCGTCGTCATCGGCGTCGGCTTCGTCATCGGACGCCGCGGATATCTCGGCGAGCACGGACGGGAGGTGCTGACCAAGCTCGCGTTCCATGTGGCCTCACCGGCCCTGTTGTTCACGACGCTCGCCGAGGCCGACCTGTCAGTGATCTTCTCCAACCGCCTGCTCGTCACCGCGCTGAGCACGGCAGCGGCGGCCGGCGTCTTCGTCGCGGTCGGTGTCGTACGGCGCTGGGGCGTCGGCCGGACGACCATCGGCGCGCTGTGCTCCAGTTACGTCAACGCCGGCAATCTGGGCATCCCGATCGCCGTGTACGTGCTGGGCGACGCCTCGCTCGTGGCGCCGGTGCTGCTGTTCCAGGTGATCGCGCTGACACCGATCGCGCTGACGATCCTGGACCTGTCGGGCCAGGGCCAGAAGGGTCCGCTGTGGCGGCGGCTGATCACGCCCCTGCGCAATCCGATCGCGGTGGGCTCGCTGGCGGGGGTTGCGGTCTCGGCGTCCGGTCTGACGGTACCGGGGCCGATCATGGATCCGCTGACGCTGATCGGGAACATGTCGGTGCCCGCGGTCCTGCTCGCCTTCGGTATCTCCCTGTGCGGCAGCACCGTCCCGGGCCGCGGTTCCGACCGCCACCTCGTGCTGCTCTCGGTCGCCCTCAAGTCGGTGGGCCAGCCGGCCGCGGCCTGGGCACTGGCGGCGGGGGTCTTCGGGCTCCGCGGCGCACCCCTGCTCGATGTCGTCGTCACCTCGGCGCTCCCCGCCGCGCAGAACCTCTTCACCTACGCGAGCCGCTACCGCGTGGGCGAGGTACTGGCCCGGGAGTCCATCCTGCTGTCGACGATCCTTTCGGTGCCGGTGCTGGTGGTGATCGCGGCGTTGCTGGGGTGACGTGCGCTCGGCCTACGCCGTCGATCACCTTCACGGGACCGGCCGGCGCCGTCGATCACCTTCACGGCACCGGCCGACTCACGGCACCGGCCGATTCGCCGGACCGGCCACCTTCACGGGACCGGCCCATACATCGACGAACGGGACCGGCGCCGGTTCGCCCCGGTCCACCGGTCCCGTTCGCCGATCCCGTTCGCCCGAACAGGGAAACTCCGGCTCAGCCGATGCGTTCCAGCACCACCGGCGACGGTGTGAAGTCCGTTCCCGCCGCCCCGATGTCGTACGAACCCTCCACCGCCTCCAACGCGTAGGCGAACCGTTCCGGCGTGTCCGTGTGCAGGGTGAGCAGGGGCTGGCCCTCGGTCACCGGGTCGCCCGGCTTGGCGTGCATCTCGACGCCCGCCGCCGCCTGAACCGGGTCCTCCTTGCGGGCGCGGCCGGCGCCGAGGCGCCAGGCGGCGATGCCGATGTCGTAGGCGTCGAGGCGGGTCAGGACGCCCGAGGAGGGGGCCGTGACGACGTGCTGTTCCCTCGACGTCGGCAGCGGAGCGTCCGGGTCGCCGCCCTGGGCCTTGATCATGCGGCGCCACACGTCCATCGCCGAGCCGTCGGCCAGGGCCTTCGCCGGGTCGGTGTCCCGCAGCCCGGCGGCGTCGAGCATCTCGCGCGCCAGGGCCAGGGTCAGTTCGACGACGTCAGCCGGGCCGCCGCCCGCGAGCACCTCCACCGACTCCCTGACCTCCAGGGCGTTGCCCGCGGTCAGGCCCAGGGGGGTGGACATGTCCGTGAGCAGGGCGACCGTGCGTACGCCGTGGTCCGTGCCCAGACCGACCATCGTGGAGGCCAGTTCACGCGCGTCCTCGATCGTCTTCATGAAGGCACCCGTGCCGACCTTCACGTCCAGGACGAGCGAACCCGTCCCCTCGGCGATCTTCTTCGACATGATCGAGGAGGCGATCAGGGGGATCGCCTCGACGGTGCCCGTCACATCGCGCAGCGCGTACAGCTTCTTGTCCGCCGGGGCCAGTCCGTCGCCCGCCGCGCAGATCACCGCGCCCACGCCGTCCAGGACGGACAGCATCTCCTCGCCCGAGAGCTGGGCGCGCCAGCCGGGGATCGACTCCAGCTTGTCCAGGGTGCCGCCCGTGTGGCCGAGGCCCCGGCCGGAGAGCTGGGGGACGGCCGCTCCGCAGGCCGCCACGAGCGGGGCCAGCGGAAGCGTGATCTTGTCGCCGACGCCGCCCGTGGAGTGCTTGTCGGCGGTCGGGCGGGTCAGGGACGAGAAGTCCATGCGCTCACCGGAGGCGATCATCGCGGCCGTCCAGCGGGCGATCTCACGGCGGTCCATGCCGTTGAGCAGGATGGCCATCGCGAGCGCCGACATCTGCTCGTCGGCGACCTCCCCGCGGGTGTACGCGTCGATGACCCAGTCGATCTGTTCGTCGCTGAGCTCACCGCGGTCCCGCTTGGTACGGATGACGGAGACGGCGTCCATGGCCATGGCTTTGCTTTCCTTCCGAGGTTCCGAAAGTGACTTCCGGGGTTCCGGAAGTGGGCGGCCCCTGAAGACCGGTCGTCAGGAGGGGCCGCACGGGTTACTTGGTGAGATGCTCCGGGCCGAACGCCTGCGGCAGCATCTCCGACAGGGGCAGGACGCCCTCCGGGGTCTGAAGGAGCATGTCCGGCCCCCCGAACTCGTACAGCAGCTGGCGGCAGCGACCGCACGGGACGAGGATGTCGCCCTGCCCGTCCACGCACGTGAAGTGCGTCAGCCGCCCGCCGCCGGTGTTCTGCAGCTGTGAGACCAGCCCGCACTCGGCGCACAGTCCGAGACCGTACGAGGCGTTCTCGACGTTGCAGCCCGAGATGATCCGCCCGTCGTCGACCAGGGCGGCGACGCCGACCGGGTAGCCGGAGTACGGGGCGTACGCCCGGGACATCGCGTCCCGGGCCACCACCCGCAGCTCGTCCCAGTCGACGCGGGCGGGCGATGTCACTTGCCCTGTCCCTTCCGGTACGGCAGACCGTCCGCCTTGGGCATCCGCAGCCGCTGTGCGGAGAGCGCGAGGACGATCAGCGTGATGACGTACGGCGTGGCGGAGACGACCTGGTTCGGAACCTCGTCGGTGGTCACGTACCAAGTGAACAGCAGGGCGCCGATGAGGACGGTGATCGCGGAGGCGGTGTACTTCTTCCGGACCGCCATCCAGACGGCGCCGATGACCAGCAGGAGGGCGCCGAGCAGCAGCAGCGCGTGGACGTTCTCGGCGCCGCCGCGCAGGTTGAGGCTGTCGGTGTAGCCGAACAGGCCGGCGCCGAGGGCGAGTCCGCCCGGCATCCAGTTGCCGAAGATCATCGCGGCGAGACCGATGTAGCCGCGGCCGCTGACCTGGCCCTCCAGATAGAAAGGGTTGGCCACGATGGACAGGAAGACACCGCCGAGGCCGGCCAGTCCGCCGGAGATGATCACGGCCAGGTACTTGTACTTGTAGACGTTGACGCCGAGCGATTCAGCGGCCACGGGGTTCTCACCGCAGGAGCGCAGACGCAGACCGAAGGCGGTGCGCCACAGGATCCACCAGCTGCCGGGGATCAGCGCGACGGCGATCAGGGTCAGCCAGGAGACATGGGTGACCAGGCCGCCGAGCAGGCCCGCGACGTCGGAGACCAGGAACCAGCCCTTGTGGTTGAGCT
The DNA here is from genome assembly GCF_009377235.1 of Streptomyces acidicola. Classification (GTDB taxonomy): domain Bacteria; phylum Actinomycetota; class Actinomycetes; order Streptomycetales; family Streptomycetaceae; genus Streptomyces; species Streptomyces acidicola. Next base: position 5,232 of record NZ_VMNX01000109.1, read on the forward strand.
CCTGGAGCGCGTCCGAGAGCCCCGGCACCGTGAAGTCGCCGAGGGACTCCACCGGCGGGGACTGCTTGGCCGAACCGCCCGACTTGCCCTCGAAGGCGAGGGGGGCCAGATAACGGGTGGCGCCGAGGGCGAGGATGTTGATGGCCACACCGGAGACGATGTGGTTGACGTTGAAGGTGACCGTGACGAGGGCGTGCACGAGGCCGCCGATGGCGCCGCCGGCTATGCCGACGAGGACGCCGGTCCACGGGCCCCACTGGTAGCCGGCCCAGGCGCCGAACCAGGTGCCGAGGATCATCATGCCTTCGAGGCCGATGTTGACGACGCCCGCGCGCTCGGCCCACAGGCCCCCGAGACCGGCCAGTCCGATCGGAACGGCCAGCTCCAGCGCGGTGGACATCTGGCTGACGTTGGTGATGCCGTCGGCGCCGGTGACGATACGGACGAGCGAGGTCAGCGCGAGGCCGCCGGCGATGATGATCAGCAGGACGGGCAGCGACAGTCGCCGGCCGGCCGGGGCGGCGGGCTGCAGCGTGGGCTGGTTGACAGCGGTCGCGGTGGTCATCGGCCCGCCACCTCCTTCTGGGCGTTGTTGTCGGCGGCGATGCCGGTGGCGCTGGCGGTGGCGCCGAGCACGTGACCGGCGGCGAGCTCCGCGCCGACGCGGCGCTGCTGGCGGCGCAGACCCCACTCGCGCACGGCCTCGTAGGAGACGACGACCGCGAGCACGATCAGGCCCTGCATGATGACCGCGATCTCCTTGTCGTAGTCGTGGAAGTCGAGCTCGGGCGAGGCCTTGTCGAGCCAGGCCCACAGCAGGGCCGCGAAGGCGATGCCGGTCGGGTTGTTCCGGCCGAGCAGGGCGATGCCGATGCCGAGGAAGCCGATGCCGGTGGGGAAGTTCAGGCTGTAGGTGTGCGTGTCGCCGAGGAGGATCGGCAGGCCCGCGAGACCGGCGATGCCGCCGGAGATCAGCATCGCGGTGAGCACCATCCGCTTGGGGTCGACACCGCTGGCCGCGGCGGCACTCTCCGAGGCGCCCGAGGCCCGCAGGTCGAAGCCGAAGCGGGTGCGGTTGAGGACGACCCAGTAGACGACGCCGAGCAGGACGGCGAGGAACACCAGGCCGTAGATCTCGCCGGCCGCGCCCAGGTCGATACCGGGCACCCAGCCGGACTCGTGCATCTCGCCGGTGGTGTTGTTGTTGCCGACCTTGACGCCGAAGACGGAGGGCAGCCACAGGTAGGCGATCACGGATGTCGCGATCGCGTTGAGCATGATCGTCGCGACGACCTCGCTGACGCCGCGGGTGACCTTGAGGACACCGGCTATGCCGGACCAGAAGGCGCCGGTGAACACCGCGGTCAGCAGCAGCAGCGGGATCTGGAGGAACGCCGGCAGGTTCACATGGGCGCCGACGACCGCCGCGATCATCGCGGCCAGCTGGTACTGGCCGTCGACGCCGATGTTGAACAGGTTCATCCGGAAGCCGATGGCGACCGCGAGCGCCGCGATGTAGTACATCGAGGCCTGGTTGATGATCAGGACCTGGATGTCGGAGAACGATGCCTGCTCGAACATCAGGGTGTACGGCTCGACCGGGTTCTTGCCCGAGGCGATCAGCACCACCGAGGTCAGGGCGAAGGCCACGGCGAGCGCGATGACCGGCCCGGCCACCGCGAGGAGCACGCGCTCCTTGTCGAACTTCTTCATCAGCGGGCCTCGTCTTCGGGGGCGTCTGCCTGGGTCTTCGCCGGACCTTGGGAGGGGATGTGCGCCGGACCGTCGGCCGGGGTCTCGACGGAGTCACCGGCCTGGGCCTCAGCGGGATCGTCCGCCGGGGTCTCCCCCGGGCCGTTGGCCTGGGTCGCGGCGGGACCGTCCGCCGAGGACTCGGCGGAGCCGTCCGCCGGGGTCTCCTCGGCACCGTTCGCCGGAGTGTCGGCGGCGTCGTCCGCCGAGGTCTTCGCCGGCCCGTCCGCCGGGGGCTCCTCGTGTTCGAGGTGGCCCGTGGCCGCGCCGGTCATGGCCGAGCCCAGTTCCTCCGGGGTGATCGTGGCCGGGTCGGCGTCGGCGACCAGCTTGCCGTTGTAGATCACCCGGAGCGTGTCGGACAGACCGATCAGCTCGTCCAGGTCGGCGGAGATCAGCAGTACGGCCAGGCCCTCGCGGCGAGCCTCCCGGATCTGGTCCCAGATCTGGGCCTGCGCGCCGACGTCCACCCCGCGGGTGGGGTGGGCGGCGATCAGGAAGCGCGGCTTGTGGCTCATCTCGCGGCCGACGATCAGCTTCTGCTGGTTGCCGCCGGAGAGCGAGGCCGCGGTGACGTCGATGCCGGGGGTGCGGACGTCGTACGCCTCGACGATCCGCCGCGTGTCCTCCTGGGCGGACTTCGGGTCCAGCCAGAAGCCCTTCGCGTTGGGCGCCTCGGTGACGTGGCCGAGGATACGGTTCTCCCAGAGCGGGGCTTCCAGGAGCAGTCCGTGGCGGTGGCGGTCCTCGGGGATGTAGCCGATGCCCTGCTCGCGGCGCCTGCGGGTGGGCCAGGCGGTGATCTCGTCCTCGGCCAGCGTGATGACGCCGGAGTCGGCGTGCTTGAGGCCGATGAGCGCGTCGACGAGCTCGGTCTGGCCGTTGCCCTCGACACCCGCGAGACCCAGGACCTCACCCGCGTGGATGGTGAAGCTGATGTCGTCCAGCAGCGCCTTGCCGCCGGGGGCCTCCAGCCGGAGCTTGTCGACGGTCAGTACGGGGCGGTCGGTGACCGTGGACTCGGCGGTCTGCGGGGTCGGCAGCTCACTGCCCACCATCAGCTCGGCGAGCTGGCGCGGGCTGGTCTCGGCGGGCACGGCCGTGCCGACGGTCGTGCCGCGGCGTATGACGGTGATCTCGTCGGCGACCGACAGCACCTCGCCCAGCTTGTGGGAGATGAAGATGACCGACAGGCCCTCGGACTTCAGCTCCCGCAGGTTGGCGAAGAGCGCGTCGACCTCCTGCGGCACGAGCACCGCGGTGGGCTCGTCCAGGATCAGAGTGCGGGCGCCGCGGTAGAGGACCTTGAGGATCTCCACGCGCTGGCGGGCGGCGACACCGAGCTCCTCGACCAGGAGGTCGGGGCGCACCCCGAGGCCGTAGCGGTCGGAGATCTCCTTGATCCTGCGGCGCGCCTTGCCGCCGATGCCGTGCAGCTTCTCGCTGCCCAGCACCACGTTCTCCAGCACCGTGAGGTTGTCGGCGAGCATGAAGTGCTGGTGGACCATGCCGATGCCGCGAGCGATGGCGTCGGCCGGCGACGAGAAGGTGACCTGCTCGCCGTCGATCGCGATCGTGCCCTCGTCCGGCTTCTGCATGCCGTAGAGGATCTTCATCAGCGTCGACTTGCCGGCGCCGTTCTCGCCGACGAGGGCGTGCACGGTGCCCTTGCGGACGTTGAGGTGGATGTCGTGGTTGGCCACGACGCCGGGGAATCGCTTGGTGATCCCGGCGAGTTCGACGGCGGTCGCCTGACCGTTGACCGCCACGCCGGCCGGAGGGCTGCTGGACGCGTTGATGGCGCACTCTCCTGTGGAAGGGGGTCGCCTACGCGTGTGGCACCCCTATGGCAACGAAACGGGTGACGCACCGTCGACAACGGGGTACAGGGCGAAAGACTCCCCGTACCCCGTTGAGCGGAGGTAACCCCGCGGTTACTGGCTGTTTCAGGCCCTGCTGTGTCAGCTGGTCCTGACCTTGATCTCGCCGCTGATGATCTTCTCCTTGGCCGTTTCAATGGCTTGCTGGAGCTCGGTGTCGTCCTTGAACTTGGGGTTGGAGTCCGCGAGGCCGACCTCACCGGTCTTCAGATCGCCCCGTACGATACCGCTCTCCGGCTTGCCGTCCTCGACCGACTTCGCAAGGCTGTACACCGCCTTGGCCACGTCCTTCGTCGCCGAGGTGAGGATGTAGTCCTTGTACTTCGCGAGGGCCTGCTGCCCGTACTGGTCCGAGTCGACGCCGATCGCCCACACCTTGTTGGCGGCGGCGGCCTCGATCACACCCTGGCCGGACAGACCGGCCGCCTGGTAGACGACGTCGGCCTTCTTCTCGATCTGGCTCTCAGCGGCCGTCTTGCCCTTGTCGGGGCTGGAGAAGCCGCCCTCCTCCGCGGTCTGCGTGAGGTACTGCGAGAGGACCTTCGCCTTGGGGTTGGTGTCCTCGACGCCCTGCTTGAAGCCAGCCTCGAACTTGTGGATGAGCGGGATGTCCACGCCACCGACGAAACCGACGGTGTTCGTCCTGGTCGCCTTGGCAGCGGCGACACCGGCGAGGTACGAGGCCTGCTCCTCGGAGAAGACCAGGTCCGCGACGTTCTCCGCCTCGATGGTGGAGTCGTCGACGATGCCGAACGTGACGTCCGGGTACTTCGCCGCGGCCTCCTTCACGGCCGCCGCGTAGGCGTAGCCGACACCGATCACCGGGTTGTGGCCCTGCTTGGCCAGGGAGACCAGGCGCTGGGTCTTGTCGGCGTCCGTCTCGCCGTCGGTGGGCTCGACATCGGTGGTCTCGTAACCGAACTCCTTCTCCGCCTTCCGCAGGCCCGCGTACGCGGCGTCGTTGAAGGACTGGTCGCCCTTGCCGCCGACGTCGTACGCGATGGCGAGGCCCTTGTCGCCCTTCGCGTCCTGGGAGGAGGAGGCCTCGGTCGAGGTGCCGCCGCAGGCGGAGAGGGCGAGGGCGAGGGATGCGGTCGCTGCGCCTGCGACCGTGAGGCGGGAAACCCGGCGCATTGGTGTGCTCCTGTCGTACTGCGCCGTACGGTGGTTCTTCACGGCTTCGGCGCGTGGTGGCTCCGCCGCAGAGTAACGCGCGTAGACCTGCGGGTGAAACCCTGTGGTCCGGCTTGTTATGGGGCCGATACGCTCCGCTGGTTGGGCGGGTTCTGGTAGCGCCGTTTTTTGTGCGGCTGCGTCCAGGGCTGCGGGCTGGTTGTGGCTGGTCGCGCCCACGCGGCGGAGCCGCAAATGTCACAGCCCCGCGCCCCTTGCGGGGCGCTGCCCCGCCAACTACAAGCGGGCGGGCACCAGGGGCGCCCGCCCGTTTCCAGGAACCTTCGACTACCGACTACTCGGTCTTGACCTTGATGGAGCCGTCGACGATGCCTTCCTTGGCCTTGGCCACGGCGTCCGTGAGACCGGGGATCTTCGCGAACTCGGGGTTGCTGTCGGCCAGGCCGACGCCGTCCACCTTGAGGTCGAAGGTCTGCGTGCCGGTCAGCGGCTTGCCGTCCTCGACGGACTTGGCCAGCGCGTACACCGAGTCGCCGATGTCCTTCGTCGCCGAAGTCAGGATGTAGTCCTTGTACTTGGCGAGGGCCTCCTGCTTGTACTGGTCGGAGTCGACGCCGATCGCCCACTTCTTGGCGGTGGCGGCGGCCTCGATCACGCCCTGGCCGGAGAGACCGGCCGCCTGGTAGACGACGTCGGCGTTCTTCTCCAGCTGAGCCTCGGCGGCGGCCTTGCCCTTGTCCGGGCTGGAGAAGCCGCCCTCCTCGGCGGTCTGCGTCAGGTACTGCGACAGGACCTTCACCTTGGGGTTGGTGTCCTCGACGCCCTGCTTGTAACCGGCCTCGAACTTGTTGATGAGCGGGACGTCCACGCCGCCGACGAAACCGACGGTGTTCGTCTTGGTCGCCTTGGCGGCGGCGACACCGGCGAGGTACGAGGCCTCGTTCTCGGCGAAGACCAGGGAGGCCACGTTGTCGCCCTCGACGACCGAGTCGACGATGCCGAAGCTGACCTTCGGGTACTTCTTGGCGACCTCTTCCATCGCGGGGCCGTACGCGAACCCGACACCGACGATGGGGTTGTAGCCCTGCTTGGCCAGGGAGGTGAGGCGCTGCACCTTGTCGGCGTCGGTCTCGCCCTCGGTCGGCTCGATGTCGGCGGTCTTGTAGCCGAACTCCTTCTGCGCCTTCTCCAGGCCGGAGTACGCGGCGTCGTTGAAGGACTGGTCGCCCTTGCCACCGATGTCGTAGGCGATGGCGAGCCCCTTCGCGTCGCCGCCGCTCTCGCCGCCGTCGCTCCCGGCTTCGCTGCTCGTACCGCCACAGGCCGTGGCCGCGAGGGCCAGCGACGCGACCCCCACCGCGACGCGGGTCAGTTTGGATATCCGACGCATCCTGAAGTTCCCCATTCTCCCTAGCCCCGCAGTGGGTGCTGGTTCAGCCCCCGCCGTGGGTGCCGAGTTCGGCGCACATTAACGCGCGTAGACCATCGAGGGAACGGGGTACCGCTTGGCTGTTATCCATTCGTGCCGATGGCCGGTTAAGTCCGCGTGAACCATGCCGCCAAAAGGTACGAATGACACATAACACCCTGAGTGCTGCTCACGCTCCGTGCGCGCGGCACGACTCGTACGTGCCGGTGGAACGCGTTCCGCGCGGGGCGGGGAGGGACGCCGGCAGCGACCGCCGATCGGTCGCCCCTCCAGGCCGCGACTACCGTCCGGCGTCGAGGAGGGCGGCCGCGGTGAAGAGCTCCACGCCGACGGTGATGGCGTGCTCGTCGGCGTCGAAGTCGCCCTGGTGGAGGTCGCGGACCAGACGGTCGCCGGGCCGGCGGACACCGAGGCGGGCCATGGCGCCCGGGACGTGCTCCAGGTACCAGGAGAAGTCCTCGCCGCCCAGGCTCTGGTCGGTGTCCTCGATGGACTGCGCGCCGCGGCGCGCGGTCATGGCGTCGCGCAGCAGTTCGGTCACGACCGGGTCGTTGACGACCGGCGGTACGCCCCGGACGTAGTTGATCTGGGACTTGGCGCGGTGGAGGGTGGCGACCTCGTCGATGGCCGCGTGCACCAGGTCGGGGGCCTGCCGCCAGGCCTCGATGTCGAGGCAGCGCACGGTTCCGGAGAGTTCGGCGTGCTGCGGGATCACGTTGCAGGCGTGGCCGGACTCGATGCGTCCCCAGGTGACGGCAAGCCCGCTGCGGGCGTCGACGCGGCGGGCCACCAGCGCGGGCACGTCGGTGGCGACGCGGGCGGCGGCGGTGACCAGGTCGGTGGTCAGGTGGGGACGCGCGGTGTGGCCGCCGGGCCCGTCGAGTGCGACTTCCAGCCGGTCGCAGGCGGACGTGAGGGGCCCGTTGCGCAGCCCGATCCGCCCGGCCTCCACCCTGGGGTCGCAGTGCACGCCGATGATCCGCCCCACGTTCTCCAGCGCGCCGGACTCTATGGCGTCGGGCGCGCCGCCGGGCAGTACTTCCTCGGCCGGCTGGAAGATCAGCCGCACGGGCCGGGGCAGCCGCCCCTTCCGGTGCAGCTCGGCGAGGACGAGCCCGGCGCCGAGGACGACGCTGGTGTGCACGTCGTGGCCACAGGCGTGCGCGCGGTCGGGCACGGTGGAGCGATAGGAGCAGTCGACCTTCATGTCGGGAATCGGCAGGGCGTCGATGTCGGCCCGCAGGGCGAGCATGGGCCGCCCGCCGTCCCAGTCACCGATGTCACACAGGAGCCCGGTCCCTGTTTCGAGTACGCGCGGCGCGAGCCCGGCCTTCTCCAGACGGGCCTTGATCGCGGCGGTGGTACGGAACTCCTGGTTACCGAGCTCGGGGTGCATGTGCATGTCGCGGCGGAAGGCGACGAGTTCGGTGCGCAGGGCATCCGGCAGGGCGCCGGGAAGCGCTGCTTCCCCGGGGAGATCGGCCTCGGACTCTCGGGACATCAGTTGGTTCACCCTATGAAGGGTAGGGCGATCGGGCGGTCGGCTAACCCGCGATCAACAAAAATTCAGCCCGTTAGAGAAGAAAATCTGACCGGTCGGCGCATGGGGATCAAGGGGGGTGGGTACACTCGCCCGGCTTTTCGGGACGATTGGGCTTTGGCCGCGACCTTGATCGATACGTACCGACACCTGCCGAGGTGTGACGAACCTTGGCGTGGTTCCGATCGGTCGGCTCCGGTCGGCTCGGGTAGCGGCCGCTGGGACCGTGCCCCCGGGGATGCGGGGCGCGGAAGTGCGACAGTTTCCGGAAATCTGTCGCACTCTGCGGAGAAGTGGCCGCCGAGTCCGGCGGCCTCGTCGGTGCCGAGCCGCACGACGCCCACTCGGGCGGCCGCCGGGTCAGGCCGGTCCGCTGGTTGCCGTCCCCCGGTCTTCGCTCTCGCCCTCCGCACTCTCCGGGGTAACGGCGAACCCGGAGGTGTCGAGATCGAAGTCGAAGGGTGCGGGGACGTGGAGGGCTCGCCCGAAGGGCACGGTCGTGCGCGAGCGGTAGCCCTTGGGTGACGGGTCCCAGAACGCGGTGATCTCCTGGACCTGCATGTCGAGGACGAGGTACACGGGGACCACGCGCCCGTAGGTGTCCAGCTTGTCGAGCCAGTCGGTGTCCTTGGTGGACAGGGAGGTCAGCTCGGCGACCAGGGAGAGCGCGGCACCGTCGGCGTGGCGGCCTTCGGTGTCGAAGGCGGCTTCGTCGGCGACGAAGAGGTCGGGACCGAAACCGCGCTCGGACGAAGGGAACGTGAAGAGGAAGGGAGAGGTCTCTGTGACGTGGCCCTCCGGCGCGTATGCCTCCACTTGGCTGCGCAGCCGCCGCATCGGGCGCAGGTAACGCAGCTTCGACCACGGCGACACGACGATCTTCCCCCGGATGAGCTCGGCCTTGTAGCCGTCAGGTGTGTCCAGTTCCTCGACGGTCCGGAGCATGTCCTCGAAGGCTCCGGACCCGGATGCGTCTATGGCCGCCGGGCGCTCGATCATGGTGGTCACCACGGTCCTCCGCTGAGTACAGGTCGTGTCGATGCCTCCAGGGTAGTGCCGGGCGAGACGCGCGGCGCGGCTTGCGTCCCGCTCCCCCCGTACGAGGTAGCTCACCGTGACGGGCATGCCGCGAGCCGCGCCAGTCACGCCACGACCTGCACGTCCGTCGCCGACCGGTTCTCCAGCTCGAACCAGAGCAGCTTCCCGCCACGTCCGAACAGATCGTCACCGAGCGGGCACCCGCCCCAGCTGTCGGCCCACTCGCGTACGAGGACCAGCCCGCGCCCGCCGAGGGATCGCTCGTCCGCCTGTTCCGCCTGCCCCTGCCCGGCGCCCAGCGAACTGCGCCGCGCGGGCGGCTTGCCGAACGGCGAGGGCACGTAGGGGTCCGTGTCCCACACGGTGACCCTCACCCCGCTCCGGGGCTCGGCATCGAGCCCGTCAAGCCCGCGCAGCCGCAGGAATGCCGGCCCTTTGGTGTGCTGGTAGGCGTTGGTGACCAGCTCGGAGGCCAAGAGCTCGGCGGTGTCGAGCAGTTCACCCATCCCGTACGCCGGGAGCACGGCCCGCAGGGTCATACGGGCGATGCGCGAGCGGCGCGATTCGGCGACCGGGCCACCATGCGCTGCCAGTTGACGCACCTCGTCGAGACGAGCGAACTGGAGCACGTCACGCTGATGGTGGTGCCCTTCGACGTCGGCCCCTTCCACACATCGGGCCAGGGCATCGACTACTTCCACGGCCCCGTACGCCAACTCGACACAGTCCAGATCTACACCGATCACGGTGGTGAACTCATCGACTCACCACCCCAGTTGGAGCGCTACCGCCTCGTACTGGATCGCATGTCGGCCGCCGCCTTGGGCCCGGCCAAGTCGCGCCACTTCGTCGCCCATCTGATCAAAGACCTGTAGAGGAGCCCACCCATGCCCGAACTCCGTTGGCAGAAGTCGTCGTACAGCCAGGAGGCCTCCTCCTGCGTCTACCTCGCCACCGCCCCCGACACCACTCTCCACCTCCGCGAGAGCGACGAACCGGACGTCGTCCTCCACACGAGCCGTGCGGCGCTGGCTGCCCTCATGGCAACCGTCAAGCAGGACGTCGTGAAGGCCTGAACGCCGAACCGAAGCCGGGCCGACTAACCGAGCTCAGTCAAGAGAACAGGGCGCCTCCGCCGAGGCGCCCTGTGGTCAGACCACAGCCCTACTGGGGCTTGAACGAACGGATCTGGTAGTTGCCCTGCAGGTTGCCGCCCGCGCCCGCGGGGGTGGAGCCGACACGGGACTGGTAGTTGGTGCCCTTGTAGTACTGCTTACGGTGCCCGGTCCCGTTCCACAGCGAGCGTACGTTCTGCCCCCTGCGGATGAAGGAGCAGTCGTCGGCGGTGTTCGCCCTCCTCTCGCTCTGCCACTGACAGCGGGTCCCGCCGCCGTCCCAGTCGCTGTAGATGCAGAAGTATCCGGGGGTGCAGTTGTAGGCGGCCCGGCTGCCGGGTGCCGCGGGGGCCGCGTTCGCGGCGGGTACGACGCCCAAGGCCGTGACCAAGGCGGCTGCGGCGACGGCGAACGAGCGGATGCGACGCATGGAGTTCTCTCCTCTTCCTCGCTGACGGTATGGAGGAGCCACACCGACCCCGACATACTGAACAAATCAGACAGCGGGTAAACCACCGAACAAGTGGACGAGGTATCCCCAAACGGAGGAACGGGAGAGAACCGACGGCGACGGCGACCTGGCCGTCGCATGAGCCACCGCCGCTTACGACCGTGTGGCGGTCCCGCACCCCTCGTCGTCGGCGTCCCGCATGCGCTCGTCCATCGAGTCGCTCCGGTCGTACGGATCGACCTCGCGATCGTCTCCCTGGCCCGAGGTCGCGCGCTCGGCCCTGAACTCGGGGTTGAAGTAGCCGGTGAAGGTGTCGCAGCCGCCGTTGGTGGTGTCCACCTTGTAGGACACGAAGGAGAACGTCCCCGGCTCGACGATCACCTTGGCCGGGTCGTCCCAGCTCATCACGACCTCGCGGCGCACGATGGTGCGCGCGACTTCGTCGCTTCCCTCCGCGGCGCGTACGACCGGATAGACGTACGTGACATCGGCCGTCACCTCGACCGCACCGCGCTCGCCTTCCCGGAACGTGATCCGTCCTCGCGTCTTGACCACGTCACCGACCAGCCGCACCTTCGAATCCTCGAACCGGCTGAACAGCAACAGAGGATCGTCCTCGCGGCTGGGCGCGCGGAACGCGGCAGCCAGGTAGTCCTGGACATCCTGCTGATGCGGATTGATCAACGCGATCGCCTTCCGCGGCCGCTCCCCGCTCAGCACACCGGCATCCAGACTGGACTCGGCAAGGAAGTCCCGACTCCGGTCGAGCGCCTTCTCGACCTGCTCCTTGCTCATCCAACCGGTCGCCCGTGCGGCCGGCAGATGGATCCCAGCCGCACCGTCGGCCCAGCGCACCGCCGGCGATCCCTTGAACGGCTGCTCCACTGTGGGAAGTTGGGCGGTCTCCGTCGCCGGCGGTTTGCTCGGACGTTGCGACTCCGCGGCGAGCGGCGCACTTTCGCCGTCTCCGCCCGCGATCCATCCGGCCACCCGCTCCGGAGCCACTGCCACCACCAGCAGTCCGGCCGCCACCAGCAGTCCGACCGCGTACCAGCCCTTGCTCCGTCGCCGCCGGGCCGGTTGGTGAGTTCGCCACCCTTCCGGCGGACCGGGCTGTTCCCGCAGCCGCCGCGCCACCATCCGGGCCCGCGCCGAGGGCTCCTTGGGCCCACCCTGAGTCCCGGTCTCGGCGTTTCGTAGGAAGCGCTCCCACTCCTCGTCCGGTATGGATCCCCCGTCCTTGCCCACGCTGCGCTCCCGCCCTTTCTCCCGCACCCGGTCCGCCCCCGCGGGCGGCTATTGTCCGTGCATCATCACACAGCTCGGCCACACCACCGATCGGCTCCGCGAAGGGGCCCTTGCCGCCAGGTCCACGTCACAACCGGCAGGAGACTGCCCCGCGGCAACCCGCCCGCACATCTCGGTTTCCTTGCGGCCACCCCCGGCTTCTTCACCTCGACTTCCCCTTGCTGCCACCATGTTGTGCGAACCTTCAGAGCGGACGTGTGGTGCGCAGGGCGGCCGGACGGGCGGGGGAGAAACAAGTGGAGATCAGGTTCTGGGCCGGGGGCAGTGACCAGGACGAGGATCAGAGGCAGGACATACGGTCACTCCACGAGTGGCTCAGGGACGATCGCGATCTGCGGCTCGCCGGCGTGCGGATCGAAGCCGTGGTCGGCGCGGCGCAAGGGCGGATGGGGATCGGGCCCGAGGAGATCGGGGCGCTGTGCGGAGCACTGTCCCTTGGGCTCCAGCTCGTGGACAGCGTTCGGGCGTGGCGGCAGGGACGTCGGCCGACCACCACCGTCAATGTCACCGTCCTCGGAGGAGATCCGGGACAGGCGGAACAGCTCGCGGCGGCGCTGCGCGCTGCCGGGCTCGTACCCCAGGTCCGCGACGAGTCCCATGAACCGACCGTCTCCCCCGGCACCCAGCCCGCCGACCACAACCGTGATCCCGGCGACAGCAGCGACGACGGAGACAGCGGCGGCAACGGGGACAGACGGTGACCGAGCCTGTCGTCCCCGCGGCCTCGTCTCCTGACTCCGCCGACCCCACCGCGGCACGAACGCCCGGGGCGCCCCAGCGGCTCGACCCGTCCCGGTCGGTCTGCCTGCTGATCGGGGTCGACGCCTACAGCGGCAGCGCACATGACGGCCTGGAGAAGCTCAACAGCGTCAAGCACAACCTCGCCGGCCTCCGGAAGGTCTTCCTCGACCAGGACATCGGAGGGTTCCCCGAGGGTCGCGTCATCACCCTGCCCAATCCGGCCGAGGCGCCCGAGATCATGGACGCCGTCGAAGAGGCGGGCGCACGTGCCGAGGACACGCTGATCGTGTACTACGCGGGTCACGGGCTGCTGGGTACCGATCAACGTCTGTATCTGACCCTGCCCAAGTCGCGGCTCGGCCGTCCTGCGGGTTGGGTCGACACCCGCCACCTCCGGGGCGCGATCGAGAAGAGTTCCGCCCGGCGCGTCGTTCTCATCCTCGACTGCTGCTTCAGCGGCAAATGGATCCGGGACGAGGGAGAGTCGTACTCCGCCCCGGACAGCGCCGAACTGGCGTTGAGCACCCTGACGCAACTCGACGCCGGAACGTACGCGTTGACGTCCACGGCGCACAACCGCCTCTCCCACGCCCCCGACCCCGACAAATGCTCCGCGTTCACCGGGGCCCTGGTGGACGTCCTCAGCAAGGGCGACACCGGCGGCGGCGAAGTGCTCACCCTGGGCGAGGTGTTCCGGCTCGTCCGGAAGAAGATGAGCACCCTGAAGCTGACCGAGCCTCAGGAAGCACGCGCCCAGGACGAGAACGGGCTCTCGGGCCTCGGCTTCGTACGTAACGCGGCGAAACGTCCCGTACCGGAGCACACCCCCACGCATGCGGGGGTTCCGGCCCTGCCGCCCGGCCGCATCCGCCGCAGGCTGCTCATGGCGCTCGCCTCGGGGCTCGCCGTAGGCCTCGGTATCGGCCTCGCGGCACCGCCCGCGTGGGACCGACTGCACCCGCCCGCGCACAGGGAGGCCCGGGGCGACTGCTCCTCCCGGGCCGCCCTGCTGGACCACTCCGACGCGCTCGACAAGCAGGAGGTCGACAACGAGGGGGTCGAGGGCCTGTCGGGCCTGGCCTTCGATCCCGACGGCCATCGCACGGTGTACGCGATCGCCGACAACGAACCGGGACGGATCTTTCCCATCGACATCGGCACACCCGAAGCCCTCGGGCTACGGGCCCAGAGGGCCACGACCCTGCGCAAGGCGGACGGCAGCGAGCTCGGCCGATGGTTCGACGGGGAGGCGATCGCCGTCGAGAAGGGTGGGCGGACAGCGCTCGTCGCCTCCGAGACAGGGCCCGCGATCCGCCGCTTCGACCTCGACAACGGCCTTCAGAAGGGGCCCGACCTCCCCCTGCCCAAGGGTTTCCGTGTCTGGCCCGACGGCGGCGCCATGGCGGGCCGCACGATCGAGTCGCTCGCCCTCACACCGAGCGGCAAGTACCTGTACGTCGGTCTGGAGTCACCTCTCGCCCAGGACGGCGACGACCGGGGCAAGAACCTCCTGCGCATCCAGCGCTACACCGGCACCCCCGGCGGGTCGTACACCCTGGACAACCAGTACGCCTACCGCACCGACGAGGGGCTGAGTCTGGTAGAGCTGGTGGCGGTCGACGACAACCGGCTCCTGGCTCTGGAGAGGCAGTACTCGGCGGGCCTGGGCAACGCGATACGGGTCAAGGACGTCACCCTGGGGCCCAAGGCCATGGATGTGACACGGAAGAAGTCGCTGTACGACACGCCCGCCGATGAATCCCTCACCAGCTCGCTGCTGTTCGACCTCGCCGACTGCCCCGCGGGCAGCCCGGGTGAGGTGGCGCTCAAGGGGACGCAGGCCAACCCGCTGCTGGGCAACGTCGAGGGCATGGCACTGGGCGACACGCTGAGCGACGGCCCGTACCGGGGGCGGCGCTCCCTGCTGATGGTGACCGACGACAACGGCAACGCACAGCAGATCACCCGCTTCTACTCGCTCGCCGTACAGCTCTGAGGACCGCGAGGCCTACGCCGACGTCGCCGCCCCCAGCCCCTACGCCGACGTAACCGCCGACAACCGATGCACATCCCGCGCCGTCCCCGTCACCCCGGACAGGAAGCCCTGCGCGCGAGGCGAGGCGTTGTCCGTCAGCCAGGTGGGGTCGATGTCGCAGACGGCGACCTTGACGTCCGTGCCTGCCAGGGCGAGCGGCAGGGTGTGGACCACGGTCGACGGGAAGCTCAGGATCGTGCTGCCGATGGGGCCGCGGCGGGCGATGAGTTCCAGGGGGAGGTCCGGGCGGACCACCTCCAGGCCCGTCTCCTGGGCCAGCCGGTGGAGCTTGTCGGTGCTCTCGCGGCGGTGGGCGAAGTAGCGGGTCGCGCCGTGGGCGCGGGCGAGGGCCCGGACCGCCTCGAGGTAGCGGTCGCCGTCCACGACGCCCGTCTCGACCAGGGACGTACCGACCATGTCGGCGCCCTTGGTGATACGCGGCGGGCCGAAGCGGGCGCGGGTCCAGGCGAAGCCGTTCGCGGTGACCGTGACGCCGTTGGGGGTCTCGTCGATCGGCATGGAGGAGAAGACCTCCACGTGCCGGTTCTCACCGGGGGTGAGGCGGTGGCGGGCCTTGGAGGAGACCGGGGCGAAGAGCAGGTCGCGGGGGCCGGGGCGGCCGCCCTTGCGGTGCCAGCGCACCAGGCGTTCGCCGCGGGCGAGCTGGGAGACGAACTCCATGGTCGCCGTGCCGTCGTCCACGACCACCAGGTCCTGGGCCCGGGTGATGGTGAGCAGGAGTTGTACGTAGCGGGAGAACGGGTCGCCCATGACGACCCGTGCCGCCTTGCGCAGCAAGGGCGCGAGGCCCGCGATCGTGTGGAACGGGGCCGTCGTGCCGCCCCGCGCCTCCTCCCACCGCACCTGGTACCCCTCGTCCCGCGCCAGCTCCGCCATACGGCGCAACTGGCCCCGGGTCATGGGGTCGTTGGGTGAGAGGACGACAAGGGTGAGCCCCGCGCCGGGGGCCCGCGCGGTGTCCGACTCCGTGCCGAGGGCGTGGGCGTGCGCCCACTCCAGGACGTTCAGGAGCTGTACCGGGCTCTCGACGAAGGCGAGAGTGTGGGGGCCGGCTGATCCGGCGCGGGGGCTCATCGACGTACGACCGTCGCTTCCCTTGGTGTGGGGGTGGAGGGGATCAGACCGTGACCGGCTCGCCCGCCGCCGCGGCGATCTCCGCCTCGGCGACGACGCCCTGGACACGGCGCAGCTTCTTCATCGGGCCGAGCTCGGAGTCGTACACCTTCTTGATGCCGTCGCCGAGGGACGCCTCGATGGTGCGGATGTCGCGGACGAGGCGCGCGAGGCCCTGCGGCTCCACGGACGCGGCCTGGTCCGAGCCCCACATGGCACGGTCGAGGGTGATGTGACGCTCGACGAAGGTGGCGCCCAGGGCGACCGCGGCGAGCGTGGTCTGCAGGCCCGTCTCGTGACCGGAGTAGCCGATCGGGACGTTCGGGTACTCGGCCTGCAGGGTGTTGATGACGCGCAGGTTGAGCTCCTCGGCCTTCGACGGGTACGTCGACGTGGCGTGGCACAGGAGGATGTTGTCGCTGCCCAGGACCTCGACCGCGTGGCGGATCTGCTTCGGGGTCGACATGCCCGTGGAGAGGATGACCGTGCGGCCGGTGCCGCGCAGGGCGCGCAGCAGCTCGTCGTCGGTCAGGGAGGCCGAGGCCACCTTGTGGGCCGGGACGTCGAACTTCTCCAGGAAGGCGACGGCCTCGGTGTCCCACGGGGAGGCGAACCAGTCGATCCCCTTCTCCTTGCAGTGCGCGTCGATCTGGCGGTACTCGTCCTCACCGAACTCCACACGGTGGCGGTAGTCGATGTAGGTCATGCGGCCCCAGGGGGTGTCGCGCTCGATGTCCCACTGGTCGCGCGGGGTGCAGATCTCCGGCGTGCGCTTCTGGAACTTGACCGCGTCGCAGCCGGCCTCGGCGGCCACGTCGATCAGCTTGAACGCGTTCTCCAGGTCGCCGTTGTGGTTGATGCCGATCTCGCCACAGACGTAGACGGGCTGGCCGGGACCGGCGGTACGCGAACCGAAGGCACGCAGGCGGGAGTTGGAGCTCATGAGAAACGTTCCTTACTTGTCGAGAGGGTCGAGAGAGTCGAGAGAGGGTCCGAGGATCCAGCCGGCGATCTCTCGGATCGCGCCGTCGCCACCGGGGACGGTGGTGACCGCGCGTGCGGCGCCGCGCACGACGTCGTGGGCGCTCGCGACCGCCACGGGCCAGCCGACGAGGGCGAAGCACGGGAGGTCGTTGACGTCGTTGCCGACGTAGAGCACGCGCTCAGGCGCGATGCCCTGCTCCTCGCACCACTGCTTCAGTGCGAGGTCCTTGCGGTCGATGCCGTGGAGGACCGGGATCTTGAGCTTCCGGGCCCGGGCGGCGACCACAGGGTTCTGTTCCGTGGACAGGACCAGCATCTTCAGGCCGCTCTTGCGGAGGGCCGCGATGCCGAGTCCGTCCCCGCGGTGCACGGAGACGAACTCCCGTCCGTCGGAGTCGATCAGCACCCGGTCGTCGGTCTGGGTGCCGTCGAAGTCGAGGACGACCGCGTCAACGTCCTGAGCGGTCGGCAGCGAACCAGGACGGTCCGCGTCGAAGAGGGGAGCCAGCGCGCGGGCGCGGGCCAGGTCGTGCGGGTCGTCGATCTCCAGGACCCGCGCGGGGTCGGTGCGCACCAGTTCCGTACGGCCGAAGAAGCGGTGCTGGTGCTTGCGCAGGCCGGCCGCGTCCATCGCATAGGCGGCACCGGTCTCCAGGAGGTCCTGGGGGCGGTCCTGGCGGCGGGGGCGGAACGACTTGTCGTGGTTGACGCCGTAGCCGCCGTCGGTGTCCGTGGCGTGGGTGACCGTCGTGGTGCCGCCCACGGCTCCCGTGCGGGTGGACTCGACGACCGAGGGGTCGTCCGCGGCGTCCCGCCAGATGAACCCGTGGAAGGGGGCGACGGTGAGCGCGGTGTCGGCGCCGTTCTCGACGATCGCGGCCGCTACACCGTCGATGTCCTCGCGGACGATGAACGGGCTGGTGCACTGGACCAGGAGGACGACGTCCACCGAAGCGTCGTGGCGGGCTTCGTGCGCGTCCACCGCGTGCAGGACCGCGGCCTCGGAGGTGGCGGTGTCACCCGCGATGGCGGCCGGGCGCAGCACGACCTCGGCGCCGGCCTCACGGGCGGCGGCCGCGATGGCCTGGTCGTCGGTGGAGACCACGACGTCCGTCACCAGCCGGGCGGCCCGGCACTCGCGCACGGCGCGGGCGACCAGCGGGACGCCGCCGACCGGGGCGAGGTTCTTCGCGGGGACGCCCTTGGAGCCGCCGCGCGCGGGGATCACGGCGAGCACGCGGCGTGCCGAAGCAGCCGGGCCCGCTTCCGGGTTGGGCATGGGATGTACTCCTTGCGACGGGTTCACGGCATACGCGGGCACGCTCACAGCTCCCCCATCCGCCGGATGACGGGTGCCACCCGCTGCACCCCGTGCCGGTACGCGCCGCGTGCCGCCCGGCGCACGATCTGCCGTACGGGGCTGGGCTCCTTGTCGGCGACGGGGGCCCCGGGCAGCGGTGCGCCGTCCGGGCCGAGGTGGTGGCGGGCGAGGATGCCGGGCAGGTAGCCGGGCGCGGTGACGGGCGTGTAGTACGGGTCGAGGGGCGGGAGCTCGGCGGCGAGCAGCTTGCCGATGCGTGCGCGCGCCGTGTCGAAGGCCGTCTCGTACGACCCGTAGGCGGCGACTCCCTGGCGGGTGACCCACGCGGCGTCGGGCGACGGCTCGTGCCCGGCGTCGAGCTGGTCCCAGGAGGCGAGGCAGCCGGAGCCCACGAAGTGGTGGTTGCCCAGCGCCTCGCGGATCCCCAGGTCGGTGAGGACCACGGTGGGGATACGGCGGTGCAGGGACTCCAGGGCGGCCGTGGAACTGACCGTGACGAGCAGGTCGGTCCGGTCGAGGACCTCGCCCATGTTGCCGTACACGAGGCGGAAGTTGTCCGGCAGGTCGATCCGCTGGGCCAGCTTCTGGTACGGCAGTTCCTCGATGTGGGTGGTGTGCTCGCCCGGCTTGGAGCGCAGTTTCAGTAACACCTCGCGCTCGGGGTGCAGCCTGGCGTGCTGGACCAGCCGGTTCAGCAGGTACGTGCGGTCCTTGCGGCTGTCCGGCACGGAGGGCTGGGCAGCGAAGACAACCGTGTACGGGTCGTGCTTGGTGTACGGGGCGCCCCCGAGGAAGGGCAGGGCCACCTCGGTCACCGACGAGGCGTCGGCGCCCACTCCCTCGTACACGGCCCGGAACCGGTCCGCGTCCTGGCGGGAGTTCGCGAGGACGAGGTCCGCGCCGTGCCGCAGCAGCAGGCCGTCGGCGAGCTTCTCGTAGACGACACCGACGTAGCCGGTGACGACGACGGGCCGCCGGGTCCGCGCGCCCCAGGCGTTCCTCAGTCCGTGCAGCATGGCCTGGACGCCGCCCCCGACGAGGGAGAGCACGACGAGGTCGTACGGCGGCTCCTCGTCGTCGGCCGCCCCGCCCATCACCCGCAGGAACTCGACGCCGGTGACCTCGCGGAGCGAGTCCGCGCGGACGCCGACTTCTTCGAGCTGGCGGGCCGTGGGGGTGGCACGGCCCCGCAGGAGGTAGCCGTCCAGACGGATGTCCGAGTCATCCGGAGCGAGACGGTTCGCGGTGAGCGCGCCCCATTTCCACCGGGTGTCGGAATCCGCGAGAACGGCGATCCGCAGGGTCTTCCTGGTACTTGCTGGCACGCCGAAGACGCTAGGAAGCCATTTCGCCCCGCAGCCCAACCAGAATCCAACAAACGGTTAACAGCACGTCGACGAATGGCGAATCAGGCCATGATCGGCGCGGAATATCGCCTGGTTCACGGTACCGCCACGTGTCGTTCACCTGGTATCAAGCCGGGAGTCAAGACGAATGCCGGGCCGCCCCCTAACGTCGGGCACGTGGTCAAGCTCTCCGTCATCGTGCCGTTCTACAACGTGCAGCAATACGCGCCCGACACCCTGAAGAGCCTGCGCGCCAACGCGCGGGACGACTTCGAATTCATTCTCGTCGACGACTGCTCGCGCGACGAAACCCCGGACATTCTCGCGCGTGCGGAGCGCGAGCTCCCGGGCGCGGTGTATGTCAGACACGAGAAGAACGGGGGACTGGCAACCGCCCGCAACACCGGGATCGACAAGGCGCGCGGCGAGTACCTCACGTTCCTCGACGGGGACGACTGGCTCGCCCCCGGCTACTACCCGCAGCTCCTCGCCGCAATCGAGGACCTGGGCGTCGACTTCGTCCGCACGGACCACGTCCAGTGCACCGCGCGGGCGCGCTCCATCCACCGGGTGCCGCACGGTCGGCGGGGGGTCGTACTGCGGCCGCGGGACATCATCCTGCCCGCCGACCGGTCCACGTCCGTCGACTACGCGTACGCGTGGGCCGGCGTCTACCACCGCCGGCTGGTCGACCGCGGGCTGCTGCACTTCACGGACGGCCTGCGCACCGCGGAGGACCGGCCGTGGATCTGGAAGCTCCACCGGGAGGCCGAGTCCATGGCCGTGGTGGGGCTGCTCGGCGTCTACTACCGGCGCGGGGTGGCGTCGTCGCTGACCCAGATCGGGGACGTACGGCAGCTCGACTTCATTCGCGCGTTCGACCAGGTCATCACGGAAACCGCCGCCGACCCGGACGCGTCGAAACTCCTCCCGAAGGCCGTGCGCACGTATTGCGCGATCATTTCCCATCATCTGGGATCCATTGAAAGGTTCGAGCCACAGGTGGCACGGAAACTGAAGGCGATGAGCGCCGGTGCGCTGCGGCGCATGCCGCAGGACGTGCTCGACGAGGCCCTCGACTCCATGGACGTCCAGCGCGCGACGAGGCTGCGCCGGCTGCGCCGCCGTCCCGCCGCCGCGGGGGTGGCCGCGTGACCACCCAGATCTTCCTCTCCTCCACCCTGTACGGGACGGCCACGCTCGCCGCCGCGCTGGACACCGACTGCTTCGGGCCCGCGGACCGGCGGATCCTGCTGGTCGCCAACAACGCGTCGACGCCCGAGACCTCGCCGTCGCTGGACGAGATGCCCGGCTTCGAGCGGCTGCGCGGCCGGTTCGACGACGTGATCTCGTGGAACGAGACCATCTCCCCCTTCCACCCCGGCGGCTGGCAGCCCCGCCAGGACGACGCCCCGCTGTGGGAGCGGCACCTGCGGCTCGCCTGGAACCTGGGCGACGACGACATCGAGCTGGCCGTGGAGTCCATCCAGGTGCAGCCGGCGCTCGGTATCGCGCAGATCTTCATGGGCGCGCCCGTCACCGTGTACGCGGACGGCCTGATGAGCTACGGCCCCACCCGTAACAAGATCGACCCGCTGGTCGGCACCCGCGTGACCCGGCTGCTGCACCTGGACCTCGTACCGGGTCTGACGCCGCTGCTGCTCACCGAGTTCGATGTGGAGCCCGAGATCGTCCCCACGGACGCGTTCTCGAAGGTGCTCGCCGAACTCGAGGACACCGGCGACGCGCTGCCCGCAGTCGACGAGCCCGCGCTGCTGCTCGGCCAGTACCTCTCCGCGCTCGGCATCCTCACCGCCGCCGAGGAGGAGGACCTGCACGTACGGATGCTGAAGGGCGCCGTCGAGCTGGGTCACACCCGCGTGGTGTTCAAGCCGCACCCCAGCGCCCCGGCCCGCTGGTCGCGCGGCCTGGAGAAGGAGGCGGAGAAGCTCGGCGCCGACCTGACGGTCGTCGACACGCCGGTCCTCGCCGAGGTGCTCTACCAGCGGATGCGGCCCGCCCTGGTCGTCGGCTGCTTCTCCACGGCGCTGCTCACCGCGTCCGCGCTGTACGGTCTGCCGGTCGCCCGCATCGGCACGGAGACCCTGCTGGAGCGCCTGACGCCGTACGAGAACAGCAACCGCGTCCCCGTCACCATCGTGGACGCCCTGCTGCCGGAGCTGACGGACCGCGCCGCGGTGACCGAGCAGAAGCAGGGGCTCGACGCGGAGCAGCTGACCGGTCTCGTGCGAGCCGTCGGCTTCGCGATGCAGCCGAAGATCTACCCGGAGCTGCGGCCGGAGGTGGAGCGCTACCTGACGGACCGGCTGAACCAGCACACCTGGCGCTACTTCAAGCGCCGCCGCCTCACCTCGCTGGCCCTGCCCGGCGCGGTCCCTTCGCAGCTGGCGTTCATCCCCCGCAACGCGACGGTCCGCAGAGTCGCCCGCCGCGCCCGGTCACTGAAGAGGGCGACGCTCGGTTGATCTGATGAATATACCTGCGAAGACAGCACCCCCCACCTCGTCCTCACAGGAATCGAACCCCATAGGGCCCTCAGGGCCCATAGGGGCAGCCCGGCCGGGCATCCGGCCGGGTGACCCCTCGCGGAGAGCGGGACCGGACACGGTCCTCGTCCCGCCCCGCACCACCCGTCGGGCCGCCGCCCCACGCCTGCGCGCGCTCGACGGGCTGCGGCTGATCGCCGCGCTGATGGTCGCCGCGTACCACTACGGCGGCCGTGACGGAGAGATATCCCAGGCGTGGGGCACCTCGTCCAAACAGCAGTTCCCCACACTGCACGAGTGGTTCGCCTACGGCTGTCTGGGCGTGCAGATCTTCTTCGTGATCAGCGGCTTCGTGATCTGCATGAGCGGCTGGGGCCGGCCGCTGCGGTCCTTCTTCGTCTCCCGCGCCTCCCGGCTGATGCCCGCTTACTGGGCGGCGGTGATCCTGGTGACGGTGGTGTTCGCGCTGCCGACGGTCGCGTACAAGGCGGTCTCGCCGAGCGACGCGCTGGTGAACCTGACCATGCTGCAACAGCCCCTGGGCGTGGACCGGGTACTGGGCGTCTGCTGGACGCTGTGGGCGGAGGTCCGCTTCTACGCGCTGTTCGCCCTCTGCGTGGTCCTGCCGGGCGTGACCCGCAGCCGCGTGATCATGTTCTGCGCGTGCTGGACCCTCGCGGCCGCCATCGCCCAGTCGGCGAACGAGCCGCTGCTGGACACCGTGCTGATGCCCGAGTACGCGCCGTTCTTCATCGGCGGCATGGGCCTCTACCTGGTCCACCGCGACCGGCGTGATGTGTACGCATGGGGCATCGTGATGGTGAGCTGGCTGATCGGCCAGCATTACGCGGTCCAGGAGTTGTGGCACGCCCCCAACCCGGACGCCTTCTCCAACCGCACGTCGTACGGCATCGTCCTCGTGGTCACCCTCGGCTTCGTGGCGGTGGCGGCCATCGCCCTCGGCTGGCTGAACCGGATCAACTGGCCCTGGCTGACGGTGGCCGGCGCGCTGACCTACCCCTTCTACCTGGTCCATGAGCACCTGGGCTGGGTCTCCGTGAACGTCCTGCACCAGCGCCTGGGCCTGCCGGCGGGCGCCACGATCGGGCTCACCCTGCTGGGGATGCTGGTCCTCGCATGGGCGCTGCACCGCGGGGTGGAGGTACGACTGGGACCCGCGCTGAAGAGATCGCTGGAGCGCAGCCGCGGCTAGGGCCTGCCGATGCATCTCCGTGGGAATTCCCCGGCAATCCCCGACGCCTCCCGGACCACACCTCCGGGAGTCCGGGAATTGTCGGGGAATTTCCGCGGAATTCATCTTGCCCGTCGTTTGAGGAGTCTCACACGGGTGAGCAGCGCAGCATTCCTTGACCGCACCACAGACGTCTCATAGGTTCCAACGACTGTTCGGTCCCGCCCCGGTAACGCCAGCACGTCACGCCCACGCGAGAGAGTGTTTTCGCCTCATGACCGTTGCACCAGGCATGACCCGACCGCCCCGCGAACTCGCCGATGTCCCCGGCTGGTTCCCCGTACTCGACCAGATGCTGTTCACCTGGTTCCTGGACCGGCAGGAGGCCCGCGAAACCCGCGGAGACCTTCTCGAAGTCGGCGTGTACATGGGCAGAAGCGCGATCCTCCTGGGGCACCACCGGCAGAAGGGCGAGCAGTACACGGTGTGCGACCTCTTCGAGGGCGACGCACCGGACGACGCGAACCGGGCCGAGGCGAACAAGTCGTACTCCCGGCTGACCCGGCAGATCTTCGAGGAGAACTACCTCTCCTTCCACGACGAGCTGCCGCGCGTCCTCCAGGGCCCGAGCTCGATCGTCCCGGACGAGGTCGACCCCCGCTCCTGCCGTTTCGTCCACATCGACGGCTCGCACCTGTACGAGCACGTGTACGGGGACATCGGCGCGGCACACGACAGCATGCTCCCCGAGGGCATCGTGGTCCTGGACGACTTCCGCTCGGAGCACACGCCCGGCGTGTCCATCGCCGCCTGGGAGGCGGTGCTCAACCGCGGGCTGCGGCCCATCTGCCTGAGCACCCAGAAGCTGTACGGCACCTGGGACGACCCGGAGCCCGTACAGGAGGAGCTCCTGGCCATGCTGCGGGAGCGCGGCGACTGCCATCTGAGCGTCCAGCCGGCGGCGGGCCACCGCATCATCCGCCTCAAGTCCAAGGGGATGTCCGCCCCGCCGTTCCCGCACTCCAGGCACTACGAGGAGACCCCGGAGCCGCCGGAGACCCCGGAGCCGCCGGCTCCCGCCCCCGCGCCCGCTCCGGCTC